>SXIR01000095.1 GCA_005772765.1 Actinomycetota bacterium
CCTGACCGTCGCGTCGCGACCGTTTGGCGCGAAGATCGTGCCGTGGGCGACGACCGCGCGATTTCGCAGGCCGCCGCGTTCCTGCGGGACGCGACGCACGTGGTGGTCCTCACAGGAGCCGGTATCTCGACCGACTCCGGCGTCCCTGACTTCCGCGGACCCAACGGGTTGTGGACCAAGAACCCCGACGCCGAAAAGACCGCCACGCTGCAGTACTACGTGAGCGATCCCGAGATCCGCGCGCGGGCCTGGCACAACCGGCTCAACAGCGGAATGTGGAATGCCCAGCCCAACCGCGGACACCTCGCGGTTGCCGCCATCGAACGACGACTCGGCAACGCGTTCTCGCTCTTGGTGACCCAGAACGTCGACGGCCTGCATCTCGCGGCCGGGAACGATCCCGAACGAACCGTCGAGATCCACGGCAACGTCCGTGAGGTCAAGTGTTTGTCGTGCGATTGGCGGGCACCGATGGCCACTGCCCTCGATCGCGTCCGCGCCGGCGAAGCCGACCCCGACTGCCCGGTCTGCGGAGGCATCCTGAAATCGGCGACCATCAGTTTCGGCGAGAACCTCGTTGCGGCCGACCTCGACCGGTCACAACAGGCTGCGGCCCGCAGCGACGTGTTCGTCGCGCTGGGCACCTCGCTCGGGGTCTACCCCGCGGCTGCGCTCCCCGAGCTGGCGATGCGCAACGGCGCTCGGCTCGTTGTCGCGAACGCCGAGCCGACACCGTTCGATCTCTACGCCGATGTCGTGCTGCGAGATCAACTCGGCGAGGTTCTGCCCCGGCTGGCCGAGGCGCTCTGACGCCCAAGACAAGAAATCTTCGCGTCTTCGTGAACTTGGGCCGCTCCGCCGTCGTGTCACCACCGACATCGACGAGGAGTTCTCATGCGCCACTCGACCCGCACGCTGCTGTTCGCCATTTCGCTCGCCACGAGCGGCCTCGCCGCGTGCGGCGGCAGCGCCGACACCCAGCCGATCCCGGCCGCGCAGGCAGTGGAACCGACGGCACCACCGACGACCAACGAGGGCCCGCCCTCCACGTCGGCGGACTCGACCGACCGGGATCCGCTGCTGTTCTTGAGCGGGCGGGATGAGGTTGTTGTCCTCGACACGAACTCCGGCGAGAAGACGGCGCGCGCGGTCTCGGCCATGGCGTCGCCCGATCGGACTGCGGTCGCGCAGATTGTCGGCCGCCGAGTCGTCGTGCTCGACCCCGGTACCGGCGACGCGCGGTGGGATCACCCGGTTCCGGCCGATCGCCGAGTTCGGGTTGTGGCGCCAGGCGCCGAACACATCGCGTTGGTCGACGGCTTGCTCGCGACGCCCAACCTCCCGCGCGCCGAAACGAACCTGACCATTGTCGATCGGGACGGTGCTCGCGAGTTGACCCTCCCCGGCAACTTCGATCCCGAAGCGTTCACACTCGACGGGAGCGACCTCGTCGCGGTCGAGTACCTCCCCGCGATGAACCCGGATCACTACGAGGTTCGTCTGGTCGATCTCGCCACCGGCACGATTCGACCAGTGCCCGACCAGCCCGCGCACTTTCCTGACAACGCGCCGCGCGACCGCATGCAGGGATACGCGCGCACGCAGGTCGCAACGCCAGACGGGCGCTCTCTCTACACCTACTACTCCTCCGACGTGCCCGTCGCCGACGACCACGGCGACATGTACGCATTCGTCCACGTCCTCGACCTGCACCACGAGGAGGCGTACTGCATCGATCTGATGCCGCCCTTCGGCACGGGTTCGCAACCCGGTGCGGGTCGCGTGAGTTCACCGGCGCTCACCCTCACCCCGAGTGGCGATCGACTCCTCGTCACCGATCGATCATCGGGCGCGCTGGCCGCGATCGACACCGCGACGCTGGAAGTCGTGGCCGAACGGACCCTCGAGGCTGCCCCGATCGAGTGGTCACCCGTCGCGACTGCGAGCAACGAAGTGCTGTACCTCGGGCTGAATCGTGAGGTCCTCCGCCTCGACGCGACAACGCTGACCACGCTGGATTCGGTCGCGATGCCCAGCGCCGTGACGGGTATCAAGATGGACCGGACCGGCGAAGTCCTCTACGCCGTCACCGAACGCAACATCCAGGTGCTGCGACCTGACGGAGAGGCGATCGAGACCTGGGCGTTGCCCGTCGCGGGCGCCGGGGCCGACCCCGCAGTTGCAGTGCCGGGCCGCGGCGCGTACCAATGTGCGTGTTGATCGTGTCGACATTCCCGTCGGCGCCCGAGGAGCCCGCGTGCAAGAACCCGATCCGGCACTCGTCCAGCGAGCCCGCGCGGGTGACGACGCGGCCTTCGACGAGATCGTGCGGGCGTTGCGCGGCCCCGTCGTCCGCTACGTCGATCACCTGGTGCGCGACCACGCACTCGCCGAAGATGTCACGCAGGAAACCTTCGTTCGTTGCCACCGCAACCTCCATCGTTTCGAATCCGAAGGTCGCTTCACGACCTGGTTGGTCCAGATCGCTCGCAACGCGGGGATCGACGCGATCCGCGCCCGAGATCGCCACGCGCGGGCGTGGCAACGCGCGCCCCACCCAGCACCGGCCAGCGATCCGCACGCCCGCGCGGAAATCCGCGCGGCGCTCGCCGGTTTGCCGGCCCGCCTCCGCGAACCACTCCTGCTCGTCGAGATCACCGGATTCAGCTACGCCGAAGCCGCCGAAGTACTGGGCATCCCGGAGGGCACAGTGAAGTCGCGCATCTTCCGAGCGCGGCGATTGCTCACGCGCTGGCTCGACGGGGGTGACGACGATGCGCTGTAGCTCGACACAACGACAACTGTCGGCCGCGCTCGACGACGCAGGCGATCTGACCGGCGCAGCGCGCCGTCACGTCGCATCGTGCGCGCGTTGCAGGGCGTTCGCGGACGCCAGCACGCGCGTGCGATCCGTGTTGCGTCACGAGGTCGAACCGATTCTCGTCGCGGCGCGAGCCCCATCGACCGCGACCGACCCCACACCGATCCGCGCGCGCCGACGATCGGGTCGGACCATGGTCACCGGGCTGGCAGTTGCCGCTCTCGTGGCTGCAGTGGTCGGGATCGCAGTCAGCCGCGACGACGACACGACCGACATCGCGACCACCCCGGTCGAGTTTCCCGTGCTCGGCGACGGCCAGGGCGCATTGCTCGTCTGGACGAGCAATGGCCTTCCGGCTGGCCTTGCCGAATCCGCAGCACTCCTGGCCGAGGTGGAGCGGGTCACCGAGGTCCGAGGTGACCACGTTCGCTTCGAGGTCGCCGAAGGGTGGGTCGACCTCGACGCGTTGGCCGTCGACCCGATCACCTACGCACCGTTCGTCCCGCTGCGCGATCGCGACCTGGTCGCCACCCTCGAACCGGATGAGGTGCTGCTGAGCGCGACCTCCGCACGGCTGCGCAACGCAGGCGTCGGTGATGTTCTTCGAATCGACGGTCGCTCGCTGACGGTCGTGGGCGTTGTCGACGATCGCCACGTCGGCGCAGCCGAACTGGTCGTCACGTTCGATGCGCTCCCGAGCGTGGAGACGCCGCGATATCTCTTGGTCATCCATCGCGGCGAACGCGATGCGGTGGAAGACGCGATCCGGCTCGAAGTCGCCGCCGACCGCGGCGTGCGGTTCCGTGGCGCAGGTGAAGCGCGGATCTTGCGCCACGGCGACGCTGTGCTCCCGCAGTCGTGGGTGAAGCGAGACTTCGGCGAGTTCGTGACCCCGAACGCTTCGGCAACCCCCCAACCCGACGCCCAGTTCGTGGCGTCCAACATCACGACCTTCGAGCTGGAGCCCCTGGGAACGCTCACCTGCCATCGCGCCCTCGAAGCCCCGTTGCGTCGAGCGATCGCGCGACTGAACGACTCGGCTCGAGCGACCCTCGCCGGGTCGTCGCCGAGTTGCTACCTGCCCGCTTCGTCGGGCCGTGGCCTCGGCCTCGCGCGCAGCACCTGGGGGATCTCGCTGACGCTGTCGGGGGCGCTCGACAAGTCCGGCGGCGGCGCTGACCCAACCATCGTCGACGCGTTCGCCGCCGAGGGTTTCGCCTGGGGCGGCGATTGGCTCGACCCCGAACCGAACCACTTCGAGTACGTCGGACGCTGAGCCCGCACCACTGACTCGGTCGACATCGGGACCCATCCACATCCGGCTTGGCAAAATCCGACCTCAGAGGTAGGATTTCTGGACATCGCTCGACTCGGCGCCCTTGCGGGTGCCCGACCTGGGAGTTCGACCCATGCCCAGCTTTCGCGAGCTGCTCGCGCAGACCAAGACGCACATCGCCGAAATCGAACCCGACACCGCTGAGCCCAAGCTGAACTCGGCGACGTTCCTCGATGTTCGCGAGCTCGACGAGTACGAGCAGGGGATGATCCCCGGCGCTGTCTTCATCCCCCGTGGCCACCTCGAGAGCCAGGTCGAGAACAAACTCGCCGACCGCGACGCCGAGATCGTCGTCTACTGCGCGGGCGGCGTGAGGTCGGCCTTCGCCACCAAGACACTCCAAGACCTCGGCTACACGAACGTCATCTCGATGGCCGGCGGCTTCGGACGCTGGAAGAACGAGGGCCGCCCGTGGATCACCCCGGCGGTGCTCGACCCCGAACAACGCAACCGCTACCACCGCCACATCCTCCTCCCCGAGGTCGGCGAAGCCGGACAGCAAAAGCTGCTCGAGTCGAAGGTGCTCATGCTCGGCGCCGGTGGCCTCGGTTCACCGAGCGCGCTGTACCTGGCGGCCGCGGGCGTCGGCACGCTCGGTATCGTCGACATGGACGTCGTCGACGCGTCGAACCTTCAGCGTCAGATCCTGCACAACATGGAACGCATTGGCCACCGCAAGGTCGACAGCGCCAAGACGACACTCACGACGCTCAACCCCGATGTCAACGTCGTCACCTACGACGTGCGTTTCGGTGCCGACAACATCCTCGACATCATCGAGGGCTACGACGTGATCGTCGATGGCACGGACAACTTCCCCACGCGCTACTTGTTGAACGACGCGGCATTGCTCAAGAAGATCCCGGTGGTGCACGGATCGATCTTCCGCTTCGAAGGTCAAGTCACGGTGTTCCAACCCTACGAAGGTCCGTGCTACCGGTGTTTGCTCCCGGAACCGCCGCCGCCCGAACTCGCTCCCAGTTGCGCCGAGGCCGGCGTGCTCGGCGTCCTGCCGGGCATCGTCGGCTCGCTCCAGGCCCTCGAGACGATCAAGCTGTTGCTCGGGATCGGCGATCCGCTGATCGGCCGCCTGCTTGCCTACGACGCGCTCGAAACCAGCTTCCGCACGTTCAAGGTGCGCCGCGACCCCACCTGCCCGACGTGCGCCGAAGGCGCCGAGATCGTGATCGCCGAATACGACCAGTTCTGCATGCCCCACGCGGTCCTCGCCGACGGCACCAACACGGCCCACTGACCTGAACCCGCAGTAGGCACCACGGGCCTCCGCCTCCCCGGGGGCGAGGATCTCGGCGTTTGGGTTGACCGCCGCGGCTGCGCTGCCGATCAGGTCGGTATGAAACGATGGATCGCGCGTGTCGTTGCGGGCTTCGCAGTGGTTGCTTCGTTCCCGGCGTATGGGATCTGGTCGGCATCCGAAGCGGGCGCGGCCAACCCGGTCTCGGTGCAATCGTTCGGGACTGCCCCTCGGTCGTCGTTCCCCGCGTCGGCGCCCAAGGCCGGCTACGTCGCCATCGCCGCTGACGCCGGGCGTGGTCGCGGGTACTGGGCGCTGACCGCCGACGGGTCGGTCTTCACGATCGGCAACTCGCAGTTTCACGGCGCGCCGAACTCGATTCCGTTCACCGGGTTCGCAACCGACATGGTCAGCACCCCCAGCGGCAACGGTTACTGGATCACCACGACCCACGGAGCCGTGTACGACTACGGCGACGCCCGCTGGCGAGGCGCAGCGCGCGACGAGAACCTCGGCAAGCCGGTCATCGGCATCGCCGTCACCCCGACCGGACGCGGCTATTGGCTCGTGACCAGCGCGGGACGTGTCTTCGCATACGGCGACGCCGACCACCACGGCAATGCTGCGTCGATCTACCTTCCTCCGAACATCGTCGACATCGCCGCCTCACCCTCAGGCAACGGCTACTCGCTCCTCGACTCGCGCGGTTACATCTACGCCTTCGGCGATGCCTACAAACCGACGAGAACCCAAGCCGTCACGCAGCCCGCGATCGCGATCAGCACCAGCAAGAGCGGACGCGGCTACCTCGTTCTCGATACGAACGGTGATGTCGTCCGTTACGGCGACGCCAACCACCTTGGCGACGCCGGCGGAACGCCGGTCAACGCCGTGGATCTCGCGACCACCCGACAAGGCACGGGATACTGGATCGCAACGGTCTCCCGGTTCGACCCAGTGCCCGCGAACTCGGGCACCGGCCGTCGCATCGTCTACTCGAACGGACAGCAACGCATTTGGCTGATCGAAGCCAACGGCCTCGTCAGCAACAGCTTCCTCGTCTCGGGCCGGACCGGAGCGCCGCCGTTCGGTACCTATTACATCGCCAGCAAGTCGGCGATGTCGTCGAGCGGCTCACTCGCGCTGCCGTACATGAGCCGCTTCTACAAAGCGCGCAGCGGTAAATGGATCGGGTTCCACGGAATTCCGCTACGACCCGACGGCACCCCGATCCAGACCGACGCACAACTCGGCCAGCCACTCTCGGCCGGATGCATCCGCATGAACCAACAAGACGTCAAGGTCGTGTGGGACTTCACGCCGATCGGCACCAAGATCGTCGTCGTGGCGTAGCCCGCTCCGGGTTGCTCCCACGCCCAGTGCGCCGAAGCAACCCGACGTGCGAGTGCCAGGGTTGGCGGGCAGTCGGTTTGGCGGGCAGTTCAGGGTTTGGCGGGCAGGGTGACTGTGGCCAGGTCGATCGTTCCCGGGACCGCGCCGTCCGATGCCGGCACAGGCGGCGCGTTCAACGGATCGGGCATGTTCTCGTTCACCGGGATCGGCGGCAGCTTGGCCTCCCGGTAGTCGACCGACGGCGGCTGCTCGCTCAAGAACACATCGATCAACGTGTCGATCGGCGCGGTGAGCGTACCCACCGGCGCGCCGGCACACGGCAACAGCTCCTCGATCGCCTCCGGTAGCGACGAACCGAACGTGTTGCCCTCGAAGCAGTTGTCACCCGAGTCGTTGGGTTCGGTGATGTTCTTCACGGCGACCAGATCGGCGACGCGACTGTCGGAAACGTCGTTGTCGCGCACGATGTTGCCCGTTGCGTCGAAGTCGATCGCGTTTGCGTTGTCCGGGTTGAGGATTGTCTCGGGCAACGGGATGAGCCCGATACCGAGATCGTCGTGATCCCACACTCGGTTGCGCTCGATGACGTTGTCGTTGCCGCCGGCGATCAGGATGCCGCTGCCCGCTGCGAGCTCCGCAAGCGAGATTGCGGCCGTGCCGTAGTTGCTGTTCGAGTACACCAGGTTGCCGACGATCGTCGTGCCGCGCTGCGGGTACAGCGTCTCGCCGGTCCCGCTGTTCGGCACCATGCCGATGCGGTTGTGGTGCCAGCTCGAGTTGACGATCACCAGGTTGCCACCCGCGTTGGTTCCGGAGTAGCCGATCCCGTTCCACTGCGCCTCGAAATCGGTGACGAACGCGTTGCACGGATTGCACTGGCCGATGTAGAGCCCGCCGTCGGACGCGCCCGCTGCCCAGTTGTGATCGAATTGGCCGTTCACCGAGTCGAAGGCGTAGATGCCGTAACTCCCCGTGCGATAGGAGTTCAGGTACGACCCGCGGTAGCCGTCGACCCCTGTCCAGAAGAATCCGTTCGTCGAGTAGTTCTTGGCCGTGATGTTCTCGATCGCGACGCCATCGGCAAGCACCTTGAAGCCGTTGGGCTTGTTCTCGTCGAACTCGCCGTCGAGAATTGTCTCGTTGCGATCGACCCCTCGGATCACGATGTTCTCGTGCGGCGGGTTGATCTCGACGGCCTCGTTGTAGACGCCCTTGTCGACGAGAATCAGGTCGCCGGGCGAGGAAGCATCGACCGCGGCCTGGATCGTTTCGTGGTCTTGCGGAACACGCAAGGTGTCGGCTGACGCACCGTCTGGCACCGTCGACGTCGCGACATCATCGAGATTGCCGTCACCGACCACGACCGCGCCGATCATGCCCGCAACGTTCGAACCGTGCAGCGCGCAGAAATAGCGATAGGAGCCAGCGGTGTCGAACGTGAACGAATACGTCCCGTCGGGGTCGAAGTCGACGAGGTCGGAGTCGAAGTCGATCCCGAATCCGTCACGGTTGTAGGCATCGAGTTGGTGGGCGGCCCGACCGAGGTTGACCCACGTGACCTTCGTACCCGGATCGATGCGGACGTTCTCCGGCGTGAAGACGTTGTCGGTCATTTCGATGGTGACTTCGCTCTTGCCGCGCCAGTCGACGATCTCGGTCGCTTCGTCGTCGCCGTCATCACCGCCGCACGCCGAAAATGCGAGCGCAAGCGTCGCAACCATCGCGAGTGCTCGCAGTTTCCGATTCATCCCGACCCCCTGTATCGATCGGCGACCCCGCCGATCGTTCGTTCCGTGCGATCTCAAGCCCGCTTGGGCTTGCTGAAACTACGCGCCAACTCGACGAGCGTGCGGACTCCGAACCCGGAACCGCCCTTCACCGAGATGCCGTTGTCCGCGTCGGAACGACTGGGTCCCGCGATGTCGAGGTGGGTCCACGGCACGTCGCCCACGAACTCCTGGAGGAACAAACCGGCCGTGATGGCTCCGCCGTACTGGCCACCAACGTTCTTCATGTCGGCGATCTCGCTGTCGAGCAGTCGTCGGTACTCGGGCGGCAATGGCAACGGCCACACCTTTTCGCCCGCCCGATCGGCTGCACCGCGTACCTGATCGATCCAGCCGTTGTGGTTGCCCATCAACCCTGCGATCTGGTTGCCGAGCGCGACCATGCAGGCACCCGTGAGCGTCGCCAGGTCGATCATGGCGTCGACTCCGTCTTCGGCAGCGAGGCACAGCGCGTCGGCAAGGATCAGCCGACCCTCGGCGTCGGTGTTCATCGCCTCGACGGTCTTGTCGTTGCGGTAGGTGATGACATCGCCGAGGCGATAGGCCGAGCCCGACGGCATGTTCTCGACCAGCGGGAGGTATCCAACCACCCGCGTGCGCACACCCAGAGCGCCGAGCGTCGACATTGCGCTCAAGACGGCGGCCGCGCCAGCCATGTCGGTCTTCATCTGCTCCATGCCCGAACTCGGCTTGAGTGAGAGTCCGCCACTGTCGAACACCACGCCTTTGCCAACGAACCCGACCGTGGTGCGCGCACCGCGCGGCGCGTATTCGAGTTTCACGAAACGGGGGCTTCGGGTCGAGCCCATGCCGACCATGATCGTTCCGTTCAGTCGCAACCGTTCGAGTTGCTGGCCGGAATACACCGTCGCCTTCAATCCGCTTCGGCGAGCGACCCGCTGTACCTCGGCAGCGAACGCGGCCGGCGATTGGCCCAACGCGGGTTCGTTCACGAGGTCGCGCGCTGCACACACCGCCGCCGCGATCGTGGCACCCTCATTGAGCCCCGACGTGATCTTCGCGCTACCGCCGAGCACCGCAATCGACGTCAATGTGCTGCGCTTCGCGTCGCTCTTGAACTTCAGGTATTGATAGCCGCCGAGAATGACACCTTCGGCGAAGGCTTGCGCGGCGTCGCCCGGGTCGACGCCCCGGGGCAGGCCGTCGAGCAACGTGGTGGCGACCGACTTCGATCGCCGCGCGCGCCGAGCAAGCGCTGCGCCGGCGCGCCGCAGCGAATCCGCATCGAACTTGGCCTTGTCGCCGAGCCCGATCACCACGATCGATTTCGCGGCGACACCGTCAGCGGGAACGATCGCGGTCTCGCCGAGATCACCGTTGAAGCCGACTGCGTCGAGCAACGCGGTTGCGCCCTTCGCCAGCAACGCATTGCCGGGACCGGCTTTCCGTCCGGCGAACTGGCCGACTGCCAGAAGGTCGGCCCGAACCCGTTCGGGGGCGGTCGCAGAACTGGACAACTTGACGGCCACGGTGGTCCTTTCGGGTCACGAGCCACCGCGACGGCAACCACTTGGTTGTCCCCGAGCACCACGTCGACCGATGTCGTTTGCAACGAAGTCCCGGGCGCGAGCTTTCCCGGCGACAGGCTCCGACTCTACCGTTGCGTCGTGAACCCGCGATCGTTCGTCGGCATCATCGAAGGCTTCTACGGCACCCCGTGGACTTGGGACGATCGGATCGCAACGTGTCGATTCGCGCAACGGTTTGGCGCCGACAGCTACATGTACGCGCCGAAGTCCGATCCAATGCATCGCGATCGGTGGAGGGAGCCTTACGAACGCGCCGATCTCGACGGCTTCGCTCGGCTCCTCGCCGACGCGAACGTTCGTGTCGGATACGCGATCTCGCCGGGGCTCTCGATACGGATCGACGATCCCGACGATCGCTCGGCACTCGTTGCGAAGTGTCGCGCCCTGCGCGACGTCGGTATCGAATGGTTCTGCCTGGCCCTCGACGATATCCACGCCGGCCCTGACATGGGCCGACAGCACGGAGAACTGTGCGCGTATCTGTTGGACGCACTCGGCGTGGCGTCGCTGCTCTTGGTACCCACCGACTACACGAGCATTCGCTCCAACCCGTATCTCGATGGGTTGGCTGCGTCCGTCCCGGAGGGGGTCGACATCGGTTGGACCGGTCCGACCGTTGTCGCCGATCACATCACCGCCGAGCAGGCGAGCGGACGCGCCGCGGCGCTCGGCGGGCGACGACCGTGGTTGTGGGACAACTATCCCGTGAACGACGGGATCATGACCGAACGACTCTTCATGGGACCGCGACGGGGGCTCGACCCCGAGCTCGCCAACGATCTCACGGGCTACTTGGCGAATCCGATGGTGCAAGCCCGAGCGTCGTGGGTGGCGCTGGCGTCGGCAATGACGTGGTGGCAATCGGGAACCGCGGATGAGGGTTGGCAACGCGCCATCAGCGAGCTCGGGTGGGACGTCTTCGCTCGCTGTTGCGACGAGACCCATCTGGCGTCGCTGACGGGCGACGCTCGTCGCGCGTTCCTCGTGGCCGCATCCGAGTGCGGGGCGCCGGGAATCGATGACGACGCCCAGCGCTGGATTCGCCAAGTCCACCGCGAGGCCAAGGTGGCGCTCGCGTACCTCGACGCGGAAACGATCGAGGCGCAGCTGTTCGCCGTGGCGCAGTGGACTCGTCTGCCCGATCCCGCGGTCTCCGTGTTCGGGCCTCGCCGGTCGTTTCGGCCAGTCCTCGGGCAGCGAGACGACGTCGGATTCGAGCTCAAGCCCGAGGCGATCGACTACGACCGCAACGCGATCGACGCCCTCGTCCTCGGCCAGGCCCGCCAATCGATCTGAGGCCTACTCGCCCGCGCGAGGTCCGATCGACGACAACCCGTTCTGTGACAGCTCCGACGGCTCGGCGAATCGCTCGAAGCGGACGAACCCGACACCACTAGCCTGCCCGCCAATGTCGACGTTCCTGGAAACGCTCGCGCAACGCGTCCTCGTCTTCGACGGCGCGTTCGGGACTTGGATGCAAGATCAGCACCTGACCGCCGACGACTTCGGCGGTCCGGCGCTCGAAGGCTGCAACGAGATGCTCGTGCTGACCCGCCCCGACCTCGTCGCGGCCATGCACGACGACTACTTCACCGCTGGAGTCGACGCGGTCGAAACGGCAACCTTCGGCGCCTTCGACCTCGTCTTGAACGAGTACCAGATTCCCGAAAAGACGCGCGAGATCAACGAAACTGCAGCGCGCGTCGCGCGCGAAGTTGCGGATCGCCACGCGGCCAGTGATGGCCGACCCCGATTCGTCATTGGTTCGGTCGGTCCCGGGACGAAGTTGCCGTCGCTCGGCCACATCCAGTTCGCGCCGCTGCGCGACGGATTTCAGGAACAGATCGAAGCGTTGTTGACCGGCGGCATCGATGTCGTCTTGATCGAGACGGTGCAAGACCTGCTGCAAGGCAAAGCCGCGATCATCGCCGCGCGACGCGCGATGAAGACGACAGGTATCGAGGTTCCGATCATGGTGCAGGTCACCGTGGAGACGACAGGGCGCATGCTTGTCGGCTCCGAGATCGGTGCCGCGCTCACGGCGCTCGAAGCGATGCGACCCGACGTCATCGGTTTGAACTGCGCGACCGGCCCGGCGGAGATGACCGAGCACCTGCGCTACCTCGCGCAGCACGCGCGGACGTTCTTGTCGTGCCTTCCGAACGCTGGACTACCGAGCGTCGTCGACGGTCACACCCACTACGACCTCACACCCGAAGCGCTCGCCGACGCGCACGAACGCTTCGTGACCGAGTTCGGTCTCAACATCGTCGGCGGGTGTTGCGGCACGACCCCGCGTCATCTCGCCGCCGTGATCGAGCGACTGGGACGCGATCGGGCACCGGTACCTCGCACGCCGGAGTTCGAAGCCGGATGCTCGTCGATCTACTCGCACGTCCCCTTCCGACAGGAACTCGCGTATCTCGCGATCGGTGAACGCACCAACGCCAACGGATCGAAGAAGTTTCGCGACGCGATGCTCGACGCCGACTACGACACCTGCGTCGCGATGGCGCGCGAGCAGGTCAAGGAAGGTGCCCACGTCCTCGACGTCTGCGTCGACTACGTCGGGCGCGATGGCACCCTCGACATGGACGAGGTCGCGTCGCGATTCGCAACCCAAGCGAGCCTTCCACTGGTGTTCGACTCGACCGAACCGCAGGTGATGGAGATGGGACTCCAGCACCACGGCGGCAAAGCCATCCTCAACTCCGCCAACCTCGAAGAGGGCGAAGGCGACGGCAAACGGATGGACCGCGTGTTCAAGCTCGCGGCCGAGTACGGCGCGGCCGTGATCTGTCTCACGATCGATGAAGAGGGACAGGCACGCGACGCCGATTGGAAGCTGCGCGTCGCGCACCGGCTCTACGACATCGCAACCAGGAAGTACGGCATTCCGGCGACCGATCTCATCTTCGACCCGCTGACGTTCCCGCTGTCGGCCGGCTCCGAAGACCTCCGCCGCGACGGCATCGAAACCATCGAGGCGATTCGCCGCATCAAGACCGAGTTGCCGGGCGCTTCGACGGTGCTCGGTCTCTCGAACGTCAGCTTCGGTCTGAAGCCGGCCGCCCGCCACGTACTCAACAGCGTGTTCCTCGCCGAATGCATGAACGCCGGACTCGACGCCGCAATCGTGCACGCGGCCCGGATCTTGCCGATGCACAAGATCGACGAACAGCAGCGCGAGGTAGCGCTCGACCTCATCTACGACCGTCGCGCCGAGAACTACGACCCGCTCCAAGACTTCATCGGGCTGTTCGAGGGCGTCGACGCCCACGCAACGGTCAAGGAAGATCTCGCCACGTTGCCCGTCGACGAACGGCTGCGGCGCCGCATCATCGATGGCAACCGCGATGGATTGACGGGCGACCTCGACGAACAACTGCAGGCGATGCCTGCGCTCGACATCGTCAACAGCGTCTTGCTCGAAGGCATGAAGGTGGTCGGCGAACTGTTCGGCCGTGGCGAGATGCAGTTGCCGTTCGTACTCCAGTCGGCCGAGACGATGAAGGCCGCCGTGAGCCACCTCGAACCGCACATGGAGAAGGCCGATGCCGGCGGCAAGGGCACGGTCGTGCTCGCGACCGTGAAGGGCGACGTGCCCGACATCG
>SXIR01000010.1 GCA_005772765.1 Actinomycetota bacterium
CCGAACAGCTTCATCAACACCTATCGCGCCAAGAAGCGCCGTCCGACCGAGTCGGATCTCGATCAGACCGAAGACTGGGCGATCTACCAGCGGGTGGGCGGGCTCGAAGCAGTTGCGGCCAACGCGACCCCTGAAGCCGAGGTCATCGACGCGATGCCCGACGATGTCGTGAAGGCGGCGCTCGAATCGATCCCCGAGAACTTCCGCCTTGCGGTCATTTTGTGCGACATCGAAGAGTTTTCCTACAAGGAGATCGCCGAAATCCTCGGCGTGCCGATCGGAACGGTGATGAGCCGAATCCATCGGGGAAGGAAGTTGCTCCACCAACGGTTGTGGGATCACGCCGTCGAACTCGGCTACGTCGACCCCGACCCCGATTCCGCGCCGATCACATCCAGCGCCGGTGTCGGCAGCCCGACCTGAACCCGGAGACGCGCATGCACTGCGAAGAACTGATCTTCCATGCTCAGGCCCACTCGCACGGCCAGTTGACCTGGTGGCGGTCGCTCGCCATCACCCGCCATCTCGACGACTGCCCCAACTGTCGGGGGAGCTATCAGCAGGTGTTGGACCGCCAGACCGTCCTGACGAACAAGTGTCAGGAGTCGGCACCCGCGACGCTCGAGGCCCGCATCTTCGAGGCCATCGCGTCGCCCGTGACCCTGGACCCGGACAACAGCTGGTGAGCATCCGAAATCGGTGCGCCACCGTCGCCGATCGGCCGGTTTCGGTCGGAGTCGGCTTGGCGGGGCCGGCGCCCTCTACGATCCGCACCGACCGCGACCGGGTCTCGCGTTGCCCGACCCGCACCCAGATCGAACCGTCGCCCGCATCTCGCAAGCCGAGGGAGAAGTCGTGAAGCCCACCACCGTGTTGTCGCTCGTGAGCGCCGTGTTCTTTGCTGCTGGCAGCGCGGCCGTATCGCTCTGGGCCTTCCTCGCCCACAAGGACGCCGAGACCGGTGTCAAGTGGCACTACTGGCTGGCACCGATCCTGATGCTCGGTGTCGTCGCCTGCCTCCTCCAAGTGGCCGGGATGTACTGGCTGCAGGTCGGCCGCAAGGAGACCAGCGCGCGCCGACGGGGCGTGTCGGCGCATTGACGGCGTCGCCGGTCGATTGGACGACCGCAGCACGAATTGCTCGGCGACTCGCGCGCCGCGATCCGCTCGAACGTAGCTACCTGCGTCATTCGCTCGAACCCGACTTCGAACGCGTCACCGTCGAAGCCGAGGCGCTCGTTGCCGATTTCACCGGCTTGGTGCCGCCGACGCACGCTCGCGCCGCGGTCGTCGACCGGGCTGCCTGGATCGACGCGAACATCGTGTCGATGCGTCGGTTGCTCTCGGCGATCAATCCCGCTTTGACGGCGAGGTTCGACGGCGGACCGATCGGGGCGGTCGGTCGCCACGCGGCCGGATCCGAGCTCGGGGTGATCCTCGGGTACATGAGTCAACGAGTGCTCGGGCAATACGACTTGTTGATGCCCGACGATGCCGAGGGCAGCTCCACGCCGGGTGCGAGGTCTGCGAACGATTCCGTGAGCCGTGACGGATCCGAAGGCGACACCGTGTTCTACGTCGGCACCAACGTGCTCACGCTCGAAAAGCGCTTCGGGTTTCGTCCGGTCGAGTTCCGGCGGTGGATCGCAATCCATGAACTCACGCACCGAGCGCAGTTCACCGCCGTGCCGTGGCTCCGCGGCTACTTCCTCGGACTCGTCGACGAGATGCTCGGCCGGGTCGAACCAGATCCGCGAGCGTTGGTTCGCGCGTTCGCACGCGCGGCGGAAGCCGTGTCGAGAGGTAAGCATCCGTTCGACGAAGCCGGCATCGTTGGGTTGTTCGCCGACGACCACCAACGTGCGTTGCTCGGGCGGATTCAGGCGTTCATGAGTCTGCTCGAAGGCCACGGGAACTACGTGATGAACGTGCTCGGCCGCGAACACGTTCACGGCGTCGAACGAATGGAGCGAGTGCTGACCGCTCGTCGCGCCCAGGGCGGGGTCAGCGGTCAGTTGAACAAGGTGCTCGGCCTCGAGATGAAGCTGCGGCAATACGAAATCGGCGAGCGGTTCATCGAAGCGGTTGTCGAACGCGCCGGGTTCGAGGCGCTCGACGTGGCGTTCAGTGAGCCCGACGCGCTGCCCCACCTCGACGAGTTCACCGACGCGGATCGCTGGTTGGCACGGATGGCTGGAACTCGCGTCTCGGCATGAACGATCGATGACGAGCAACCTCGCCCGTTGGTCGTGTCGTCTTGCACCGCTCGACGATGGTTCCGGGCCGGTGTTGGTCGCCTGCTCCGGCGGAGCGGACTCGCTCGCCTTGCTTGCGTTGTTGCACGATCTCGGCGTCCCCGTGACGGCTGGGCACATCGACCACGGGCTCCGCTCGGGTTCCGATCTCGAGTTCGCGACCGTCGAACGCGCCGCGGCCGAGCTCGGGATTGCGGCGCGGAGCCAGCGGATTGTTCTCGAACCCGGTGCCAACCTCGAAGCGCGCGCTCGCGATCGACGTTACGAGTCGCTCGAAGCGATGGCCGACGAACTCGGCTGTGTGACGATCGCCACCGGTCACACGCTCGACGACCAGGCCGAGACGGTGTTGCTTGCGACGTTGCGGGGTGCGGGTATCGACGGCCTGTCCGGGATCGCGTTGCGACGCGGGCGGTTGTGGCGCCCGCAGTTGTGCCTGCGCCGTCACGACACGCTCGAGATCTGTCGGCTGCTGGCGTGGGTGCCCGTCGACGATCCGATGAACGACGACGTCGCGTTCCGGCGGGTGTGGCTGCGACGCGAGGTGTTGCCAGCGTTGTCCGCGGGAGCCGATCGTGATCTGGCGACTGTCCTGGCGCGTCAGGCAGTTTCCGCACGGGCCGACCGAGAAGTGCTCGACGATCTGGCCTCGGGTCTCCTCGTCGCCGCCGCGGTCGACGTGGCGGCCGGCCACCTCGACGCGGCGGTGTTGCTCGCCGCCCCGATCGCAGTGCAACGGCGCGCGGTGCGTTCCTGGATCGGATTTCCTGTCGACCTCGCGCACGTCGACGCCGTGTTGGATGTCGTCGCCGGGTCGCGAACCGCAGTCGACGTCGGCCGCGCGCTTCGGGTCCGACGCAGCGCGGGAGCGTTGTTCCGCGAACCGATCGCGCCGACACCAGTGCCGCAGATCGTCGCGGTCGAGTGTCCCGTGCCTGGTCGCGCCGAGTTCGCGGGGTTCGAGATCGTCACGCGCGTCGAGGCGTGTCCGCCCGTCGGATGGCCAGCGGGGATGTCGTCGGTGGTCCTCGACGCGGACGCGGTCGGTGATCGGGTGGAGTTGCGGTTGCCCGTGCCGACCGACACCTTCGTTGCGGTGGGCAGTCGGCGTCCACGGACGATTACGGCGACCCGCAAGGACGCGGGACTCCCGATCGGCCTGCGCCAATCCCTCCCAATCGTTGCTCGCCCGGACGGAACGATTCTGTGGGCCCTCGGCTACGGTGGCGCTGCGACGGCGTGCGTCACCCAACGCACGAGTCGCTACTGCTGGATGAGCGCCACGGTCGTGTGATCGTGGCACGCGGAGTGAGGTCGTCCCCCGAATGAACGATCCCCATCTCGGGCGAACGATCGTCAGCGCCGACGAACTCGCCGCGCGCGTCGAACACCTCGGCAAGCAGATCACGGCCGACTACGCCGACGATCCGCCCTTGCTCGTTGCGGTGTTGAAGGGCGCCTTCATGTTCCTCGCCGATCTCGCCAAGCAGATCGATCTCCCGATCGAGTTCGACTTCATGGCGGTGTCGTCTTACGGCGCGGCGACCCGCAGCAGCGGGGTCGTGCGGATCGTGAAGGACCTCGAGATCGACCTCACCGGTCGCCAGGTCCTCATCGTCGAGGACATCATCGACTCCGGGTTGACGCTGCAGTTCCTCCGCAAGAACCTCTTGGCCCGCGGTCCGAAGTCGGTTGAGGTGTGCGCGCTGTTGGTGAAGGACGGTCTCCAGAAGGTCGATCCCGACCTCAAGTACGAAGGCTTCCGAATCCCGCCCGACTTCGTCGTCGGCTACGGACTCGACTGCGCCGAGATCTACCGCAACCTTCCGTACATCGCCGAGTACCTTCCGGAAGCGTCGTGAGCGACACCGCGCCGGTTGCGGGCGGCGACTCGCCGGTCGATCTCGATCGCATCTCGGCGGCGGTACGCGAGATCCTCGCGGCCATCGGAGAAGACCCGCAGCGCGACGGCTTGCTGAAAACGCCAGAGCGGGTGGCTCGGATGTACGCCGAGGTCTGCGGCGGACTGCACGAGAACCCTGCCGATCACCTGAACGTCACCTTCGAAGCCGAACACGACGAGATGGTGATGGTCCGCGACATTCCCCTGTACTCGCTGTGCGAGCACCATCTCGTGCCCTTCCACGGCAAGGCGCACGTCGCGTACATCCCGGGTCACGACGGTCGCATCACGGGGCTGTCGAAGCTCGCCCGTCTCGTCGACGGGTTCGCTCGACGCCCGCAGGTGCAAGAGCGCCTCACGGCCCAAATCGCGGATTCGCTCGTGACCGCGCTGACACCGCGGGGAGCGCTGGTGGTCGTCGAGGCCGAGCATCTGTGCATGAGCATGCGCGGGATCCGCAAGCCGGGCTCCACAACGGTGACCTCGGCGGTGCGGGGAATCTTCAAGGAGAGCGCTGCGACCAGGGCCGAGGCGATGTCGATGATCGGTCTCGGAGTGCCCCGGTAGCCTCCGGGCGTGAAGTTCCGAGTCGGAGATCTCGCCCGCCATGCCGTGATGGGTGTGGTGAACGTGACGCCCGACTCGTTCTCCGATGGCGGTCGCCATCTCGATGCTGATCGGGCAGTCGAGTGTGCCGAACGGATGATCGCTGACGATGTCTCCATCATCGACATCGGTGGCGAGTCGACTCGCCCCGGCGCAGCCGCGACGACGGCTGCGGCCGAGCTCGATCGTGTCCTTCCGGTGATTCGGCGGTTGTCCGGTCGAAGTGTCTGGCTGAGCGTCGACACACGGAAAGCATCCGTTGCACGTGCCGCGCTCGGCGCCGGCGCACACATCGTGAACGACGTCGGGGGCGGCCGCGACTCCGAACTGCTCGACGTCGTGGCAACGTTCGACGCTGGACTCGTGCTGATGCACATGCGCGGCGAACCGCAATCGATGCAGCACGACCCGCAATACGACGATGTCGTCGCCGAGGTCGGCGACTATCTCCACGATCAGGTCGAGCGCGCGTGCGATGCCGGTGTGCGACGCGAAGCCATCTTGGTCGACCCAGGTATTGGATTCGGAAAAACCAACGCGCACAACTTCGCGCTGTTGGCGAACGTCGAAGCCATCGCGGATCGAGCGGGGGTACCGGTGCTCATCGGCGCGTCCCGCAAACGATCGCTCGGGGTCATCGTCGGCGACGACGAACTCGCTCGCGACGACGCGACGCTTGCCGTCTCCGTCGCAGTGTTCGCGCAAGGAGCAGCAGCAGTTCGTGTGCACGACGTTCGATCGTCGGTGCTCGCGGCTCGATGGATCGAGAAGGTCGAGGTAGCAGCATGACAGCATTGCGGGGCAAGTGGGCGCAGGGGTTGCAACCCCGCAACTACACCTGGATTATCAAGGATCGCATGGCCGCGGCCGAACGTCCCGGTGGTTTGACGAGAAACCATCGCAAGGTCCGGCGAACCGAGGAATTGATCTGGCTGCGGTCGAACGGTTTCACGCGGATCATTTCGTTGCTCGATTCGCCGCACAACCTTCAGGCGTACACCGACGCCGGACTGCGGTGTGAGCACATGCCGTTCGGACGTCACGACGAACTCGCGTTGCGGCTACGGCATCACTACACCCGGGTCGCTGGTTGGCTCGACGATCCCAACGAGAAGTTGTTCGTCCACCACGACGAGTTCGGCGATCGTTTGTTGGGATTCCTTGGCGGTTACTTGCTGTTCGCCGGGCTGGTCCAGGAAGGGCCGCACGCCATCGCAATCGTGGAAAAGCTCGGCAATCGAACGCTCGACGAGTTCGGACGCGAGGTCATTACGTTGATTCTCGACCAGGGACTGCGACGCGCCTGATCGGCGCGGCGGCGAGTAGTTCTCGGCCGCTCGCTCAGGCTCGGACGACGCGCACCGTGTCGGTGCTGCCGGCCCGAGGGCCGGCGGAGCCGAACACGACGGCAACGAGATCGCCGGCGCGGGCGAGGCCGGCATCGAGCGTCGCTCGAACGGCGAGTCGCAGTTGTTCGTCGCCGTCGTTGACGTCGGGGACGCTGAGGGGCCGAACGCCCCATGTGAGCGCGAGTCCGCCGAGCACCGACGCGCCTGGTGAGATGCCGGCGATCGGCATGCTCGGTCGGTAGGCGGCAACCCGGCGGGCGGTCGATCCTGACCGGGTCGGACAAATGATGGCGGCGACCTTCAGGTCTTCGGCGGCCTGCACGGCCGCATGAGCGACGGCCCACGCGACCCGGTCGGTGTCGGTGTGTGCGCCGGCCGGGTCGAGATGGTGGCGAGGCCAACTCTCGGCCGACTCTGCGACCTCGGCCATCGTTCGCACCGTGTCGCCGGGAAACAGGCCGATCGCCGTCTCTTCCGAGAGCATCAACGCGTCGGTACCGTCGAGGACGGCGTTGGCAACGTCGTTCACCTCGGCCCGAGTTGGCAACGGCGATCGGGTCATCGATTCGAGCATCTGCGTCGCGGTGATCACGGGCTTCCCCGCCATGTTGCAGTAGCGAATGATCTCTTTTTGCAGCAGCGGGACTCGCCGCGCCGGTACCTGAATACCGAGATCGCCGCGGGCGACCATCACGGCGTCGGCCGACGACACGATGCCGGGCAGGTGGTCGAGCGCGCTGGCCGTTTCGATCTTCGCGACGAGGTTGGGTCGGTGTCCACGTTTGGGAAGCCGCGCCACGACCCCGTCGACGTCTTCAGGTTTGCGCACGAACGAGAGTCCGATGAAGTCGGCACGGAGCGCAAGCGCGAACTCGAGCGAGGCTTCGTCGCGTTCGGTGAACGGATCGACGAAGTTCTCCGCCCGCGGCAGGTGCATTCCCTTCCGGCTGCGCAAGGTGCCTGATCGCACGACGCGCGTCACGACGTCGTCGCCGTCGACGCGCTGGACCCGAAGCACGATGGCGCCGTCGGCGAGGAACACCTCGTCGTTCGGGCGGACCCAGCGAGCCAACTCGGGGATCGTGGTCGAGACGCGTTCGGCGTCCCCTTCGATCGCATCTGCGCTCAGGACGAACTCGGCGTCGCACTCGAGTTCGACGGCCTCGCCCCGCAACGGGCCGGTCCGCATCTTCGGCCCCGGGAGATCGACGAGCACGCCGACGCTGCGACCCAGCTCGGCAGCGGTCTCGCGCGCCAGCCGTGCGTTGTCGGTGTGGGTGGCGGCGTCGCCGTGCGCAGCGTTCAAACGGACGACGTCGACGCCTGCGCCGATGAGGGTGCGCATGCCCTCGGGGTGTCCCGTTGCCGGACCAACCGTCGCCACGATCTTCGTCCGTCGCATGTCGAGATTGTGGTCCCACCTGCAGCTTCGAGCGCGGATGCCCGTGAAGTCGGGCGTGCTCAACGGATCGCAGCAGTCTCCTAGGTTGGGGCCATGGATCGAATTCTCATTCCCGGGCTTCGTGAACTCGGCGTGCACGGCGTGTTGCCCGAGG
Organism: Actinomycetota bacterium; assembly: GCA_005772765.1. Taxonomy (GTDB): domain Bacteria; phylum Actinomycetota; class Acidimicrobiia; order IMCC26256; family PALSA-610; genus SXJQ01. Next base: position 7,670 of record SXIR01000010.1, read on the forward strand.
AACGTCAGCGGCCGCAACCGTTCGAAGTCGACCTCGAGTTGCACGTCGACGTGCGGTCCGCCGGCGATTCCGACGAACTCGACGACACGGTCGACTACTCGGCAGTGTGCGAGGCGGTGAGCCGCGTGGTGTCATCAGAGAGCTATCTCCTACTGGAACGCCTCGCGACGCGCATCGCCGAAGTATGCAAGGCCGATGCGCGCGTCGAACGGGTCGCCGTCGAGGTCCGCAAGTTGCATCCGCCTGTTCGCGCGCAAGTGCAACACGTTGCGGTGCGTATCGAACGCTGATGGCTCGGGCATTTCTTGCGCTGGGTTCGAACCTCGGGGATCGACGCGCCCATCTCGACGATGCAGTGGCAGGGTTGGCCGCACATCCCGACATACGAGTAATCGCGATGTCGTCGGTGTACGAAACCGATCCGGTCGGTGGCCCGGTCCAAGACGACTTCCTCAATGCGGTTGTCGAGGTCGCCACCGATCTCGACCCGTTCGGCCTCCTTGCGGTTGCCCAAGGACTCGAGACGGCGGCACAACGCGTCCGCGAGGTGCGGTGGGGTCCGCGCACCCTCGACGTCGACATCGTGTTGTACGACGAACTGCGCCTCGACGACGAACGCCTGACGATCCCGCATCCCCGCATGCGCGAACGACACTTCGTGCTCGCTCCACTCCATGAGTTGGCTCCCGAACTCGTCGATCGTCCCTCGGCCGGATGGTCGGGCGTACGGCGAGTGGTGCCGACCGACGGCGAGCAATAGCGACCCAACGCGCCCGGAACTAGCCTGGCCGTGACGATCGTCGACCGGGGCGGGAGGCCGTGGCGCACGAATCGGATCCCCGACATCCCCGACGTTCGCGCTCGGCCCCTGCGAGTGGCGCCGCTTCGAGCGGTGACCCGATGCGTGGCGGGCTCGGTCGCGACTCGACGCCCGACGACCCGACCGGTATCAGCCCGACCTCGCGGCGTGGTCGCGGCGGCTCGAAGGCGGCCGACCTCTCATTGCGAGCCCACGACAAGCAGACCCTTGCTCTCGTTGGTCCCGGCCGAGCCGGGACCACCGTTTCCCTGGCTCGGTGCGCACAGGGCTACGAGGCGGTTGGCGTCGCCGGCCGCGCCGCCGACGCGGCGTCGACGCTTGCGGCGGCAGCGTGCCTCGATGCCGAACCTCGGTTCGTCGCCCAGGTAGGAGTGGGCGCGTCGCTCGTCATCATCTCGACGCCCGATGCGGCGATCGAGGGGGTCGCGACCGCGATCGCGCCGTCCCTCGAACCAGACGCGTTGGTCGTGCACCTCGCCGGATCGCGGGGTCTCGACGTCTTTGCCGAACTGCGGCGACGGCGTCCCGACATCCGAGTCGGTGCACTCCACCCACTGCAATCGTTCCCCTCGACGAGCATCGGACTCGATCGACTGCCCGGGTCGTGGGCGGCGATCACCGGTGACGCGCAGGTCGAAGACCTCGCCGACCTGCTCGAGGTGCGGCCGTTTTGGATCTCCGACGGCGACCGCGACCGCTACCACGCTGCCGCGGTGGTCGCGTCGAATCACCTCGTTGCGTTGCTCGGCCAGGTCGAACGCATGGCGGCGGCGGCGGGCGTGCCGTTCGCCGCGTTCGCTCCGCTCATCGACGCATCGGTCGACAACGCGTTCGAGATGGGTCCGCGCGCCGCCCTGACGGGACCAGTCGCGCGCGGCGATCTCGCAACGGTCGAAGCACACCTGGCGGCCATGGATCCAGGTGAACGTGATGCCTACCGGGCGCTGGCTCGGGAGGCCGCCCGTCTCGCCGATCGGCGTGATCGGGCGCTGCGACGGCTCCTCGACGACTTGCGTTCGCTCGATCCGGATCGCTCGGCCGACGCCGACTAGGACTGCCGCGATGGTCGAGATCGTCGAAACCAAATCGGCGCTGCGCGCCCGCGCCGACGCGGCGCGCGCTGCCGGCCAGCGAGTCGGTTTGGTGCCGACGATGGGATTTCTGCACGAAGGTCATCGGTCGCTGATGCAGGCGGCCCGACGAGCGTGCGACGTCGTGATCGTCACGATTTTCGTGAACCCGATGCAGTTCGGACCGAACGAAGATCTCGACCGGTACCCGCGCGATCTCGACGGCGATCTGGATGCTTGCCGCGCCGAAGGAGTCGACATCGTGTTCGCGCCCTCGATTCGAGAGATGTATCCGCGCGAGCCCTCGACCACCGTTGTGCACGTGGCCGAACTCACGACCGGGCTCTGCGGAGAAAGTCGCCCCGGCCATTTCGACGGGGTCACGACCATCGTCACGAAGTTGTTTGCGATCACGGGCCCGTGCCACGCGTACTTCGGCCGGAAGGACGCGCAACAGCTCGCGGTGATCACGCGAATGGTCGACGAACTCGATCTACCGGTGACCGTGGTCGGATGTCCGTTGGTACGCGAATCCGACGGCCTGGCGTTGTCCTCGCGGAATGCCTACCTGTCGGCCGAGCACCGCACGATCGCACCGCAGATCCATGCCGCGCTCTGCCTCGCGGCCGACGCGGTCGCCGCGGGCGAGACCGATCCGCGACGTGCAGTCGACATCGTGCGCGCCCACCTGCGCCAATGGCCCGACTTCTCGATCGACTACGTGGCCTGCGTCGACTCGGCCACGTTGCAGGCCGTCGACCAGATCGATGCCGACACCCTGTTGGCCGTTGCGGTGCGACTCGGTTCGACACGCCTGATCGACAACGTGTTGCTCGGCGCGTCGTCGTAGGCTGGCAAGTTCTTATGTATGACGTCCTGGTGCTCGGCAGCGGTGTGGCCGGTCTGTCCACGGCGTTGCGCGCGGCGGCGAGCGGCCTGCGCGTCCTCATCCTGACCAAGGGCGAGCTGGCCAACACCGCGACTCGTTACGCCCAGGGCGGTGTCGCGGCTGCGCTCGAAGCGCCCGACAGTGCCGCGCTCCACCAAGCCGACACGATGATCGCCGGCGCTGGGTTGTGCGACCCCGACGCAGTGAGGGTGCTCGTCACCGAAGGTCCCGCGCGGGTGCGTGAACTCGGTGCGCTCGGCGCACGGTTCGACTCCGTCGAGGGCCAACCGGGCGTCTGGCGACTCGCCCGAGAGGGTGGTCATTCGCTCGCTCGCGTCGTGCACGCCGGAGGCGACGCGACGGGAGCTGAGATCGAACGCGCCTTGGTCGACGCTGCGACGCGGGTCGAGATCGAAGTTCGCGAGGGTTGGTTCGCGATCGAGTTGCTCGTGGAACACGGGCGATGCGTCGGCGTGCTGGCGCTGAGCCCCGACGGAACCGTGCAGAACGTGCGCGCCGGCGACACGGTGCTGGCGACGGGCGGTACCGGCCAATGTTTCGCGGTGACAACGAATCCGGGTCTGTCGACCGGTGACGGGGTCGCGTTGGCGCTGCGGGCAGGCGTCGCGTGCGCTGACCTCGAGTTCGTGCAGTTCCATCCGACCGCGTTGCACGTTCCGAAGATGCCGCGGCCGCTGTTGTCGGAAGCGCTGCGAGGCGAAGGTGCGGTGTTGCGGAACGAGGTCGGCGATCCGTTCATGCACGACCTGCACGAGCTCCGTGACCTCGCGCCACGCGATGTTGTGTCGCGTTGCATCGCCGCGCAGATGCGCGACCAAGGCGTTGACCACGTGTGGCTCGATGCCACGATGATTCCCGACTTCGATTTGCGCTTCCCGACGATCTTCGCGGCGTGCCAGTCGGCGGATCTCGATCCGCGGGTCGACTGGCTGCCCGTCGCGCCTGCTGCGCACTACCAGTGTGGCGGAGTCGTCACGGATCTCCAGGGTGCGACGACCCTTCCTCGCCTGTGGGCCTGCGGCGAGGTCGCTGATGTCGGCGTGCACGGCGCGAACCGTCTCGCCTCGAACTCGCTGCTGGACGGGTTGGTGTTCGGCGCTCGGGTGGTCGACGCCATTACCGCCGGGGCGATGGAGGCCACGTCGACGGGACCGATGGCCGGAGTACTCGAACTGGGCTTCACGCCCGATCCGGACCCTGACCTCCTGCCCGGTGCCGATCCCTTGTCGCCGGCGTCGGTGCGTGAGGCGGTGCAGCGGCTGATGAGTCGTGACGCGGGTGTGGTGCGGGAGGGCGCCGGCCTCGATGTCGCGGCGAAGACGCTCGACGATCTCACCGGTCTCGCCGACGCGCTGCCGGCGCGATCGGCGGGGTCGTACGAGGTCCGCAATCTGCGGCGGGTGGCGTCAGCGATCGTTGCGAATGCGCACGCACGAGACGAGTCGCGTGGTTCTCACACGCGCGCCGACTGTGCCGGTACCGAGGATGCACTCGTCGGTCGGTTCGTCATCGCCGGGGCCGCGCCGCCGAAGTTCGTCCCAGTCCACGCGGGTGGCCAATCCACTCCAGGGCAGGTTCGACGATGAACGAGTTCTCTCCGCCCTCCGGCGCCGTGCGCGACATCGTCGAGCGCGCGTTGGCCGAGGACTTTGGTGTGCTCGGCGACATCACATCGTTGGCTTCGATCGACCGCGACTCCTTCACCGTCGCGAGCCTCGTCGCTCGCGACGAAGGCGTGTTCGCCGGCGGATCGTGTGTTGCCGAGGCGTTCGCGCAGGTTGACCCCAACGTGATTGTTCGTTGGCGCGTGCACGACGGCGATTCGGTCGGGCCGGGAACGGTGATTGCGACCGTCGAGGGCCCAACCCGTTCGGTGCTTGCCGGTGAACGGGTCGCGTTGAACCTTGCGTGCCACCTTTCGGGGGTCGCGACTGCGACCAATCGCTTGGTTCGCGCGACGAACGGGCGAACGCGAATTCTGGATACGCGCAAGACGTTGCCCGGACTGCGCGCGCTGCAAAAGGCCGCAGTGCGGGCTGGCGGCGGCTTCAACCATCGCGATTCGTTGAGCGATGCAGTGTTGCTCAAGGACAACCATCTCGCCGTCGCCGGCATCGGTGGCGCGGTTGCGAGAGCCCGGGCGCAATGGCCGGGTCGCATGGTCGAGGTCGAGTGCGAGGACCTCGTCCAGGTACGTGAGGCCATCGCGGCCGGTGTCGATCGCGTAATGCTCGACAACATGACGCCGCAGGAGGTCCGCGATGCCGTCGCCGTGATCGGCGGCGCGGCCGAAGTCGAGGTATCGGGTCGGATCACCATCGATACCGTCGGTGAGTACGCCGACGCAGGAGCTGATTTCATTTCGGTTGGAGCCATCACGCATTCGGTTGTGGTCTTCGACATCGGTCTCGACTTCGCCGACGCCGAGGGCTGATCGATGCTGCTCGCGGTCGATGTCGGCAACACGCATACGGTCGTGGGACTGTTCGACGGGGGTGAGCTCGTCGACCACTGGCGGATCGCAACCAACTCCGAGCGCACCTCGGACGAACTCGCGCTCATGTTTCAACAGTTCCTCGGGTTCCACGGCTTCAGCTTCGACGACGCGATCACGGGCGTTGCGGTGTGTTCGGGGGTTCCTGAGGTGACCGCCGCTCTGCGCGAGATGACGGCTCGTTACTTCGGATTCAGTGCAGTCGTACTCGAACCGGGGGTGCGTACCGGCATGCCGATTCTGTACGACAACCCCAAAGAGGTCGGCGCGGATCGAATCGCCAACGCGGTCGGGGCGTTCGAGATGCATGGCGGCCCGGCAATCGTCGTCGACTTCGGAACGGCGACCACGATCGAAGCAGTGAGCGCCAAAGGCGAATACCTCGGCGGCGCCATCGTGCCGGGCATCGAGATCAGCCTTGATGCGCTCTTCGGTCGGGCCGCCGGTCTTCGCCGGGTCGAACTCGTTGCGCCGCGCAACGTGATCGGGAAGAGCACCGTCGAGTCGATCCAAAGTGGTGTCATCCACGGATTCTCGGGACAGGTCGATGCCATCGTCGATCGCTTCCAGGCCGAACTCGGAACGTGCACGGTGATCGCGACCGGAGGCATCGCCGAGCTGATTGCGCCCCATACGCAATCGATCCAGCACTTCGAGCCGTGGTTGACGCTCTACGGCCTCCGAACCATCTTCGAGAGGAACCAGTGACCGACCAACCCGAAACTCCCGCATTCGTTCCGGCCGACCTCGAGGGAGCCGCGGTGGCCGAACGGGCCAAGCGCATCGAGAAAGTTGTGCAGGCGCGAGGAGCGGGGACGGAGCCGTATCCCGTCGGGTTCGAACGCTCCTCGACCTGCGCCGAACTCCGGGCCCGGTTCGATCATCTCGAACCGGGCGAAGAGACGACCGAAGTCGTTCGGGTCGCGGGACGCCTGCTGCTCTTTCGCGACCAAGGGAAACTGTGCTTTGCGACCATCCGTGACGGCACTGACTCGATCCAGCTGTTCGTCAGTCGATCGGTAGTCGGCGACGAGACGTTCGCCGCGTTCGGCGACGTCGATCTGGGCGATTGGCTCGGCGCCGAGGGTGTCGTCATGAAAACCCGCAAGGGCGAGTTGTCGATCAAGTTGAGCGCGTTCGAATCGTTGGCCAAGTCGTTGCGCCCGATGCCCGACAAGTGGCACGGTCTCGCCGACGTCGATACGCGATTTCGGCAGCGCTACGTCGATCTCATTGCCAACGACGATGCGCGCCGCGTCTTCGAAATCCGCCACGGAGCGGTGTGGGCGATTCGGTCGTACCTCCACGACCGTGGCTATATCGAAGTCGAGACCCCAGTGCTGCAACCGATCGCAGGTGGCGCGACGGCTCGCCCGTTTCTCACGCACCACAACGCGCTCGACATGGAGTTCGCGCTCCGCATTGCTCCCGAGCTCTACCTGAAACGACTCATCGTCGGCGGGCTCGAGAAGGTGTTCGAGATCGGACGCGTCTTTCGCAACGAGGGTGTGTCGACGCGACACAATCCGGAGTTCACGATGTTCGAGCTCTATGAGGCGTTCACCGATTACCACGGCATGGCCGACTTGACCGAGCAGCTGATCGTTGCTGCAGCGCAAGCCACGATCGGCACGCTGCAGATCGACTGGGACGGTCGCGCGATCGACATCACGCCGCCGTTTCGACGCGCGACGATGCGCGACCTCATCATCGAACACAGCGACCTCGATGTGCACCCCGGTGTCCCCCTCGCCGAGATGCAAGCGCACTGTGACGCACTCGAGATCCCGTACCAACCGACGTGGGGATCCGGCAAGCTCATGTTGGAGATTTACGAGAAGACCACCGAGCACGCGATCATCGAGCCGACCTTCGTCATGGACTATCCGCGTGAAGTGTCGCCGTTCGCGCGAATGCACCGCTCGGTGCCCGACCTGACCGAACGGTGGGAGCTGATCGTCAACGGTCGAGAGCTCGCCAATGCGTTCTCGGAGCTCAACGATCCGATCGACCAGCAACGCCGATTCGAGCATCAGGCTCGGATGAAGCAGTTGGGTGACGATGAAGCACAAGGGATGGACGACGATTACGTGAGGGCATTGGAGTACGGTTTGCCCCCGACCGGCGGCGTGGGTATGGGGATCGACCGGTTGGTGATGCTGCTCGCGGGCGTGCCGTCGGTACGCGAGGTCATCTTGTTCCCCCACTTACGACCGGAGGCGCTGCCGAGATGACCGAACACCAACGTGTCCTCGTCACTGGGATGGGTGGGGTACTCGGCACTCGGGTCGCGCAGTTGCTCGAAGCGCGCGATGACATCGCCGAGATCCACGGCATCGACTTCGTCCCGCCGCGTCGTCGTCTGCGTCGCGCCGAGTTTCACCGTATCGACCCGCGCCA
>SXIR01000096.1 GCA_005772765.1 Actinomycetota bacterium
AACTTGTCGTCGGCGCGCGTGGCACCGCGTTCGGTGATGGTCGCCGCACTCACCTCCGCGATGATGTCATCGTTGGTCGCGGCGCTCGACTCGACCGCGCCCGTGCACGTGAGGTCGCCGACCGTGCGGTACCGCACCGTCATCTCGATGACCTCTTCGCCGGGCAACATCGGAATGATCGGCGATTCGGTCAGCCACATCCCGTCGCGTTGGAACACCCGACGGCGGTGCGCGTAGTAGATCGAAGGGATCGGCACTGGCTCGCGAGCGATGTACTGCCACACGTCCATTTCGGTCCAGTTCGAGATCGGGAACACCCGAATGCCCTCACCAGGCCGGTGCTTGCCGTTGTACAGACTCCACAGCTCGGGACGCTGGTTCTTCGGATCCCATTGACCGAACTCGTCGCGGAAGCTGAACACGCGCTCTTTGGCGCGCGCCTTTTCTTCGTCGCGCCGACCGCCGCCGAACACGGCATCGAACTTGTTCGCCGTGATCGCATCGAGCAGGGTCGTGGTCTGCAACCGATTGCGACTCGCTCGGGGGCCGGTCTCCTCGGTGACCCGACCCTGGTCGATCGAGTCCTGCACCGACGCAACCACGAGGTTGACCGAATAGATGTCGAGCGCTTCGTCGCGGTACTGGATCACCTCATCGAAGTTGTGTCCCGTGTCGACGTGCATCACCGGAAACGGAATGCGTGCCGGTGCGAACGCCTTGTAGGCGAGGTGCAGCATGATCGCCGAGTCCTTGCCCCCCGAAAACAGCAAGACGGGGCGTTCGAACTCGGCGGCGACCTCACGGATGATGTGGACCGACTCGGCTTCGAGCGCGTCGAGATGGCTCAGTTGCGTTTGCACGAAGTGTCCTTCGGTGACTCGATAGTGTCCGGGTGCAACAGTGATTCTCCCATGAGGTCGGCAAGTTCGGCCGACTCTGGAGGGATTGGCCCTCAGGCGGTTTCGCCACCGAGGCGGGGGAGCGGGTTTTGTGCCGGTTCCGGCCAGCCGTGCAGCCCGCATTCGGTCTTGCCGGTTCCTGCCCACCGGCCGGAACGAGGATCATCGCCGTCGCGGACGGGCTTGGTGCACGGCCAGCAACCGATCGACGGGTACCCGTGGGCCTTCAGTGGGTGCTCCGGGAGCTCGCGGTCGGTTTTGTAGCCGTCGATGTCGAGATCGGTCCAGGTCGCCAACGGATTCACCTTGGCGAGCCCCCGGCCGAGATCGAGATGCACGATCGGGGTCTTGGCGCGAGTGGCCGCTTCGGTACGACGCAGCCCGGTGATCCAGCAATCCTTCCCATCGAGCGCGCGCGCGAGCGGTTCGACTTTACGGATGGCGCAGCACTCGTTTTGGTCGATCTGCCACAGATCGTCGCGATCGACGAGCGGTTGCATCACCGTCAAGTTCAGGTCGTACCGCTCCCGAACCCGATCGACGTACCAGAGCGTTTCCGCGAAGTGATACTGGGTGTCGAGGAACACCACCTCGATGGCTGGGACCGCTTGGACTGCGACGTCGATGAGGACACAGTCCTGAAACGACGCCGCGACGACCACTCGCCCTTCGAATCGCTCGTACGCCCATCGGATCGACGCCGACGCAGGCTGCGACTCGAACTCGGTGGCCCGGCGGGCCATCTCGTCGAGGTCGAAGCGAAGCCCGGCATCGGCTCGGGGCGCGAGGGTCAGGTCGCGCATTCGCTGTCACCCACCATCTTCACGTACGGCCCCGTCTCGCCGAAGTCGACGTAGAAGTCGGGATCGTCATCGGGGAGGGGGAACACGTCGAGGTCCTTCAGTTCGGAACCGACCTTGTCGGCGCCGCCCGATCGATCGAGCCATGTGCGGAACGCCTCACCGGGGTCTCGTTCGTCGGAGAAGCGTTGCACCACGCGAACAACCGCCTGGGCCGCGGCCTTCGCCGGAACCTTCGTGGCCTTGTCGCCGAACTCGACCTGCATCGCGCCGAGGTGTCCGCCCAACAGCATTTGGTAGCCCGGCGCGCTGCGGCCGTGGGCACGCCGCTCGAACCCGAAGAAGCCGATGTCGGAGATGTGGTGCTGTCCGCAGCTGTTCGTGCACCCCGAGATGTTGACGCGCACGCCGCCGACTTCGGCCAGACCGGCTTCGTCGAGGGCACTCCCGATCGCCGACGCGAGGCCGCGTGACTGCGTTACCGCGAGGTTGCAGGTGTCGGCGCCGGGACAGGCCACGACATCACGAGCAAGTTCGGCACCGGGCGTGGCCATCCCGATCTCGGCGAGCCGGTCGTAGAGGCCCCGAAGGTCGCCCTCGGTGAGGTCGCGAAACGCGAGGTTCTGGCGATTCGTGATGCGCACATCGGAGGCGAAGTCACGTTGGATCGCCGCCAGGCCGAGGAACTGCTCGGTCGTGATGTCGCCGAGCTCGCAGCTGGCGTACGCGCTGACCGTTCCGTTCGCAACCCCGCGCACCACGTTGGCTTCCACCCACCGATCGAAGGGGTCGGTGGCCAGCATGCGGACCGGCACCGCACCAGGCACGTTGACGGTCGGCTCGCCACCCGATCCGGCCGGAGCGTCGCCTTCCGTCGCGACAATCTCGGGAATGCCGCCCGGCCAGCCCCACGCGGCCCGCAAGAACTTGCGTTCCTTCACGATGCGGGCCCGCAGCTCCTCGATGCCCATCGTGTCGACGAGCCACTTCATGCGGGCTCGCAGCTTGTTGTCGCGGTTGCCGTAGTGATCGAACGTGCGCAGGCAGGCTTCGATGGTCGGCATCAGATCTTCGCGACTCGTGAACTCCTCGAGCGCCTGTGCCGGGTGCGGAGTCGCGCCGAGGCCGCCGGCGATGAAGATGCGAAATCCCGACTCGGTCGAGCCGTCGTCGTTGGTGCGCTGCACGGCGACGACACCGACATCGTTGAACATTGCTTGGCCGCAGTCGGTCGCGCAACCGGAAAAGTTGATCTTGAACTTGCGCGGCAAACGCTGGGCGTACGGGGAACGCAAGAACAACTTCGTCGTGGCATCGGCCCACGGAGAGATGTCGAGCACTTCTTGCGGGCAAGCGCCGGCGAGGTGGCATCCAACGACATTGCGCACGGTGTCACCACACGCCTCGCGGCTGGTGAGCCCCGCAGCCGCGAGCAGCCTGAGCACCTCGCCGCTGGTTTCGAGCTGGACGAAGTGGAACTGCACGTTCTGGCGAGTCGTGAGGTGGCCCCAACCGCGCGAGTGGTGCTCGCTGATGTGGGCGAGCACTTCGAACTGCTCCGGCGTGATCTTGCCGAACGGGATCTTGACCCGCACCATCTGGTTGTGGCCGCCCTGGCGCTGCCCGTAGATGCCGTTGTTCAGCCGGAACACGCGGAAGGTGTCCTCGTCGACTCCGCCGCCGAGGTACTCGGCCACGGTCGACTCGTAGCGGTCGAGCTCGTAGGCGACGTCGGGGTGCAAGGGACGGGACCGCAGTTCGGCGAGATCGATGCTCACAACAGGCTCCGAATCGGGGTGGAGAGACGGGGAAGCGCCAACGGTTCCGAGGGTAACCAGACGCCGGAACAAAATGCTAGTGGTTTGGTCGGAAATTTTCCCGACCAATCCGGTCGGATTTACGGAGCCGCCCGCCCAGCTCGCCGCCCAACTCGCCGAATTGTCCGCGAACGCGGTGCATGGGCCGACTCGGTGGTCAAGGACCGGTGCGACCTGTCACAGCCACGCGGAGACCGCGCCGGCGACGCTTGGCGGGAATTTCGGTGCGTCGGTAGCATCTCGAACCTTCGATGGCCCGTGGGGAGCCATTTCCGTGCAACGCTCGAGAGGTTCGGCAGGAACTGGTGGAACAACCGTCGGCGCCCGACGCCTTGGCTGGCACCACCCCGGTCCGACCCGCTTCGACCTCGACGCTCGACGCGATCCGGGCTTCCGATGTCATCGGGCGTTTGGCGATCCTGGTCGTCTACTACCTGGTCGACGACAGCGACCTGCCCTTGGTCTCGATCCACCTCGATCGCATCGCGCAGCACACCGCCGTGCCCTACACGATCTACGCCACGGCCGAGCGGTGTCCCGAGGCCGGGCGCGAGCTGCTGCGGTCTCGCTCCGAAGTCCGGGTCTGTTCGGTGACCCGATCCGAAGCCCGAGGCAGCCGCGAGCACAGCGTCTACCTCGATGCGCTCATGCGGGTCGCGCTCGAAGATCCCGAGATCACCCATATCTGCACCCTCGATGTCGACTCGTTCCCGGTCGCCGATCGGTGGCTGGACCACTTGCTGACGGTGACGCCACCAGCCTCGGGGCTCGCAGGTGTGTTACGGCTCGAGAACGGCGACACCGCGTTGCCGCACCCTTCGTGCATTCTTGCGACCCGCGCGTTCTTCGAACGTTTTCGGCCCAGCTTCTCGCCGGACGCGGAGCACACGGCTGAGTACCGCAAGTTCATCCGTTCGACCGGTCAGGCCGCCGATACGGGGATTCGCGTCGGGTCGGTGTTGTGGAACCACCGCTTGCCGTGGGGGCACGTATTGCGCACCAACGTCGAGAACCCGCATTACCTGATGGCCGGCATTTACGGCGACATCGTCTTCCACCTCGGCGGCGTCGGCCGCAAGAAACTGTTCCGCCAAGATCTCATGCGGGCCCGCAGCCACCGCATCAGCCGACGGTTGGGCAGGTTGCCGGCCGGCGGCAGCCGGGCCGTCGGGCTGCTGAAACGTCGAATGAATACGCGCGCGCGCGATGCGGTTGCGGCCGAGGTGTCATCGACGAATCGACGCATCAACAAACTCATCCGCGAGTGGCTGTTCGACGATATCGACGAGTTGATTGCGTACCTCCGCGGCCAACGCGTGTCCGACCGCGCCCAGGTCCGCGCCGCCGAGTTGTCACGGCTCGGCCACGACTCGGAGGTCGGACTGTGAGTTGGCGAGACAGCGAACGTCGTCGACGCGCGTTCCGCGTCATGGTGAAGGCCCGAGTCGAGGCAGAACGCCGACTCGGCCTGACCGCGCGCGGGAAGCGCCGTCTGGCGCGACTGCGTCCGACGAAACTGTCGTGGCTCGCGTCGGTGTACGGATCCGACAAAGGCGTCACGGCGCATCAGTACGTCGACCTGTACGAGCAGATCCTCGCACCCCACCGGCGCGAGTACACCCGGGTACTCGAGATCGGCATCTACAAAGGCGCGTCGATTCTCATGTGGCGGGAGTTCTTCCCGAACGCCGAGATCTTCGGACTCGACATCGAATCGGTCGAAGTGCCGGGGCCACGCATCACCACGTTGCAAGGCGATCAGTCCGCGCCCGACACGATCGAACGACTGCGCGCGTTGGGGCCGTTCGATCTCATCGTCGACGATGGCAGCCACAAAGCCGAGCACATCCTCGCCTCGTTCGCTGGGCTCTACGACTCGGTGAAACCGGGTGGCTGGTACGTGATCGAAGACATGCAGACGGCGTACGCCGAAAAGGGTTACAACGGCGGGCCGCCCGGCCATCCGGACACCGCAGCGTCGTTGGTGAAATCGCTCGTCGACGCCGTCAACCGCGACGAGATCGCGCCGTACTACCCGGACGCCGCCGCGGCGCTCCCTCGAGTGGCCGAGATGCACGTGCACCCGAGGGTCACGTTCATCCGTCGAGGTGGGACATGAGCGACACCGGCGATGCCCGCAACGGCGATCGCGAAGTCCGAATCACCGACGTTGGGGCACTGCCGGATTCACCGCCGAGCGAACTGCGTTATCGCCGCGAACTCCAGGTACTCGAAGCGGTCCGGCGGCTCTTCGCATCGCGTTCGATCATCACCGGGTTGATCGTTCGTCAGATTCGATCGCAGTACAGCCAGCAGTTCCTCGGCATCGCCTGGGCGATCATCACGCCCTTTGCCCAAGCGCTGTTGTTCAGCGTCTTGCTGAGTAAAGCGGGCACGAACACGGGCATCGAAACGCTCGGCGTGCCGCGTGTGTTGTTCTTCTACGGTGGATTGCTCGCGTGGTCGTTCTTCGCTGGCTCACTCCAAAGTGGCGGGAACAGCCTCGTCGGCAACCCGTTGCTCAACAAGGTGTATGCACCGCGCGAAGTGTTTCCGTTGGCGCAGATCGCGAGCAGCGGAGTGAACGCCGCGGCTGGCGCGTTGGTGTTGCCCGCCCTGTTCTTGATCACCGGCCATGGGCCGACCGCAACGGCGGTCTGGACACCGTTGCTCTTCATCCCTTTGATCGCGATCACGGTTGCGTGGACGCTCGTGGTCGCTGCAATCACGGTGTACTTGCGCGACCTACGCAGCGGGTTGCCACTGCTCGTCCAGCTTGGGATGTTCTCGCCGGGCGTGTTGTATCCGATGAGTGCGATCATCGAAGGCCCGTGGCGATTGGTGTACACCGCGTTCCTCCCCATCGGCCCCATGGTCGAGGAGATCCGTTCGACCTTCCTGCTCGGCCAGTCGCCGGACTTTGCTGTGGTCGCGACTGCGTCGATTTCGGCGTTCGTGTATTTGAGTGGATGCTTCGTGTTCTTCAAACGGCTCGAGACCGGGTTCGCCGATGTCAGCTGACGGAACCGTCGAAATCAGTCACGTGTGGAAACGGTTCCGCCGCGACCGAGGCCGCCGCCTGATGCGCGACCAGTTCGGGCGGGCGGTGCGTCGGGTCGCCGGACGCGACGGCCCGAATCCATGGCGCTGGGTGTTGCGCGACATCGACATCAAGATCGAGCCGGGGGAGTCGGTCGGATTCGTCGGGCCGAACGGTGCCGGGAAGTCGACCCTGTTGAAGATCGTGTCGGGAGTGATGTTTCCGCACAGCGGCAATGTCGCTGTACGGGGGCGTATCGGCGCGTTGCTCGAAGTGTCATCGGGGATCCATCCCGATCTGACCGGACGCGAGAACATCACGATTTTCGGCTCGTTGCTCGGATTCGGCAAGACGGAGATCGAGCGAAAGTTCGACGAGATCGTCGCCTTTGCCGAACTCGAAGACGCGGTCGATCGCCAAGCGAAGTTCTACTCGAGCGGCATGAAGACCCGCCTCGGGTTTTCGATCGCGGCATTCCTCGAACCCGAGGTGTTGATCGTCGACGAAGTGCTTGCCGTGGGCGACCAGATCTTCCAACAGAAGTGTCTTGACCGCATGCGCGCAGTGCTCGACAGCGGCGCGACTCTGATGCTCGTCTCCCACGACCTCGCGTCGGTCGGGGCAACCGCCAACCGTGGGATCTGGCTGAACGAGGGCGCCGTCATGGCCGACGGTCCGATCGACGACGTGCTCGCGCTGTACCGCAAGGACATCGAGTCGCGTTCAGCCGAGAACGCCGAACTCCAAGGCGTGGTCTCGATCAGCGAGTTCGCGACGTCGTCGCCGAGCGGCAACGGCATCGAGAGCCAGTCGCCGGTCACGATCTCGTTCGCGCTCGATTCGCCGGATACCCGCCAGGTGGCGGTGTTCGTCGGGGTGAGTCAGGGGCCAGCAACACCGATTTTCGTGTCGACCCGGACCACGCACCTCCGCGAAGGAAAGTCTGATCACTCGGTGACCATCGCGAACCTCCCTCTCCCCGCAGGGAACTACTACGTGTGGATCGCCGTTCGTGATCCGGTGGCCCGCAAGGACCTCACGCCATGGCAGCCGCTCGGGCCACTCGCGGTCGGCGGAGTCGGACGTCTCGATCCATTGCCGCGCGCGATCGTGCGGCTCGCGCCGGTCTACGTCGAAGCCCAGTGGAACGAGCACTGAGCGCCTCCGCTGGGGCAGACGGAGCGGTGCACTCGCGAATTCCGCACCAGCCCGCGCTTGATGGCATCCGCGGCGCGGCAGTGCTTGCGGTGTTGCTGTTCCATGGTGGGAAGCTCACGGGTGGCTATCTCGGA
>SXIR01000097.1 GCA_005772765.1 Actinomycetota bacterium
CATGATCCGCGTGCGATAGCGCACCGGGAACCACAGCGACAGATAGAACAAGACGCCGGGAGTCAGGCCGGCTTCGGCGGCGCCCAGCGCAAGACGCAGCGCCCCGAGCGAGATCGGCCCGGCGGCCGAACAGGTCGAATCGGGTGTGATCGATGTGCTCGTCGCCGATGAGGCCGAAGCGGTCGTGGTCGCGCGCAAGTACCTGCGCTACCTCCAAGGCCCGACCTCGGCCTGGGAAGCCGCCGATCAGCGCGAACTGCGTCATGTCATACCCGAGAACCGAGTGCGGGCCTACGACGTGCGAACTGTTGTCGCATCGCTCTTCGATACGGATTCGGTCCTGGAACTCCGGCGGGGATTCGGCGAAGGCATGATCACCGCGTTCGCTCGCGTCGAAGGTCGCCCGCTCGGCGTGGTCGCGAACAACCCGGCCCACCTCGGCGGCGCGATCGACTCCGATGCAGCCGACAAGGCGGCGCGGTTCTTGCAGTTGTGCGATTCCTACCGACTCCCCGTGGTGTTGCTTTGCGATACGCCGGGGTTCATGGTCGGTCCAGAGTCCGAACGCGCGGGTGCGGTGCGGCACATGAGCCGCCTCTTCGTCACCGGCGCGAACCTGTCGGTGCCGTTCGGGACAATCGTGCTGCGGAAGGGCTATGGCCTCGGCGCGCAAGCGATGGCGGGCGGCTCGTTCAAGGCGCCGGTGTTCTGCGTCGCGTGGCCAACCGGTGAGTTCGGCGGGATGAACCTCGAAGGTGCCGTGCGCCTCGGCATGCGGCGAGAACTCGATGCCATCACCGACGAGTCCGAACGGCTGAACGTGGAAGCCACGATGATCGAACGTATGTATCAGGCCGGCAAGGCCATCAACACCGCGACGTTCTTCGAGATCGACGATGTCATCGACCCCGCCGATTCGCGGCGATGGATCTCGATGATGTTGACCAACGCCGACGACTCGTCCGCAACGCCCCGACGCTCGTTCGTCGACACCTGGTGACCCGACAGCGAAATTCCCGGCGAACCAGCGGCGGAACCCGCATAATCGGCCCATGACCATCGTGGCCGACAGGCTCGCCCGCTCCTTCGTGACCGGGCGTCGTCGGGCCCGTCGCGTTGTCGAGGCCGTGCAAGGCCTGTCGTTCACGGTCGAGCCGGGCGAACGGGTTGCGTTCATCGGACCGAACGGGGCCGGGAAGTCGACGTCGATCAAGATGCTCACGGGCATTCTCCACCCGACATCGGGCGATGCCACAGTTCTCGGCCGCTGTCCGTGGCGGGAACGACGGGCATTGACCCGAGACATCGGCACGTTGTTCGGTCAGCGATCCCAGCTCTGGACCGAACTCACGCCGCGCCAGTCGTACCGGATGCTCGGCGCGATTTTCGGGCTCGACGACCGTCGCCTCGACCGTCGCACCGCCGAGTTGGGTGCATTGCTCGACGCCGAAGACTTGTTCGACGTACCCGTTCGCACCCATTCGTTGGGCCAGCGCATGCGATGTGAGCTCGCGGCTTGCTTATTGCACGAACCCAAGATTCTGTTTCTCGACGAACCGACCATCGGGCTCGACCTTCTCGCGAAGCAACGATTCCGAGAGATGGTGGTACGGCTCAACGAGGCGCAGCACACCACGATTCTGTTGACGTCGCACGACGTCGCCGACATCGAGTACGTGGCAGATCGAGTGATTGTGATCAACCACGGCCGACTGATCTACGACGACTCGGTCGATCGCATGCGACGCGAGTACTTCGCGACCAAGCTGATCGAGGTCGGTCTCATGCATCCCGTGGACCGCTTCGAGACGCTCGGAGCGTCGGTCGTGCATCAGAGCGACCTGTCGATCCGCCTCGTCGTCGACACCCAAGTGCTTCCGGTGCGTGACGTCGTCGACGCGCTGCTCGAGCGCCTGCCGGTGGCCGACTTGTCGATCGTCGATCCTCCACTCGAAGACGTGATCGCATCCATCTATCGGGTGCGTTCGTCGTGACATGGTCCGCGCTGGCGCGGGCGGCGACGACTGCGGCGCGTCGCACGTTGGCCCAACCCGGCCTCGCCGTCGTGTCGGTTGGTTTCTACCTGCTCGTCACGGCCGCGGTGACTTCCCTGTGGCGCTCCGCGGCGGAGGCCCACGGCGGCGAGATCGCGGGCTATTCGGGTCTGGCGCTGACCTGGTACATCGTGGCGTCCGAGGCCACCGTCGTCGCCCAACGAGTCCGTCTCATCGAAGAGGTCGGCACCGAAATCGGCTCGGGTGCGATCGAGCCCGAGCTCTTGCGGCCAGTCGCGGCAGTCGGCGTTCGGCTCGCCACCGAGATCGGTGCCGTACTGCCGCGACTCGTGGCGTGTCTCGTCGCGGGTGCTGGCTATGCCGCGCTCGTCGCCGGTGCGCCGATCGCAACCGGATCGATCGGTCTGGCGTTGCCGTCGATCGTGCTTGCGGTCGTGTGCAACATCGCAGCGCAACACGCGGTCGCCGCGGCGTCGTTCTGGGTGCGCGATGCCAAGTCGGCGTGGTACCTGTACCACAAGTTCGTGTTCATCGCCGGTGGGATGCTGATACCACTCGAGGTCTTGCCCGAGTCGTTCGAGTCCGTCGCACGGCTCTTGCCGTTCTCGGCGATGGCGTACGCACCGGCGCGCCTCGCGAGCGGCTACTTCGAACCGGGGCTGCTCATCGGGCAGGCATTGTGGACCGCGGTGATGCTCGTGGCGGCCGTCGCGATGTTCGCCCGGGGTGAACGACGGCTGACGGCCGCGCCGTGAGACCGTCTCGGTCCGAGCTGCGGACACACGCGCCGGTCAGTGCGCAGGTCGGGCAATCTCGGCGCGCCGTGCGGGCGACGTTCCGCGCCGCGATGCTCGAGTCGTGGGCGAACCGTCGCAGTTTCTGGACGCAGCTCGCTGCCATGTTCGTCAACGACATCGCGTGGGTGGCGTTCTGGGTCTTGTTCTTCGAGGAAGTCGGCGAGGTGCGGGGCTGGGCGCGTGCCGACGCACTGATGTTGTTGGCGGTGATCACGACCGCGGCCGGATTCGTGCTCGGTGTCACGGGCAACGTTCGTCGCGTCGCGTCGGTGATCGCCGATGGCGAACTCGACGCGGCGCTGGCGTTACCGACACCGACGCTGGTGCATCTGCTCGCTCGCCGAATCGAGCCGGTCAACATCGGTGATTTGGTGTTCGGCTGCCTGTTGTTTGCGCTGGCGGGGGATCCGACCCCGGCTCGCATTGCGGTCTTCGCCTTCGGCGTCGTCACGGCGGTGTTCGTCTACGGCGGCTTCTTGTTGGCGCTGGGTTCGTTGGCGTTTCGCACCGGTCGAGGTGAGGTGGGGGAGTTGGGCTTCCACGCGGTCACGATGCTGGCGTCGTATCCGGTCGACATCTTCTCGGGGCCGACGAAGTTCGTGCTCTACACGGTCGTTCCCTCGGCGTTTGTCTCGAGCGTTCCGGTCCGGCTGCTCGACTCATTCGATCCGCAGTGGGCGGCGCTCGGAGCGGGAGCCGCGCTGCTGTCAGCAACGATCGGCGTCGTGTCGTTCCAGACCGGGCTGCGGCGCTACACCTCCGGCGCCGCCTGGACCCGCGCCTGACCGGACATCTTCGCCTCCGGAGCGCTGATCACTCGGGCGTCGCGTCAGCGCGAGGCGCGGCCGATGCGCAACCGCCGCACGTCGAATGGAGCACCCGTCTGTTCGTCGACAACCTGCGGTCGGACAACCCGACCGGTCTTGCGATCCTTCAACACAACCGACGGCGCGTCGCCGTCGTCCCACAACCAGTCGCTGCCCCAACGCCACATCGCGGCAAGCACGTCCCAGAAGGCCCGGCCCTTCGGCGTCAACCGGTACTCGTCGCGGGGCGGATGATCTGCGTAGCGGTGACGTTCGAGCATCCCGTCGTCGACCAATCGATCGAGGCGTTGCGCGAGCACCGCGCGCGGGATTCCCAACGACCGCTGGAACTCGACGAATCGACGCTGGCCGAGGAACGCCTCGCGCATCACCAACGGCGTCCACCAATCGCCGATCAGATCGGTCGTGCGCGCGATCGGGCACGGAGCGTCGTCGAACCGGGTGCGTCGCACTGGGTTTACCCCGCTCGCCTTCCGGCGCGGTGGCGCTGCGCGCGAGTGGCCTCGGCTCGCGCCCAGAGGGCTGGGATGTACCCCGCTCGCCTTCCGGCGCGGTGGCGCTGCGCGCGAGTGGCCTCAGCGATCATGACACCGCCTCGACCCGGGCGCGGACGTGCTTGTGATGCGGGGTGCCGGCGTACCAGTCGCGATCGTCGCTCGATGTCAGCTCGTTGGGTGCGACGCCAGGCCCGTCGGAGGTCCCGTCGACGCCCAACCCGAAACCGTTCGGCAGCGAGATGTGGCCAACGCGCATCATGTCGCTCAACTCGACGACCGCGACTGCGGACCCCCGCCGGGTCGTCACCCGAGCCCGATCGCCGTCGACCAGACCGCACGCTGCGGCGTCCGCGGGCGATATTCGCAGCGCGCCGGACGCGTCCTTCTTCCGCCAGGCGGGATCTCGGAAGATCGTGTTCGCCGTCGAGGACCGCCGTTCTCCGGCGGACAACACCAACGGAAACTCGGCGTCGGATCCAGCCGGTGCCGGTTCTGTGGCCAGGCGATCGAACTCGTCGAGCAACAACGGAATTGCCAACTGCACGCGCTGATCGGGCGTCGCCATGCGCCGCCAGGTCTCGTCGTAGTCGTCCAGGGTGAACACAACACCCGACGGATTCGCAATGATCGCATCGAACAACGCGTCACCGAGGTCGGCGTCGTCGTGTCCGTCACCGATCCCGGCTCGGCGCACCGACGGACCTTCGGTCATCGCGCAGATCTGCGACAATCCCCAGACCGCAGCGGCGCCCGCAGCGTCGACGCCATCGGACGTTCGCAGCGTCGGCCCGAGCGTCTCGTACAAGACGATGGCCACCAGCTTCGAGAGGTCCGGGCGTTGGCCGCCGAACGCGAGGAACGCATCGCGAAACGCCGCCCGCCCGGCAGCGGCGGCCGTCCGGAGCGGGGCGAGATCATCATCGTTGTACGCGCCGAGCGCACGACACAGCCGCGCGTGGATCTCGGCTTCGGGCAGCGTGCCCTCGCGTGGCGCGAACACGGGCCGACGCAACTGGAAGCAGTTGCGGGGGAACTCGAGATTGAAGAACGTGCACTCCCACTTCTCGAACTGCGATGCGGCGGGCAGCACGTAATCGGCTTCCCGCGCGGTCTCGGTCATCGCGACGTCGATCACGACGACAAGATCGAGCGCGCGCAGCGCCTCGCGCATCCGTTGGCTGTCAGCCAGCGAATGCACCGGGTTGCCGCTCTCGACCAACAACGCCCGAAACCGCTTCGGGTGATCGGTCAGGATTTCGTCGGGAATCACGTTGCACGGCACGAGTCCGGTGACGAGACGATGTCCGCCGGTGGGCGTCATCGGCTCCCCGCCGCGTCGATCGCCGCCACCGCCACCGCCACCGCCGAGCGACGCGAACCGGGAGTGGAGGTTCATGCCGCCGGGTACGCCGAAGTTGCCGGTGAGCAGCACGACGAGCTTCTCGAGGTAGCTGTTCAAGGTCGAGTGCGGAGCTTGTTGGATGCCGAGATCCTCGAAGATGGACACGCCGCGGGTCGCGGTGCCGATCCGGTGGGCCACCTGCTCGACGATCGCGAGCTCGACACCCGCCTTCGCACAGGACTCGGCAATGTCGACCGTGGCGATGTGCGCAAGGAGTTCGTCGAGCCCGCGGGCGTGTTCGTCGAGCCACCGGTCCGCGATCAGACCGTCGCGCACCAAGACCGCGAGGAGCGCCGCGAGCAGATGGGCGTCGCCTCCCGGTGCCGGCCGAACATGAATGTCGGCGAGGTCGGCCGACTCGCTTCGCCGGGGATCGACGACGATCAGCGTGCGGTCGGGGTCGTTCGCGATCTCTTTCAGGACTCGGCGTGCCTGCGGAAACCCGTGCGACTGCCAGGGGTTCTTGCCCCAGAACACCGCGACCTCGGCGTGCTCATAGTCGCCCGCCGTGTGACAGCGCGACCGGCCGAAGAGTTGGCCGTCGACCCAGAACTCTCCTGTCTTCTCCTGCGCGAGCGCGTTCGACGTGTAGCGAATGCCAAGCGCAGAGCGGGTGGCGCCGCCGTAGCCACCGCCGAGATGGTTGCCTTGGCCGCCGCCGCCGTAGAAGAGGATCGATTCGCCGCCGTGTTCGTCGATGACCTCGCCGAAACGTTGCGCGATCTCGGCGATCGCAGTGTCCCAATCGATCGGTTCGAAGGTGCCGTCGTCGCGTCGCCGCAACGGGGTCGTGAGTCGATGCGCACCGTTCTGGTAATGGTCGAGGCGCAGCGCCTTTTCGCAGGTGTAGCCCTCGCTGGCGGGGTTCGCCTTGTCGCCCCGCACGCGGGCGATGGTCGGGCCGTCGAGCTTCACCTCGACGCCGCAGTTGATCGAACACAGGATGCACGCCGTCTGGTGCCAGGTGTCGTTGCTGGTCACGGGATCCTCCGGAGAGCGAGTTCAACAAACGAACTGTATCGTCGGGCGAACGTATCGGGTCCCGCCACGGCATCGAGTCACCTCGCGACGTCGGCACAGCAATCGGTCGAAACTCGACCAGGCATTGCCGACCGCGGCCAACACGCGGTGGCCACGGTCGCAGGGGTTACGACTCGTCGAGGGCTGCCGCGAACTGGGCTTCGTAGAGGCGGGCGTATGCGCCGCCGGCGGCCAGGAGGTCTTCATGGCTGCCCTGTTCGACGATGCGACCCTGCTCCATCATCAAGATGATGTCGGCGCCGCGAATCGTCGAGAGTCGGTGCGCTATGACGAAGCTCGTCCGACCGCCGCGCAGTTTGTTCATGGCCCGTTGAATCAGTACCTCGGTGCGGGTGTCGACCGAACTCGTTGCTTCGTCGAGGATGAGAATCGTCGGATCGGCGACGAACGCTCGCGCGATCGTCATCAACTGCTTTTGGCCCGCGCTGATGTTGTCGCCCTCTTCGTTGATGAGCGTGTCGTATCCGTCGGGGAGCGAATGCACGAACCGATCGACGTAGGTGGCCTTCGCCGCCTCGAGAATCTGCTCTGGGGTCGCGTCCGGGTTGCCGTATGCGATGTTGTCGCGGATCGTGCCACCGA
>SXIR01000098.1 GCA_005772765.1 Actinomycetota bacterium
CGTCGAGATCGGTTCCTGCGAGCAGATCCTGGAACACCCGCAGCATCCGTACACGAAGGCGCTGCTCTCGGTCGTGCCCGAGTCGAACCAGCTCGAACAGCAGATCCTGACGGGCGAGACGCCGGATCCGAAGAACGTCCCGGTGGGTTGTCGCTTCCATCC
The DNA here is from genome assembly GCA_005772765.1 of Actinomycetota bacterium. GTDB lineage: Bacteria > Actinomycetota > Acidimicrobiia > IMCC26256 > PALSA-610 > SXJQ01. The sequence goes on from SXIR01000098.1 coordinate 163, forward strand.
GCGCTGCCCAGTCGTGCAGAGCGCAGAAGCGGAACGGCTCGGCATCCTCGCCGCCTGCCGCGGCACCGACCTCGCCCTGGCCGAGATCACACCCACCCACCACGCCGCCTGCCACGCCCTCCAGGTGCGTCGATCGGGTCCGAAGTTCGGACCCTATCGACGCACCTATTGGAGATGGCGGGGGAACGATTCGTGCCAGGTTCGGCGGGCGAAGGGGGTGCCGTCGAGGTCGACGTCGAGGTCGATCTCGACCTCGTACCGCTCGGCGTCGCTACGGAAACGAAGCCGCGCCTCAGACCGGACGACAGCCTCGGGCCAGCGCAACTCGACGGTGGTTGCCGCCTCGGCCGTGCCGATCGCCGGATCGGCCTGCGACACCGAAACCGCGCCGCGATAGTCATCGACGTAGTGGTCGTCGACGTTGCCGTAATGCGTGCGCGCGGTGACGGTGCGCGCCAACACATCTCGTTCGATCTGCCACCTCGGTGTCGGTGAACGACCGTCGTCATGCTCGGAAGGGTCGCCAGTGCGCCCGAACCCACCCGCGTCGGCGAACGTCGGGATCCGATCGACAGGAGACGCGCCGTCGAGCACGGGAACGATCAACCTCGTCACCGCGAGATCGACCTCGATCGGCGCAGAGTTCGGAGCCATCCACGTGTTCGGCCAGTCGCCGCCGGCCAGCGCGAGACGCACTCGGTGATCGGCAGGAAACACCCACGAGCCAGCTTCGAGTTCGAGCTCGAGGTCGCACCACTCCCCGACCGGCATCGACGTGGGCTCGGCCATCGACGTTCGGGACGCGAGGTTGAGCACGCCCCGAGCCACCAAAGCGCTGGTTCCATCGCGAAACACCGATTCGAGTTTCGCCGACAGCTGCGCGGTCGGTGCGGCGACGCGCACGCGGGTCCGCAACCTCGCGTGGCCGAGCACCTCGACCGCCGCGGCACCCGCCATCACGTCGTCGACGCTCCAATCGAGACACACCGACCACGCGTCGTCGCTACGAAGGTCGAGCGGTTGTCCCCATGGCAGCCCCCCCGCACACGAGATCCACGCGTCGACACCGACGCCCCCATGCGGCACGACCTCGACCACGTCGTTGCGGGTCGGCGCGAGTTCCCGTTCGACCAGCCGGTTCGGCGGCCACTCCGGTTCATAGCGCCACTCGCCGGCGTGGATCGCCAGATCGGGTTCGGGCCTCGTGGCGTGTCGCACGAATACACGGATCGGGGGCTCCTGGTCGATGCCATTCTCCATGCCGCGCAGCCAGCGGTCCCACCACGTGATCATCTCGGGCACGAGGTCGAGGTGCGGACCCGGCAACGAGTACGCCGTGCTCATGTGACTCCAGGGTCCGAACAACAACGCCTTCGGCCCGCGCAACCGTTCGAAGGTCCGGAACGAGTTGTTGCGATACCCATCGGCCCACCCGGCGACGAGCATCGTCGGACACTCGATGCGGTCGTATCCGTCGTCGCGCCCATCGCCCGATGCCGCAGCCCGCACCGACCCGTTCCGCCAATACGGTCCGTCGTGTTGCTCGCGCAGCCATGACAACAACCACGGTTCGGTGCCATCGACGCGCCGACGCCACTCGTCTTTCCAACCGTCGCCGAACACCGATGGCACTGGCGGCAACGCATTGAACGCCGTCATGTAGTGGCAGTAGTCGACCAGGTCGATACCGCGGAGGGCGCCGCCGCCGTAGTGGACGTCGTCGGTATAGCGATCGTCGGTCGCGTAGATCGCGATGATCGCCCGCAACGCCGGCGGGCGGCGACACGCCAACTGCAACGAGTTGAACCCCGAGTAACTCGTGCCATACATCCCCACCGCGCCGCTCGACCACTCCTGATCGGCGAGCCACGCAATGACGGCTTCGATGTCGCGTTGCTCGCGTTCGGTGTACTCGTCGACGGCGATGCCTTCCGACGAACCGGTCCCGCGCACGTCGAGGCGAGCGACGACGTAGTCGCCTTCACGGCACAGACGCTCGTATTCGGCGCGATACGACAGGGTGGCGTCGTCTTTGCGGTACGGCAACGCCTCGAGAATCACGGGCTGCGGCGCCGCGGCATCTGGACGGTAGAGCGTCACCGCCAATCGGACGCCATCGTCCATCGGGATCCACACGTCGACGACTTGCACGAGCATCGACTCTAGAGTTCCAGACGTGACTGGGCCGCTCGAACCTTCGCTCGAACGATCGGCGTACGTCGACGACTCGGTCTTCGCCACCGAGGTCGATCGGATCTTCGCACCGTCGTGGTGCGTGGTCGCGCGCAGCGAGGACGTCAGTGCGGCGGGCGACTACCAGGTCGTCGATCTGGTCGGTGAGTCGCTGATCGTGCTCCGCGGCGACGATGCGCTGCGAGCCTTCTACAACGTGTGCCGCCACCGCGGCGCGCAGTTGGTCGACCCTGCTGAGACGCCGTGCGGGCAGGTTGGCGCGGTCCTTCGTTGCCCGTACCACGCCTGGTCCTACCGCCGCGACGGATCGCTCGCCCGCACCCCCTTCCTCGATGGTGTCGATGCCGACGCGCACGCCCTCCACGCAGTCGACGTCGCCGAATGGGGTGGATTCGTGTTCGTCCGCCTCGACGTTGGTGGCCCCTCGTTGGTCGAGGAACTCGGAGCTATTCCCGAACGCGTGCAGCGTTATCCCCTCGCCGATCTGCGACGCGGCGCGCGCATCGAATACGACGTCGCCGCGAACTGGAAGGTGATCGCCGAGAATTACAACGAGTGCTATCACTGCGGTCCGGTGCACCCTGAGCTGTGCGACATCGTCCCGGCGTTCCGCGCGAACGGTGGTGCGGGGCTCGACTGGGACTCCGGTATTGCCCATCGCGACGGCGCGTGGACGTTCACGATGTCCGGAACCAGCGAACGCGCGCCGTTTCCAACGCTCGACGACGACGAGCGCGTCCGGCACAAGGGCGAACTCGTCTACCCGAATTTCTTCCTGAGTCTCGCGGCTGAACACGTCGCAGCGTTCGCGCTGTTTCCGATCGATGCTGGACGCACGAGAATCGTCTTCGATGCGTTGTTCCATCCGAGCGCGATCGCGGCCGACGGCTTCGACCCCAACGATGCCGTTCAACTCTGGGACGTCACGAACCTCCAAGACTGGGCGATCTGCGAACGCGTCCAACGCGGGATGCGGAGCCGCGCGTGGCAGCACGGCTGGTTCGCTCCGATGGAAGACCTGTCGCTCGACATCCGCCACTGGTACGCCCAGCGGATGGACGGTCCCAGCCAGTGAACATCGGTCGCGAGTACGACCTCGCCGTCGTCGGTCTCGGCGGCATCGGAAGCGCCGCGGCGTACTGGGCGGCACGGCGCGGCGTCGCGACGGTCGGATTCGAACAGTTCGCGCTCGGCCACGATCGCGGTGCCTCGCACGATCACAGCCGCATCATTCGTCGGAGCTACCACGACCCGGTCTACGTACGGCTCGCGGACCTTGCGTATCGAGCGTGGGACACGGTCGAAGCCGAGTCCGGCGACATCATCGTCATTCGAACCGGCGGCCTCGACCTGTTCCCCGCCGACTGCACAATCGCGCCCGACGACTATCGCCTCGCGCTCGATGCCTGCGATGTCGCGTACGAGTGGCTGACGGCAGATGAGATCCGCCACCGCTGGCCGCAGTTCAACATCAGCGACGATGTCCAGGCGCTCTTTCAAGCTGATGGTGGCATCGCGGCGGCCGCGACCGGCATGGCCGCGCACCACCGCCTGGCGTTCGAGCACGGCGCAACGCTGCACGAAAACGCTCGCGTCGAGTCAATCCGCGAGACCGGCGGTGAGGTCGAGATTGTCGTCGACGGTCATGCGCATCGGGTCGGTCACGCCATCATCGCAGCCGACGCGTGGACGAACTCGCTCTTGGCGAAACCACTCCCGCTCACGGTGCTGCGCGAACAAGTGACCTACTTCGGCGCGTCGACACCGAGCGTGTTCTCGCCGGAACGGCTTCCTGTCTGGATCTGGATGGACGAACCCAGCTTCTACGGGTTCCCGACGTTCGGTGAAGGCGCGACGAAAGTCGCCCAGGATTGCGGCGGACACGAGACCACCGCAGACACGCGGAGCTTCGAGCCCGACGCAGCCGAGTTGGATCGGGTCGAACGCTTCACGCGTCGGCTGTTCGGCCACGCCGTCGGCGAACCGCTCGTCACCAAGACGTGCCTGTATACCCTGACCCCCGACCGCGACTTCGTGCTCGACCGCGTCCCTGGGTGCATGAACACGTGGGTCGTCCAGGGTGCCGCGCACGCCTACAAGTTCGCGTCGGCCCTCGGTCGATTGCTCGTCGACTTGGCGATCGATGGCAACTGCGAGATCGACCGCTCGATGTTCGCGATCGATCGCCCGGCACTCACCGACCCGGACTACGCACCGAACTGGATGGTGTAAGTCGGGCGCGAGGCATCCGTCGCTCCGCCGGCGTCACGGGGGACGTCAACCCCCGGGCTTCGAATAGATCGAGACGTGGGTGCCACTCGCAGCGGTGAACGGTTCTCGGTTCCAACCGCCGAACCGACCCTCGAGTTGGAGTCCCGCCAGCCGCGCCATCAGATCGAGTTCGGACGGCCACGCGAACCGAAGGCTGACTGGCAGCATCCGCACGGGTTCGCCGTCGCGCAGAATGACGTGTTCACCATCGATACGTTGATCGACCGCGTCGTACATCGTGGCGTCGAGGTGCACCTCGTCGACTGCCACTCTCGTTGCGCTGGTTCGTTGACTGCGGTCGAAGCGTGCGGGATCGGGAACGAACGCCTCGACCAAGAATCGCCCACCCGGCAGCAACGCGCGCGCGACGTTTTCGAAACACCGCACTTGATCGCCCTGGCTCAAGATCGCAAAGAAGGTGTTGAACACGACGAACGCGAGCGAGTACGGACCCCCTGGGGTCGGCAGGTCCGCCATGTCGCCGATCGCCACCGTGACCGCGTCGCCGCCTGGCTTGGCGTGCATGCGCTGCACCATGGCTCGCGACGCGTCGATGCCGTGGACCTGCAACCCGCGTGCAGCGAGCGGCACCGCCACGCGACCGGTTCCGACTCCGAGTTCGAGGACCGGGCCCGATCCGGCCAACTCCGCCAGTAGCTCGACGGGGATCGCTTGGGCGCGAACCTCGGGTCGGTCGTCGTACACGTCGGCAATTCGGTCGCCGTACGTCGCGGCGTCGTAACGATCCATACCGGCATCCCATCACGCGCCGACCGGCCCGGCAACCCGTTTGGAGGTGCCGGATCACCAGAGAGTTCGTCGGTGCGCCGATCGGCGCACGGTCACAGCGAGTTCGCGACTCACGAGGTCATCGCGGCCGAAGCCGGCATGGAGGCACACCTCGTTGCAGATCGCTTGGCGTTGCTCGGCACGCGTGCGTGAGACGCCCGGGCGCACGCCACACGAGCGAGAACCGATTCGACATCAGTCGACGGAACGTTGAACCAGGAAGCTCGGCGCGCCCCAACTCCCGCATCTCGCTTGTCGTCATCGGCGGGGGCCACAGGATCGGCGCGTTGTGCTCCCAGTAGTCACCTCGCAACTCTCGCAACTTCCTGGCCGTCGCTCCCGCGACCGCCAGCACCTGATCCTTGACACCGTCCGCGTTGGCAAAACCGACGACGGCAACAACTCCGCCGGGCTTGACGAGCTCTCGCAGTCGACGCAAGCCCGCTGTCGCATCAACGTGGTGCAACATCGCGTTCGCCACGACGAGGTCGTACGACGCGGGAGGTAGGTCGAACTCGAAGACATCGACCTCGAAGAACTTGGTGCGTTCGTTCGAGCGCGGGTCAGATCTGGCTCGCTCGATGCTCGGCCCATCGGGATCAATGCCGACGACGTCAAGGCCGCGACCAGCGAGTTCGAAGGACAGCAGACCGTCGCCGCAACCAACGTCGAGTGCCGTGCGCGCTCCTGCGGGCACCACATCGAGGAACACGCGGTGATAGTGGATGTTCAGATTCCACCTGCGATGCGCTGCGCTCACCAGGCCATCCTCCCACTCGAAACTCGATTTGGCGCGCCGCGGGTCTTGCGCCGCCTGCTGCCACTATGGCAATCGGCCGTACGCTCAGGGAATGAGTCTCCGGTTCGAATGGCGCGGCGCGTTCGCCAACGATGAGGTCAACGAGTTGCACGCGGCA
>SXIR01000099.1 GCA_005772765.1 Actinomycetota bacterium
ACGGCCTCCAGACCATGTGTGAGGGCGGCGGACAAGCCAACGTCACCATTATCGAACGCCTCTCATCCCCTCGGGCGTCCTTTCGTTGCGAATAGCGCAACGAAAGGACGCCTCGGAAATCCACCCACCGTCGGCCGGTGATCGTTACGGTACGGCAATGACGTCGATACCGCCTCCGCCGATGCACCCGCCGACCGGCCCAGGCCCTGCCGCGTGGGAAGCCCCCGCCGCGGGATCGGGCCCGTTGGTCGATGCAAGTTGGGGGGCACGTCTGGGCGCCTACATCATCGATGGCATCGTCGCGAACCTCTTCTACATCCCGGCGATCGTCGTGCTGTTCGTTGGGCCGAAGGAACAGTCGTTCTGCGAAGTCGATCGCTCCGGCTCGATCGTCATCGGCGGGAACAACGCCAACGCGATCTGCGAAGGTCCAACCGGCGCGACCTTCGGTCTCGCAGCACTGCTCGGCATCGTGGCATTCGTCGGGTACCTGATCTGGCGTTGTCGCATGGAGGGCACGACCGGCCAGTCGGTTGGCAAGAAGGCACTCGACATCCGCACGGTCGACGCCGATACCGGCCAACCCATCGGAACCGGACGGGCGGTTGGGCGCTACTTCGCCTACATCGTCTCGGCGTGCGTCTGTGGTCTCGGGTTCTTGTGGCCCCTCTGGGACAAGAACAAGCAGGCGTGGCACGACAAGATCGTGCGATCCCGAGTCGTCAAGGGTTAGTCGCCGCGGCGCACGAGCCGGCCGGCAAGTGCACCGGTGTGCTCGCCGCGCTCCATGAACACCGCACCGTTGACGATCGTCGCCTCGATACCGCGCGCCCGTTGCACATAGCGCGGTGCGCCGCCAGGGAAGTCGTGAACGATCTCGGGCAGGTCGAGTTCGAGCGCCTCGAAATCGATGATGTTGACATCGGCGAACGCACCCGGGCGCAGCACACCCCGATCGGCAATACCCGCAAACGCAGCGGTATCGCTCGTGAGACGGCGCACACCTTCTTCGATCGTGAAGTGCTTGCGCTCGCGCACCCAATGTTGCAAGAAATAGGTTGCCTGGCTGGCGTCCATGATCTGGGTCGCGTGCGCGCCCGCGTCGGCCAGTCCCATGATGATGTTCGGATCGTCGAGCATCGCCTCGATCGCCGCGAAGTCGGCGTTCTGGACCGGCCAGTTCAAGATCACTGCGCCGTCGTAGCGATCGACGAGCTCACAGAACTCCGCCGCCGCGCTGCGACCATTGCGGGCGGCGCGCGCGGCCAGTCGATTCTCGGGGTCGAGTTCGTAGCGGGCTCCGCGTTCGGGCGTCATGACGTACAACTCGTCGATCCCGCCGCCCGCCGAGTCGGCCTGGGCGACGAGTTCGGCCCGACGCTGCGGGTCGCGGATGGCCGCGAGCCGCAGCTCGAAGGGAAGTTCCTGCAAAACCGCCCACCCAGGCAGCCGATCCCACGGTGTCGCGGCCGCGAGTGAGAACAACACCCCGATCGCACGCGGGGTGGTCTGCGGACGCACATGGACCCCAGCGGCTCGGGCCGTAGCCGCGCAATCGAGCACGACCCGCCAATGTCCGGGCACGCTGGCCGACGTCGAGAGATTGAACGTGGTGCGACACCCGGCGGTTCGGGCAACACCGGCAAACAGCTCGAACTCCTCCTCGATGCGCGGCGTCGAACCGTCCTTGTCGGTGAACCGTGGCGCGCCTTCGAAGATCGCGTCCGGGAAGTCGGCCAATGCCGCGGCGAGCGCCGCAAGCTCGCGGGCGTCGGCCCACGTGCCCGGCACGTGGCGGAGATCCGGCACCCGATGCGTCAGCGATCGCGACGTCGACACGCCGATCGCACCGGCCGCCAACGCGTCACGAGCGATCGCTGTCATCTGCGCGAGTTCGTCATCGCTCGGCACCGAGTCGTGGTCGATGCTGCGCGGCCCCATCACGTAGTAGCGAATGGCGACGTGGCCGATCATGCCCGCGACATTCACTCCCTTCGGCAGCGCGTCGACGGCGTCGAGATACTCGCCGAAGGTCTCCCAGTTCCAGCGCAGCCCCGCGATGATGCTGTCACCCGGGATGTCTTCGACCGATTCCATCATGCGAGCCAACGTCTCCGCGTCGCCGGGCCGCAGCGGCGCGAACGTCATGCCGCAGTTCCCCATGAGCACGCTCGTCACGCCGTGCCAACACGATGACGACAAGAGCGGGTCCCAACCGACCTGCGCATCGAAGTGACTGTGGAGATCGACGAAGCCCGGCGTGACGATCGCGCCGGCCGCATCGAACTCACGCACCCCGCGGCCATCGACTCGACCGACAGCGACGATCCGGTCGCCGTCGATCGCGACGTCGGCAGATCGAGCGGCCGCCCCCGTACCGTCGACGACCGAACCGCCTCGAATCACCAGATCGTGCGTCATGGCTCGAGGCTAACGGCCGCGCCCGCCCGACATCTCGGGGGGAGCCGAATTGTCCCCCAGTATCGCGACGACGGTGGGAGTACCCGATCAGTCGTCGCGCAACGCCACCGCATTCGCTGTGACGTTCATCTTCGGCACATACTCCGCGTCGATCTCGGCGGCCTCGCGGCGCATTGCCGTGCGGAGTTGCTCGACGCAAGCCGCGCACAGCCCGGCGAACCGTTGCGTGGTCACCTGAGCACAACGCGGACAGTCGAACGCTTCCGGGGCAAACACGTTCGCGTCGTAACTGTCCATCACAGGCCGCATGGCGCTCCTCGGGGCAACGGTCGGGCGAACACTCTCGCGCGGGCCCACGACCTCCTCGTGGATCGTCGAAACGCCGCAAAGGTCACACTTCCCCACCAGGGCTTTCGCCAAGCACGAACCATCCGTACAGTGCCCCTTCCATGGGGCGGCTGGGAGCACGAGCACGCATTGCGGCCCAGGGCATCGCCCTGGGAGTCGCTTGGGGGGTCGTGGTGGGCGGAGTCCATGGGGCTCCGCCCGCCCAAGGAATCCGGGTCGGGTTCTTCCTCTGGGCCCCGCTTGTCTTGCTCTCGATCCGCGGCCCGTACGCCGCCCACCTCGAGTACGCGCCTGACTGATCGGGCAGAATCTGCGGCATGCTCGCACCGTTGCTGCTCGCCGTGGCCCTGCTGATCCCGTCACCGAACCCGCTACAACCCGCAGCCCGATTCCAGGCGCGTGTCGAATCCATCGACCTCGTCCAAGCCGCGACGATGATCCCCACCACGTACCGGGTGGGCTGTCCCGTCCATCTCCGCGACCTCCGCCTCCTCACCGTGCAATTCTGGGGCTTCGACGGACGGGTCCGCTCGGGCCAGATCATCGTGCACCGACACGTCGCCAAGGACATCGTCGGCGTGTTCCGCAAGCTCCACGAAGCACGATTTCCAATGCGACGGATCGTGCTCGAAGACCACTACGCCGGTGTTCGCAACGCCTCGACGCTCGCCAACAACACCAGCGGCTTCGAGTGCCGACCCGTCACCGGAGGTACCCGCTGGTCTCGGCACTCCTACGGACTCGCCATCGACATCAATCCGCTCCAGAACCCGTACGTCTACGAAGACGGACGCATCACCGATCCCCGCGCCGCGCAATACCTCGACCGCACGCAATCAAAACCCGGCATGATCCTCGACGGCGACGTCGTCGTCGAGGCCTTCGCCGCGATCGGCTGGCGATGGGGCGGCGACTTCGTCCAAACCCCTGACTACCAGCACTTCGATCTCGACCCCGCTCGGCTCCCGCGACCCTGAGGCTCCGCCTTCCCCGCGCTCCGCTCGCGCCCGACGGACAGGACCTCGACCCCGCTCGGCTCCCGCGACCCTGAGGCTCCGCCTTCCCCGCGCTCGCCTCGCGCCCAACGGGCAGGACCTCGACCCCGCTCGGCTCCCGCGACCCTGAGGCTCCGCCTTCCCGCGCTCGCCGGTCAGCTCATGAAGGCGGTCGGGACGCTGATGCCGAGCGATTCGTGGCGCAAGGTCGCGATTCGGCGACCGGGTTGCACCGCGTCGCGGGCCGAGCCGCACGCGTCACCCAACGTCGCGACACAGCGGTCGAGGTCCTCCACCGTGAACGCGAGCCCCCAGAACGCGGCGGGCCGGTCGCGCCGTTCGGGCCGATCCGGCGGGGTCGGTGGACCGACGACCTCGACGATCACCTCACCCGCCCGCAAGAACACCTGCCGCATCGGCATCGATTCGCTGCCCCCGACGCGCTCGCGGCGCGGCTCGCACCCCACCTCGACGAACGCGCCGATCGTGCGGTCGATGTCGGGCGTCGCCACGACGACATGGTCGAGCACTGTCGTCGAGTTCGGATGATCGGGCGCGCGATCGATCAGAACCGTCGACGGATCGCAGACCAACTCGCCCGGGAGACCATCGATCGTGCCTCCGGCAACACCGTCGATGCGCCACGAACGAATCCCTCGGACACCGTCCGCACCAACGAACCGGAACCGCACCGTCGAAACCTGTGCGCATCCGTTCGCGTCGACCGCAAACCCCGCCTGGCGCCATGCCTCGGGTTCGTCGCCGACCACCAACTCGACGATGCGCAACCGGGCGCCGCTCATGCGATCAACTGGGCATACTCGTCGAGTTGCGCAAGCACGACGTCGCGGCCGCCACCGTGGACACGCAACACGATCTCGTCGATCCCGATCGACTCGTAGTAATCGAGCTTTCCTGGGTCGGGCAGCGTCCCGAACGGCACGATCCGCATTTGCTCGAAGTCGCGGCCGACCTCGTCGCACGCGCGTTGGAGATCCGGCAACGCCTTGCGCACTCCCGCTCCACCGATCGGGAACCAGCCGTCGCAGTACTCGGCGATGTGCGCGAACATCTTCGGACCAGCCGCTCCGCCGAGCAGCACGGGCGGTCCGCCTGCGCGCGCCGGTTTCGGCCACGACCAACTCGGCGCAAGTTCGACGAACTCGCCGTGAAACTCAGCCACGTCATCGCGCCACAGTCGCTGCATCGCCAACACCCGCTCTCGCACAACTGCTCGACGCTGCGGCATCGTGACGTGATGATGCGCGAGTTCGTCTTCGTTCCACCCGAAGCCGATGCCACAGACGAATCGACCGTCGCTGACCGCGTCGAGCGTTGCAATCGCCTTCGCGGTCACGATCGGGTCGCGTTGGGCCGGCAACAAGATGCCCGTCCCGAGTTCGATGCGTTCGGTCACCGCGGCCATGGTCGCGAGCGCAACCAGCGGGTCGAGCGTGCGCTTGTACTCTTCGGCGAGTTCGGCATCGCCCGTCGGCGGCGGCGTGCGTCGGCTGACCGGAATGTGGGTGTGTTCGGGCAGGTAGATCGACGCCAGGCCGCGGGACTCGACGGCACGGGCGAACTCGACCGGACCCAGCGTCTGGTCGGTGGTGAACATCGTGACGCCGTAGCGCACGGTGGACTCCCTTCGGGCGATCGGCGACGAGATCGGTACCGTATCTGACGCTTCGTCAGAAACGTTCGGTGGACTCCACGGGGGCACGCACGCATGGGTATTTGCGACGGTCGCGTCGTCATCGTCACGGGCGCTGGTCGAGGAATCGGCCGCGAACACGCGCTCGAGTTCGCCCGCCAGGGCGCCAAGGTCGTCGTGAACGATCTCGGGGTTTCGCTGGCCGGCGAGGACACCGGCGAGTCACCGGGCGATCAGGTCGTTGCCGAGATCGCCGCGCTCGGTGGCGAAGCCGTGGCCCACGGCGCCGACGTCGCCGACTTCGCGCAAGCGGGCGAACTCGTCCAGTGCGCGCTCGACACGTTCGGCGGGCTCGACGCGGTCGTAAACAACGCCGGTTTCGTACGCGACCGCATGTTCTTCACGACGTCGGAGGACGAATGGGACGCCGTGATCCGCGTCCACCTCAAGGGGCATTTCGCCACGACCCGTCAGGCGTGCGACTACTGGCGAGCGCAGAGCAAAGCCGGTGTCACCGTCGACGCGCGCATCATCAACACGAGCAGCGGTGCGGGCCTGATGGGTAGCGTCGGCCAGAGCGCGTACTCGGCGGCCAAGGCGGGCATTGCCGCGTTGACGCTCGTGCAAGCCGCCGAACTCGGGCGCTACGGCGTCACGGCCAACGCGATCGCGCCGAGCGCCCGAACCCGCATGACCGAAACGGTGTTCGCCGACCGCATGACCGCGCCTGAGATGGGGTTCGACCCGAACCATCCCGAGAACATCGCTCCGCTCGTCGTGTGGCTCGCCAGCGCACGCAGCGCGCACGTGACCGGGCGGGTGTTCGAGATCGAGGGCGGCATGGTGTCGGTTGCCGATGGCTGGCAGCACGGCACCGTGCATGACGAAGGGCGGCGCCTCGACCCGGCCACGATCGGGCCGATCATCGACCGGTTGCTCGCGACCGCACCTGCGCCTGCGCCGGTCTACGGCGCGTCGTAGCCCAGCCGAATCGCGATCGGCGCTTGGGAACTTCCGACCAGCGAGCGGCGTCTGCATCGACGACACTGGAGTCTTGATGCGTCGTCGCGGCGAAACACCCGAAGAACCACTCGTCCCAGTTGAGTTGTTCGACGACCCCGAAGCGCCTGCGATCGTGATCCGGGACTCGGCGATGAGCGGCCCGGCGAAGCGCGACCCAGCGACACGCAGTGGCGGATCGTCGCGTCGCAGTCCGCGGTGGGTGCCGGTTGCGATCCTTGCATTGATCGGCGTGATCGCAGTCTCTGTCACGCACGATCCCGAGTCCGACACGGCGACCTCCGAGTCATCGACGACCCGAGCGCGCCCGACCACCACCGTCTTCGACGACGTGCGCTTGCCGCAACTGGGTACTGCGTTCGGTGCCGACCTCGACGTCGGCGGGATCGCCTGGGTCGGCGGTCGGCGCGGCCTGCGCCGCGTCGACCTCGGCACCGGCGCGGTCGAGGCGTTCGACGGCGCGTCCGACGACCTCGATGTCATCGCGGTTTCCGGCGCCCAGGTCGTCGCGCGGCGCGAAGAAGGTCTCATCGTCGGCCCTGACGCCGAGGGAGCTTTCGCCGAACTCGACCCCACCGATGTCGTGACCGATCCGGATGGCGAACTCTGGTTCCGGGAAGGCAGCCGAGCCCGGTCGCAATCGGGCGAGGTCGTGACGGACCTCGACGAACTCTACGGAGCGACGAGCACGCATCTCATCGCTCGGCGCAACGGCCGGTTGGAGGCGATTCCCACCGGCTCCGAGGCGGCGTCGGTCACGATCGACGACGGCGACGCGACACCCATCGCAATCGGGTTCGGTCGGGTCGCGTGGCTATCCCCCGAAGCCTGCACGGCGACTTGCGGCGTCGTCGTGCACGACCTGCGCACCGGGCAGGTGGTCGACTGGATCCGTCTCGCACTTCCTGGCGTGTACCGGCCGGGATCGGTCACCGGCGCGTTCGGCCCCGCCGACGACCAACTCGCGATCGCGTCGACCGGATCGCGCGCCGTCAGCACCGTCGACTTGCTGGCCGGAACCGTCACGCGTCACCCCATCGCCGGCGCGCAACCCCGGTTTGCGTTTGACGGCCAGTCGGGCAACCTCGCATGGAGTTACGAGGGCGCGGCATTGGTCGAGGTGAACGCGAATCGCGTGCAACTCCACCCGATCACCGCGACCCCGGCCGCGAGCGGGGACGACGAACCCGAACTGACAATGACGATGACCAGCGCGACCTCGATAGCGGGCACGGTCGCAAACGTCGATAGACCGCGACCGATGGCGAAAGCTCGGCGCATCGATCGGGCACTCGCGGCCGCGGCCGGAACTGAGGTTGCGGGCCTCGATCGCACCGCGAACACGCTGCATGTCGTCGATCTCGCGACCGGCAGCGTTCGCTCGGCTCCGCTGGAGCCGCCGAGCGACGCACGACTCGACCGCGCCCTGTGGGTCGGGCCCCCGGTCCAGGTCGGACGGGACTGGTTCGTCGTCGCCCTCGGGTACGCGTTCCGCGTGACTCCTGAAGGCAAGACCACGCGCATCGCTCCGGCGACGGGCGTGGCACGAGCGGGTGACGACGCCCTGTGGTTGTTCGATTTCATCGAGAGCCCCGGCGGGGTTGCCGTTCGACGTTGGACGCCGACTGGGATCTCGGAGGCGACGACGGTGTTCGGCGCGTCGACGCAGGCGACCGACCGAGGCATGCTCGTCCGACTCCAAGACGACGCGACGGCGCCGCCGTATTGGATCGTCTACGACGTTGTCACCGCTGATCGCGTCGAGTTGCCTTCAGTGCCCGCGCGCAGCGACGTCCAGGCGGCCGGATCGACGTTGGTGTTCGTCGACTACTCCTGTGCCGCACCCGACCGCGACTGTGAGGGGCTCCTGGTCGTCGATGCCGAATCGGGCGAGACCCGCTTCAGCCGACGCACCGGCGGCGTGGCGCGGCTTTCTCCGTCGGGCGAATGGTTGGTGTTCGGCGACAACGGGACGGTCACCACCGTCTCGCTCGACACCGGTGTCGAAGCCGACTCGTATCGGGTCGTCGACGGCGACTTCGTCATCAGCGACACCGGGATCGTCGTCGTCAACCCGTGGGAAGAAATCACGGGTTCGTCACGACCGTCACGACTCAGCGTGCTCGTCCCCGGGTTCGAAGGCACGGCGTACCTCGACCTCGGCGTCGGACTTCAGTCGATCGCGATCGGTCGAGCCGCTTGACCGCGTTCAGAGGCAGCGGTACACGGCACGCGCAAGTGCTTCGGCGCGACCGTCAGCCGGATCGAAACGCATCTTGTTCATCGCGTAGGCGAAGCTGATACCCGCGTCGGGGTCGGCAAAACCCGCCGATCCGCCAGCGCCGCCGTGACCGAACGAACGAAGTCCCGCCGGACTCGGCAAGGACGGTGGCAACATGAACCCGACACCGAACGCCGTGTCGACCAGGATGACCGCATCGGGGCCGCGCGTCCGCACCGCGGTCGCGCCGGCCACCGTGGCATCATCGAGCAAACGCACACCATCGACCCCGTCGCCGACGCAATGCGCATACAACCGTGCAACGGCGCGCGCGTTCCCCACGCCGTTGCTACTCGGTAGTTCGACGGACCGCAGCTCGCGGGTGTTCCACATCTCGTCGTAGTTGAAGTGGCCCGACGGTCCGGAGATGACTTGGGTGAGCAGCCAGTCCTCGGGGAGCGTTGCGATCCCTTCGTGATACGACGGCGACGGTGTCACCAGCGGGGCGATGCGCTCCTCGTGCCGTTCGTCGAGCCCGATGTGAAAGTCGATGCCGAGCGGTTCAGCGATCTCGGTGCGCACGAACGTGCCAACGGTCGTCCCGGCAACCCGCCGGATCAACTCACCGGCGATCCAGCCATAGCTGCGCATGTGATAGCCGTGCTGCGTACCCGGCTCCCAGATCGGCCGCTGGGCGGCGATCGCCTCGACCACCGGATCCCAAGCCAGCACCTCGGCCCGGCTGAGCGGCCGATCGATGCGGGCCAACCCGGCTTGGTGCGACAACGCAGTGCCGACGGTGATGGCGGCCTTGCCCTCGGCCGCGAACTCCGGCCAGTACTGCGCGACCGGCGCATCGGCATCGAGCAGCCCGCGTTGGATCGCGAGATTGATCGCGACCGCCGTCACGCCTTTGGTCATCGAGAACACGGTGACGAGCGTGTCGGCCGACCATGGCCGGTTCGTCGTCACGTCGGCGGTCCCGCCCCACAAATCGACGACTGGTTCGCCGTGTCGGTACACACAGACCGACGCGCCGACGTCGTGTCGTTCGGCGAAGTTTTTCTCGAACGCTGCACGTACCGGTTCGAAGCCGGGTTGGACCTGTCCTTCGATCGCGACCATCGAACGCGACGCTACCGATGGTCGCGTTGCACGCGCTCGGGCACGCCCTTGAGGTCCCGCACGACCCCGACCCACGACAGCGCCTTCAAGATGTAGAAGGTCGTGTCGATCTGCCACCAACGAAAACCCTGTCGGGCGCTGGCCTGGAAATGGTGGTGGTTGTTATGCCAACCCTCGCCGCCGGTGAGGATCGCAACGAACCAGTTGTTCCGGCTGGTGTCGGTCGTTTCGTAACGTCGACGTCCGACGAGGTGCGCGACCGAGTTGACCATGAACGTGCAATGCCACAACAACACCGTCGACGCGAAGAAACCCCACACCAGACCGCTCCAACCCCCGAGGAGGAAGCTGGCAACGCCGAGCGACCACGGGCCGACCCAGTCGTGCCGGTTGAGCCAACGAAGCTCGGGGAACTTGGCGAAATCCTTGATGCCATCAAGGTCGGTCGGACCGAACTCGGTCGAGATGACCCAACCGACGTGGCTCCAGAACACCCCATGTTTCGGCGAGTGCACGTCGCCGTCGGTGTCGCTCTCACGGTGGTGGCGGCGATGGTGCGACGCCCACCACAGGGGACCTTTCTGCGTGGCTGTCACCCCACCGAATGCCAGCAAGAACTGGAACACTCGACCGGTCTTGAACGCGCGGTGCGCAAAGTAACGGTGGTACCCAGCGGTGATGCAGAACATTCTCGCGAAATACGACACGCCGAAGATCACCCAAGCGGTCGTGCTGATCCCGGTCACGAACGCCAGCAGCGGCACGAAGTGCAGGGCCAGAAACGGGATCGACGATCGCCAGGCGATCGGATACGGCGGTCCCGATCGTTGCTGCGCGGTGCGGGGATCGTCGTCGGTCGCGAGGGATGCGGCGGTCGCAGTCACAGGTTCCAGCCTACCGATCGGTAGGCGCCGAACCGGACCAGGCAGCGTTTGGCCGGTGGCCGAAGGGTCACGCCCTACGCCGGCATCGCCAAACCACCGTCGATGACCAGGGTCTGACCGGTGCAGAACCGTGCCTCGTCGCTGGCAAAGAACACACATGCCCCGGCGAGGTCTTCGGGTTCGAGCGTCGATTTCATTGCCGTCCCGGCGGTCATCTCGGCAATGAAGAAGTCGGGAACGATCTTCTTCGTCGCTTCCGTCATCGTGATCCCCGGGGCGATGCAGTTGACCGTGATCCCCCACCGTCCGAGTTGGGCCGCCATGAACTTCGTCAGCCCAACGACGCCCCACTTGGTGATCGAGTAGCTGAAGTTGCCGAGGCCGGTGAACTCGTCGCCGAACGCCGGAAACGAATACGCGTAGGCCGCGCCGCTGCTCTGGTTGATGATGCGGCCATGGTGTTGGGCAGCCATCGGGTGCGCGGCCGCCTTGGCCATCAGCCAGGCACCGTGCTGGTTGACTGCGGTCACCTTCTGCAAGTACTCGTAGCTCGGATCGAAGTTGTCGATGTCGTAATACAGCGCCGCGTTGTTCACGAGGATGTGCACGGCCCCGAAGCGTTCGATGCAGGTGTCGACACACGCTTGGGCGGAAGCCTCGTCGCTGATGTCGGTACGAACGAACATCGCATCGGCATCGGGGCCATGACGTTGTGCGATCGCGGCCATCGCGGCCGCACCCCGATCTTGGTTCACGTCCGCGACGACCACCTTCGCACCTTCGGCGAGGAAGCGCTGCGCGTACGCCAACCCGATACCCTGCCCAGCACCGGTGATGATCGCGACCTTGTCCTCGAGGCGCCCACCGAACGCGTTGTCGACCATGATCCTCCCGTCGTCGTACCGCGCGTTCCGAGCCGTGGCAAGACCCGTGGCTTGACGGCCCATCTCGCGGTCTGGTTACCCTGACACCAACGTCAGGTTCGGTGCAACCGGAGCGGAGGTAGCAATGGGGATGCTCGACGGCAAGGTCGCGATCGTGACCGGCGCAGGAAACGGCGTGGGCCGGGGCGAGGCGGTCATGCTCGCCGATCATGGCGCGAAGGTGGTCGTGAACGACCTCGGGGGCAGTGTCACCGGCGGTGACGGCCCGGCCGACCAGCGCGCCGCCGACGCGGTCGTCGACGTGATCAAGGCCCGCGGCGGCGAGGCCGTCGCGAATTACGACAGCGTGGCCGACTTCGACGGTGCCGCGAGCATCGTCGCGACGGCCATCGATGCGTTCGGCCGCCTCTACGTGCTGGTCAACACCGCCGGCGTGTTGCGCGACAAAATGATGTTCTCGATGTCGCCCGAGGACTTCGACACGGTCGTTCGGGTCCACATGTACGGCACGTTCAACACGATGCGGCACGCGTCGGAGTACTGGCGCAACGAGAGCAAGGAAGGTCGCCAGCCGCGGGCGTCGATCATCAACACCGTGTCGAGCGCCGGGTTGCAAGGCCAGGCCAGCCAGATCAACTACGGCGCCGCCAAGGCGGGGGTCGCGGCAATGACCATCATCGCGAGCCTCGAACTCGCACGGTACGGCGTGCGAGCCAACTGCGTCGGTCCGGGCGGGTTCACCCGCATGGTTGCGCAGGCGATGAAGGACATCGAAGTCAAACACCCCGAGGAGTACACCGAGTTCAACAACATGAACCCCGGCAACTCGGCGCCGGCTGTCGTGTACCTGGCGTCGGACGACAGCCTTCACGTCACCGGCCAGGTGCTTCGACTCGTCGGTAACAACCTCGCGGTCTACCAGCCGTGGGAGATGGGCGAACAGTTCTTCGCCAAGGACAAGGAAGGCAATCCGACGCAGTGGAATCCGGCCGACATCGGCCGCACTCTCAACCGCTATCACTTCCGCTCGCAGAACCCGGGCATCGACGCTCAGCGACGCGCGTAGCCACCACTGTGCACGCAGCGATCGTCGGCGCCGCACTGTCGGACATTGGCCGGGTCGACACCAAGTCCGCCTGGGAACTCCATCACCAAGCCGCGGCGCGAGCTGTCGCCGATGCCGGACTCACACCGTCCGACATCGACGGGATCGGCGGCGGCGCAATCGGCAACCTCGCACCCGTCGAACTGGCCGAATACCTCGGAATCAAGCCTCGTTGGGCCGATGGCACGGTCGTCGGCGGATCGATGTGGATTTTCCAACTCCAACACGCGATCGAAGCGATCCGGGCCGGACACGCCCGCGCCGTGTTGCTCGTGTACGCGTCGACCGCCCGAGCCGATCTGAAGTCAGGTCGACGCGCCACCTCGAACCTGAACTTCGGCAATCGCGGTCCAGTGCAGTTCGACGCGCCGTTCGGACACACCCTGATCTCCAAATACGCCATGGCCGCGGTTCGCCACATGCACGAGTTCGGCACAACCATCGACCAACTCGCAGAGATCGCGGTCAGCACTCGCTACAACGCGTCACACAACCCCGACGCGTACTACCAAGACCGGATCACGCGCGATGACGTGCACAACAGCCGCATGATGGCGACACCGCTCACCAAGCTGCACTGTTGCCTGCGCAGCGACGGCGGCGGAGCGATCGTGGTCACGGGCGCCGATGTCGCGCGCGACTGTGCGCAGGAGCCGATCTGGGTGCTCGGCACCGGCCAAGCAACGAGCCACACCACGATGACCGACTGGGACGACTTCACCGAGTCACCCGCGGTCGTGTCGGGCGCGCAGGCCTTCGGTGAAGCCGGCGTTCGACCTGACGAAATCGACTGCTGCCAGATCTACGACGCGTTCACGCCGATGGTGTTGCTGTCGCTCGAAGCGCTCGGGTTCTGCGGCAAGGGAGAAGGCGGACCGTTCGTCGAAGACGGCCGGCTGCGTCTCGGCGGGGCGCTCCCGACCAACACCGACGGCGGCGGGCTCTCCCACTGCCATCCAGGAATGCGCGCGATGTTTCTGCTGGTCGAGGCCGTCCGCCAACTCCGTGGCGTCGCGGATGGTCGTCAGGTTCCTGACGCCCGCCTCGCGTGTGTCAACGGGACGGGAGGTTGGTGGAGTTCGGCTGCGACTGCGATCCTGGCGCGGCAGTGAGCCGACGCGCCCACCCGATCGCGGGGCGTTCGATCGCGAAGTACGACACCGTCGACACTGCGATCGTGATCACGAAGCCCTGCGTCGCCATCCACCACGCTGCGCCGGGTCCGCTCACCCCTTCCCAGTCGAACTGGTACAGCACGAGCAAGTGCCAGAGATAGAACGAGTAGCTGATCCGCCCGAGGGCCGCCACTGGCTGGAGGCCGGCGACTCGACTCACCGGACCAGGAGTCGAGAGCACGACGGCACCGACCACCACCACCGCGACGACCGCCTGCCAGATCGCTTGCGTGACCTGCTCGCCAGGCGGCGGCAGACTTCCGAACACGACATAGGCACTTTTCGAGACAAACCGCGACATCGCGACGAACGCAACGCCGGCCGCGACCCAGGCGATCGCTGCGGTGCGCGGTCCAACATCGCGCGGCATCGCAGGCGCAGCCACCAGCGCCGCGAGCGCCATCCCGGGACCCAAGGTCATCAGCGCGGCCGGCACGAAGCGCCCAAAGTCGACGAACATCACGTGGTACCACTCGGCGAACAGCCCGACCGCCGTTACTCCTGCGCACACGAGCAGCGCGTTACGAAGCTTCGGCCGAACGACACGGAACGCGACGGTCGTCAGCAGCGGGAGGAACACGTAGAAGGATGCTTCGACGCTGAGTGTCCACGACGAATGCGCCGGGTCGTAGAACCACGTGTGGAGGAGCGTCGCCCACTGCACGAACCGCAATGCGTCGTCGGGCTGATAGTCGGTTCCTTCGAGAAACCAGAACTGATCACCCCACGCGACCGCAATGACCAAGAACGCAATCCACGCCGGGTAGATACGCAACGACCGTCGAATCGCGAACGCTCGCAGCGACGGACCCGGCTCGCCGGCGAACCACGCGGCGAAGAACGGCCGCGCCAACAAGAACCCCGACAACACGAAGAAGATCTCGACGCCGATGTCGAGGTTGCGTCCGTAGTACTCGAACTCGATCGGACCGTCGAAATCGGCAACCATCGGTGCCAGCACGAGCAGGTGGTAGAGGAACACAGACACCGCCGCGATGGCACGCAGCCCGTCGAGCGCGTCGTTGCGCGCACGCGCGGCCACGTCGGTCGACGGCGACACCACGACTCGATTCGAACGTTGCCTCGACACTCCCGAATCCTACGAACGTTGCCGAACCGCGGTGGGCTTTGCGCTCACGGCGTGAACGCGCCCGCTCCGAAGTACCCGTTCTGAACGATCCGTGCCACGGTCCGGGCGTCGCCGGGCCGGGTCGGGTCGCGGCCGGCGTAATACGCGCTGCGCTCGAGCAACGCCATCAACGACCCCACGGTTGCGGCATCGTGCGGACGACCCTCCGCTCGCAGCCGACCGGCGAATGCGGCCGCGATGTGACGAAACGCGACGACACCGAGACGGTTGATCTCACGGTCGGCTACGGCGTTCTCCATCCAGGCGCGGATCACCGGTCCGTAGCGCGCGTAGATGGCAAAGAACTGCTCGACGCATTCGTCGATCGGCGCCACGGACTCGGCATCGGCGATCGTCGCCGCCAACGCTTCGTACGCCTGGGCGCACTCGATTGCCAACGCCCCGAGCAGGTCTTCCTTGTTCGTGAAGTACAGGTAGAAGGTGCCGTGCGACGCACGCGCTCGGCGCACGATGTCGTCCACTCTCGCCGCGTGATACCCACGATCGGCAAAGACCGCGAGGCCCGCGTTCGCCAACCGGGCACGCGTGCGCCGACCCTGTGCCCGCAGCGCCCGCTGCTGGGCTGGCTTGTACGCTTCGACCACCCGCGCTCCCGACCCCGAGGCCACCATGGTGTTGCCTGCCACCGTTCGCGAAGCGGCACGACGCTTCGGCGATCGTAACGCCTATGTCGCCGAGGCGGGATGGCCGCTCTCGTATCGCGACCTCGATCGGCTGTCGGACGAAACCGCAGCCGGCCTGCTCACGACGGGCGTTGGTCCCGGCCGGGTCGTCGGCGTGATGTTGCCACCCGGACCCGAGTTCTTGGTCACGTACCTCGCGGTCGCCAAGCTGGGTGCGGTGACGGCAGGTGTCAACGATCGGCTGTCAGCACACGAACGCCGAGCGGTTCTCGAACGGGCCGAACCGGATCTCGTGGTGAGC
Organism: Actinomycetota bacterium; assembly: GCA_005772765.1. Taxonomy (GTDB): domain Bacteria; phylum Actinomycetota; class Acidimicrobiia; order IMCC26256; family PALSA-610; genus SXJQ01. The sequence goes on from SXIR01000099.1 coordinate 15,907, forward strand.
ACCGATGACCTCGCCATCGACGGCTTTGCGACCGCGTCGATCGCCACGGCGACGGCTCCCGACCGGATCTTGGTCGGGATCCGTCGCGACGACCGACCGCCAACGCTGCCGGACGATCCGAGTCGCGATGTCGCAATCATCTTCACATCGGGAACGACGGGAATACCGAAGGGCGCTCGGTACGGCAATCGACAGTTGGCGTTCATCACCCGCACCGATGTGGGCGACCAATGGGACATCGGTGGTCGCGGGTTCACGGGCACGTCGTTCGCGCACCTCGGTTTCATCACAAAACTGGCCGGCAACCTGCGGCGCGGTGGCGTCAACTTCATGATGACGCGCTGGCGGGCCGACGCCACGCTCGCGCTGCTCGAACGAGAGCGACTCACCACGGTGGCGGGTGTCCCAACCCAGCTCGCGTTGATGTTGCGCCACCCCGACTTCGATCGGTACGACCTGTCGAGCGTGCAGTTCATCATTGCCGGCGGCGGCCCGATCACCCCCGGGCTCGCGGCCGAGGCTCGCGAGCGGTTCGGTGCGCGTCTCGCGACTCGATATTCGTGCACCGAGGCTGGGATCGGACTCGGCACGGCATTCGACGCACCCGACGACGATGCCGTGGTCTCGGTGGGGCGACCACTCCCTGGCGTCGAGTTGGCCCTGCGCGATGCGGCCGATCTCGAATCGGTGCGCGACGTCGATCTCGGCGCCATCGGCGAAGTGTGTCTGCGTTCTCCTGCATGCATGAACGGCTACTGGCGCGATCCCGACGCCACCGCAGCTGCGTTCACCCCCGACGGTTTCGTCCGGACGGGTGACCTCGGCGCGCTCGACGATGCCGGGCGATTGCGTCTCGTCGGTCGGGCCAAGGAGATGTACGTCCGCGGCGGCTACAACGTCTATCCCGTCGAGGTCGAGGCCGTGTTGTCGACGCATCCTGCCGTCGCCGCGATCGCCGTGGTCCCCCGTCCGGACGACGTCATGGGTGAGGTCGGGGTTGCATGCGTTGTGGTTCGCCCCGACCAGGCGCTCACGCTGGCGTCGCTGCGAGCCCACGCCGACGGGCATCTTGCGCGGCACAAACTTCCCGAAGCGCTGGTCACGCTCGACGCGCTTCCGCTCACGGCCGGCGAGAAGATCGACCGACGCGCGTTGCGGTCGTTGCTCGCGCCGTAGCCCTCGGACGTTCGCCGCATCCCGCTCGACAGGGTTTGCGACGACTTCGTTAGAGTCGGCGATCGTGGAACTGGAGTTCACCGACGATCAAGACGCGCTCCGAGACTCGATACGCGCCGTCCTCACGCACGAGGCACCCATTGCGCTCGCTCGCGAAGTCGCCGAACACGGCCGCGGCGCAGACCGGCTTGCGCGCGTCGTCGCCGAACTCGGCTGGGGCGCACTCACCGTGCCGGAGCAGTTCGGTGGCATCGGATTGGGTCCGGTCGAAGCTGGCATCCTCGCCGAAGAACTCGGACGCGTCGTCGCTCCCGGCCCCTTGCTCGCAACGGTGTGCGGCTTCGTTCCCTTCGTCGACGCGCTCGGCGACGACGCCCAACGAGCGCGTTGGCTGGGCGCAGTCGCGACCGAAGCCAGCACCGGTTCGATCGCGGTCGACGGCGACGTGCGCAGCGAGTTCGACGGCGACACCGTCGTGCTCCGAGGCACCGCCCGGTACGTGATCGAGGCTGCGGCCGCCGACGCCCTGTGCATCGTGACCAACTCCGGGACAAGCGCGGTCGTCGTCGCTCGATCCGAGATCGAACCGGTCGCGATCAACTCGGTCGATCCGACCCGTGCGCTCGCCCACCTTCGGTTGAACGACCTACGGGTCAGCGCCGATCGTGTCCTCGGCGGCGGTCGAGACGTGCACGCCGAGATCGAATCGGCCACGCTCGCCATGGTGGGCGGGCTGGCACTCGAGACGGTCGGGGCCTGCCAGGCCGTCTTCGACACCGCGCTCGACTACGCCAAACAGCGTTCTCAGTTCGGCGTCCCGATCGGTTCGTTCCAAGCGATCAAACACAAGTTTGCCGACATGATCGTGCTGCTCGAACGCGCCCGCGCGACGGGGTACCTCGCGGCGCTCTGCCGGGCTGAACACGACGAACGAGCCGCGATCAACACGGCTGTGGCCAAGGCTGCCGCCGGCGATTGCCAACGCAAGTTTGCCAAGGAAGGCATTCAGATTCTCGGTGGCATCGGCTACACCTGGGAAGCCGACATGCACCTCTACGTGAAGCGCATCAAGGCCAACGAGGCGCTGTTCGGCACGAGCGGCTACCACCGCAGCCGCATCGCCGACCTGCTCGGCGTGTGAGGAGCAAGTCCCCAGCATTCGACGACACGGTGCCGAAAACTAGACGGTGCCGAAAACTAGACGGTGCCGACTACTAGACAGTGCCGACGACGAACTCGAAGAAGAGCCAGATCACTCCGAGCAACGCGAGACCGGTGTAGATCGCGTTGGTGTGCGTGTCGTAGATGATGTTGGTACCACCGGGGTCGCGTCCACCGATCGCACCGAGCGCATTGGCTTCCATCAGCACGGCGACCCCGAGGATGATCAACCAGAACAGCAGCCGAACGCCGCCACCCGGAAGTTCGAAGCCGCTGCTGAAGAACAGACCGCCGGTGCCGCCGCCGACCATCGCCGGAATCACGAACAGCGAAAAGATCGTGTTCTGGCGGCTCGCCATGGCGGCCTTGCGCGCCGCGACGGGAGCGTCGGGGTTCGCTTCGCCGCCAGCTTGGACGTTACGAGCGTTGGCGATCACGGTCTGCTGGTTCGGCCAGATGACCATCCAGACGTTGTAGGCCATGATGAACGCGAAGAGGATCGCGGCGGCAAGCACCATGCCGCCGGGCTTCTGGAAGTAGTCGCCGTCGTACAGCATCCCGTCGGCGCCGTCGATCCCGATGACGAGCAGGCCCGTGCCGAGGGTTGCGAGTGCGGCGTGGCGGAACCAGAACAGACCCCGCCACGTCAGCTTGTCGAAGGCGTTGTTCCGGGCAGCCGGGTCCATCTCGGCGTAGGCCGGGGTCTGGATGAGGTTGAAGAACCACAAGAGGCCCATCCACATCACCGCTGCGATCACGTGCGCAATCCGCAGCGCGCCGTTCAATCCTTCTTCGGAAAACAATCGCATGAGAACTCCCGTGTACCCGATCGAATGGCGGGAACGTACCAAACCACGACCGTTCGGTCAGGGACGGTCGTCGCGCCGCCACCCGTCGGACTCGGCCCCGGGCGCATCGGTCGACCACCATCGGTACAGCGCAACCAGGTCTCGGTCGTCGGCGACGGCGCGGGCGAACAGGCCGAGGCGTTCGTCGATCCACACGATCTCGGCACGATGCGCGACGACACGGCACGCATAGTGGCCGACCACCTCGCCGGGACGGTCGGGGCTCGACCACGCCCGGACCTCCGCCGACCCGAGGGCACACTGCGATTCCCTCACGCGGCCCGATGACGCCGACGTCGCCGCGCCCGACGCCGTGGCGAAGCGAAGGTGGAGGGCGTCGTGATCGGCACGGTCGACCACGACCAGCTCGAGCCGGGCCGGTCCGACGAGCGGCGCGCACACCCATGCCGTGCCCGACTCCGGGTCGAGGCCCGGAGCCTGGCGACAACGCGCCCGGAGCGTCTCGTCGAGCCACCCCGGCACCGCCGCCCGATCGGGTCGGGATCCTTCCGACGTCGGCATCGCTGCGGTGACCTCACGTCCGCGCGATCCGGTCGCGCCGGACGGAGTTTCGGCCACCCCGGCCGACCCCGATCGGGTCGGGCCGGGCCCGATCGAGCGCAGCACGCCGACCGTACCCAACCCCACGACCAGCGCGATCAGCGCTCCGGCGACGAAGCGACGCATCGTGCGCTGTGGCAGGGAGACCGGCCGCGATCGTCGGGCGATCGGTCGCGGGCGGCGGGTCGCCGATCGCCGAGAGGTCGGGCGCGCCGATGCCGTGCGCTGATCGTCGAGCGCAACATCGGCCCAGAACGATCGCGGTTCGGCCCGGCCGAAGGCCACCTCGAGGAGGTGCGCCGCGGGGCTCGCGCACGCATCCACCCCACGGTCGTCCGCCGGTGCTCCTCTTTGGGCCGCTGCCGATATCTCGCCACGCAACACCTCGCCACGGGTTGCATCATCGTTCGGTCCAGCAGCATCATCGATCGCCATCGGTGCATGATGACACAACTTGACATGATCTGTCGATGTCTCTAGCGTCTCGGGACATGATGCGATCGAAGACGCTGTCGAGTCCCCCGACCCGCCCCCCAACCCGCCCCCCAACCCTCCCACTGGACTTCGCGACGACATCGAGGCAACGCACCGCCCTCCGTGCGGGCTTCGCCGCGCAGACCCTCCTGGTGCTTGGCACCGGGACGCTGATGCATCGCCGAGGCTGGCTCGACGTCGAGCCGCTGATCCGTGGGGTCGCCCGCGAGCGTGCCCACGGGCCCGAGGAGGTGCTGCGCGCCGTCGTCGCCTTCGGCGGCATGACCGGACTCCTCCTCGGTGTCGCCACCACGCTCGCCACCGCCGCCGCAATGGCTCACAACCCGCGGGCCGCCCGGGCGCTCCGCCCGTTCTTGCTTCCCTTTGCACGCCGCCTCAGCGCGGGAGCGGTCGTTGTCGCCCTCGCGGGGAACGCCGCGGCCGCCCCGGCACTCGGGGCAACCCGCGCCGCTTGGGCGAGCGCTGCGGCGCTCGACCCGAACGAACCCGTGGTGCGCACACCGTTCACCACTCCTCGCGCGGCCGACGACCCCGTCGTGCGAGTCCCGGGCACCGCCACCACCGCGCCGACATCGCCCCGCTCGGATGCTCCCAGCTCGACCGAACCCACGTCGCCACCGCCCGAGCGGCCCGCCGGCGGTCCCGACAGCCCGGCGCCCGCCACGCAGCTCCACCACGAGGTCCGACCGGGCGAACACCTCTGGGGCATCGCGTCGGCGTACCTGCACTTCTGGTCCGGCACTCCGCCGCAACGCGAGGCCGTCGCGTCGTACTGGGCACGCGTGGTCGCTGCGAACCGCGACGGCGTCCGCAGCGGCGACCCGAACCTCATCTACGCGGGCGAGATCGTCACGATCCCCTGGCCCGACACGCTCGTTTCGCCACTTGGTAGGTTCGTCGGCTCCTGACGCCAGCGTCAGGCACCACAGCCGACTCCTCGGAGGCCGACATGGCGCTGTTCGAACTCAAGGGCCGAGACATGGGCTCGCAGACGGTCGTGATCGAACGCGGCCCGGTCAAGGTGTTCGGCGAAGCAATCGGTGACACCACGGGTACCTACGCCCAAGCCGTCGCACCGGTGCCGCCGACCTTTCCGTTCGTCATGCCGTACTGGGGATCGATGGGCCAAGGCGGCGCAGCCGGACTCCCGATCGAGAACCTGCGCGGCAAAGGTCGGGCGATCCTGCACGGCGAACAAGAGTTCATCTTCTTCGATGGCCGCTGGCCCCACGTCGGCGACGTGCTCGTCGGCCGAGGTGTCGTCTCCGACGTCTACGAGAAACCCAAGAGCGATGGCGGCAAGCTCGAGTTCTACGTGACCGAGACGACGTGGTCGCACGAAGCGACCGGCGAACCGGTGTGCGCGACCAAGTTCACGCTGGCCATCAACTGCAAGCCAGGTGCCGACGAAGCCACACCGCTCGCGCAAGACTCCTCGTCTGACTCGCCGTGACCGCGCCGCGCCGCTGGGACACCGACAACCGTGGCCGCGGCGTCGCAAGCGCTCGCGCCTTCGCCGCGCCGATCCTCGACCTCATCCTCGCAGCCGGTGAGCCCGACTGGGTCGCCGAAGAACCCGACACCCATCTGCTCCCGCACGTCCGTCGAGAGTGCGAAGACGACCACTCGCCCGTCCATTTCACCGACGCCAGGTTCGTCGATGGCCTCTACGTCATCGAACTCGAATGGCTGTCCTCGTCAGTGCACGCCCGAGAGATTCGGGCCGTTGCGTACCGCCTCATCGGATCGATTGCCGAGTCGTCCACGAACGTCGTCGAACGCGTCGACGGCTGGACCGTGCTGTACGACATCGTCACCGGCATGGTCGCCGGTCAGACCCGCTGGGCACCGCACGGTCACGCGATCCAGCTTCGCATCGGCGGCGACGCCGTGCGCACGATGCTCGAACAACGACCGTGACCGGGAGCACCGAATGACGAATCGCCTCGAAGACCGCGCCGCCATCATCGATCTGATGCACGCCTACGCCTGGGCGATCGACGAACTCGACCTCGACGCGCTCGACGACGTGTTCACTGCCGACGCCTACCTCGACTACTCGTCGAACCCCGGAGGGTACGAAGGCCACCTCCCTGACGCGAAGGCGTGGCTGCTCGCCAACCTCTCGTGTTTCGTAGTCCGCCAGCACTCGATGGCCAACACCATGATCACCTTCGTCGACGACAACCACGCACGCGCTCGCACGATGGTGAACAATCCGATGGGCGCACGCACGCGGAGTCGTCGACCCCACATGTTCACCGTCGGAGCCCGCTACGACGACGAACTGGTGCGGACCGGCGCCGGCTGGCGTATCGCTCGACGCGTCGAAACGTTCTTGTTTCTCGACGGTGACCTTCCGCCTGAGTTGATCGGCCCGCCCGAGGCCGGGAGCGACTCCCCCGCGTGACCGAACCGCGCCTTCGTCACGGTGCCGACTTCGACCCCCCGCTCGCCGACCGGGTCGACGTCTATCGGCGTCGTATCGTCGTCACCGCCATCGACGCCACCACCGTGCGCAGCGTGCTCGAAGACGACTTTCACCACTTCGAGGTGACCTTGCGTCACGATGGTCGTCGGATCGTCGACGTGCGCAACGATTCCCATCGCTACCCGTGGACGACGTGTCCGGCCGCGGCGGTCAACCTCGCGCAGTTGGTCGGTGCCGATCTCTCACCTCGGTTCACCCACGCCGCTCGAGTCGCGAGCGCGCAGCACAACTGCACACACCAGTTCGACGCCGCGGCCCACGCCATCACCGCGGCATCGACCGGACGGCACTACCGCCAGTACGACTGCGAGATCGCGTCGCTGCTGACCGCTCCACCCGGTGAATATCGCAACCGCGTCTGGGTCGACGGTGTCCTCGCCCACGATTGGGGCGTCACCGCCGGACGGGGCGCGACCGCGCTGCCGGCCCCGTTCGACCGCGCGCCATGGAAGGGCGGCTTCATGCGCTGGGCCGATGAGCATCTCGATCCCGATCGCGCCGAGATTGCGATCGTCCTGCGACGCGCCTGCGATATCGGCATGGGACGCGGCATGCCCCTCGATGCAATCCCGATCGCGAGCGACCTGCTCGCGACGATGCAGGGGGTGTGCCATTCGATGCAGCCAGATGTCGCTCCGGCCGGCGTCCGCAACGTCGGCAGCATTCGCGATTTTGCCGAGCGAGCCGATGCGCTCGCAACGGATCCGAAGCGCGAGCGCACCACGGTGTTCAGGCACTGACGAGATCGGCGAGCCTGCGCAATCCCGACGCGGCCTCGCGACCACGCGACCACGGGCTCACGATCACTCGGGTCACGCCGACGTCTCGCCACCGGTCGAGGTCGTCACGCGTCGTGATCGCGCCCCCGACCGTCACATCGAAGCCCTCGAGATTGCGTCCGTCGCGCGCCCGTGCCGCACGTAAGGCGTCGACGTGGCGCGCCGCCGACTCGAACGAATGCCCCATGCCGACCCAGCCGTCACCCAGGCGCGCTGCCCGCCGGATCGCCGCGGGCGACTCGCCCCCGACCAAGACCGGCGGGTGCGGTTGCTGCACCGGCTTGGGTTCGAACACGACGCCATCGAAGGTGAAGTGCTCGCCGTGGTGGGTCACGACGGGCTCGGTCCACAGGCGTTTGCACACCTCGATGCACTCGTCGACCCGACCAGCCCGCGTCGCGAAGTCGAGTTCGGCCGCGTTCCACTCTTGTTCGAGCCAACTCGCTCCGACGCCGAAGATCGCACGCCCGCCGCTCACGATGTCGAGTGTCTGCACGGCGCGGGCGGCAACGAACGGGTGTCGCAGCCCGATGTTGTAGACGTGGGTGGCGAGCCGAATCCGCTGGGTACGGCCCGCCAAGAACGCGAGGTACGCGAACGCGTCGAAAACTGGCGTCTCGGGTGGCACGGGCGGGTGCGCCTGGCCGGCGTAGGGCGACCGCTGCATCGTGGTCGTGAAGACGAGGTGCTCGGGCAGCCAGACGCTCTCGAAACCGAGTTCGTCGCCCAGGGTGGCGAGCTCCGCGTGGAAGTAGGGGTTCACGGCGCCGAACGCAACGCCGATGGCGACGGGCAACTCGTGCATTCCAGCCTCGCTCAGAACGTCGTGAATGCGCCGTCGGCCTGACGGATCCAGCCCGCGGCCGCGGCGTTGCCGCCGTCGACGTGCACCGTGGATCCAGTGACGAACCGAGACGCATCCGACGCGAGGTAGACGCACGCAGCCGCGACGTCGTCGGCATGGCCGTCGATCGGCAGCGGCGTGTGGCGGCCGAAGTCGGCGTTGCCCAGGCCGGGGGTCGGGATGACGTCCATCGCCACGCAGTTCACCCGGATCAGCCGGCCGCCCAGTTCGAGCGCAAGCGAACGAGACAACGACACGACGGCAGTTTTCATTGCGGCGTAGATCGCGAATCCGGGCGCGGCGCGGTGCGCTTCGATCGAGGTCATGTTCACGATCGAACCGCCAGTCGACGGAACGTGCGGCACGACCGCACGGACATAGTTCGTGACCGACGTGAAGTTCTCGCGCACCAGCGCGTCCTGGCCCTTGGCGCTGATATCGACGAAGTTCGAGGCAAACCCGCCCCCGGCATTGTTGACGAGTACGTCGATCCGTCCGAAGTCAGCCACCACCGCGTCGACGTGCGCGTCAACGGCGGACGTGTCGCGAACATCGAGCACCGTCGCGTGGGCGCGGCGGCCACGATCGACGATCGCCGTGTGCACCTCCGCCAGACCGTCGGCGTTGCGGTCACAGATCGCGAGGTCGGCGCCGAAGTTGGCCAAGGCGATCGCGCACGCGCGGCCGATTCCCGCAGCCGCACCGGTGACCAATGCCACACGGCCGTCCAGTCCGAAATGCTCCGGCCTGAATCCCCGAACGTCTCTGGGGCTCCCGTCGGCGACCACGTTCCGACTGTAACCGCGAGGCCCGGCCGACCGGTTGGTCACCCCGTCGGTGTAATCGGCGACGGCCGACCTTCGTTGTGCCAGCAACCCCCACCGCCGGGGGCATCCGACTACGAAAGAGGTCATCGCATGCGTCGATTGTTGGCTGGGCTGTTGCTCGGCACCGCTGCGCTCGTGTCCGTCGCACCGGTCGCATCGGCCGAAGGTTCGACCGACCCTGCACCCCCCGAAAAGATCGAGTTGCGCTGCCGAAAGGCGGTCATCGTCGTCGAGCGCGACGGCGAACAGAGCCGCAAGCTCGTGATCGGCTGTCGTTGGTCAGGTTCGGAGCACCCGGACTTCGCTCGGTACCGACTCGTCCGCAAGGTCGACGAGCAGCCGCGCATGATCGTGTTCCGCAGCGACAACCAAGACCGGCACCGGTTCATCGACCGTCGCGTTCGCAAGGGACACGAGTACACGTACCGCCTCGTCGTTGTCGACGACGAAGGCACCGTGATCGGCTTGTCCAACAAAGCCATGGTGACCACCTGAACGAGTGTCACATTTCGCCTGCGGGTCGGCGGCGACCGTGAATCCAGGACCACAATGGTGGTTGTGGATCCGGGTGCCGCCGACGACGCAGTCGCTTCGCGATCGTCGGGCGGAACGCCGCCCCCGCCCGGCGATCGTGACCTCGTCGCGCGAGCACGTACCGATGCTGATGCGTTCGCTGAGCTGTACCGCCGTCATGTGCACGACGTGCACGCCTACATCACGCGCCGTTGCGGCTCGCCGACGCTCGCCGATGACATCACTGCGGCGGCGTTCGAGCGGGCATTGCGCAACCTCGATGGGTTCGAGTGGCGTGACGCCGGATTCCGGGGCTGGTTGTTTCGCATCGCGGGCAACGAACTGGTCGATCACCACCGCCGCATCGGCGCCGAACGACGGCGCGACGTCCGACTGGGGGCTCGTCGAACCGAATCGGCCGACGATCCCGCCGACCTCGTCACCCAAGCCGGCGACGACGCGACGGCGGCGCGACTGCGGACGGCGCTCGCTCGCATCGCACCGCGTTACCAAGAAGCAGTCGCGCTGCGGCACTTGTCGGGGCTCGACCCAGGTGAGGCCGCACGGGTGATGAACGTGAGCAAACCCACCTACGCCGTGCTGCTCCATCGGGCGATGAAGGCACTCGAACGCGAACTGGAGGCGGGATCATGAGCCGACCCAATCGCGACGAAATCCGACGCGCACTCGACGCCTTGGGCACGAGCGACGTCGCGGCTCCCGACCTGACTGCTCTCGACGCCACCGAGGCGCGTCTGCGGTCGGTGCACGCGCACATGGCCGCCTCGCCGTCCGCGCCGACCACGACCGGAGCGCGATTCGCGGCTCGGCGTGCGATCGTCGGGTCGGCACTCGCAAGCGCGCTCGCGCTCGGCGCCCTGTTGGCGTTCGCGATGACGCGCAACGACACAACAACGACGCTCGCGCTCGAGGTCACCGCCGCCGAGCACGCCTACATCATCCTTCCCGATGGCAGTCGGATCCCGGCCACCGCCGGGGTCGCGGTGCCCAACGGTGCCCGCCTCGTCGTCGACGAGGACGGTTCGGTGACGATCGATGGGGTCGTGATCGGCCCGGGAGAAACCGGCACGGTCATCGACGGGAAGGTGTCGATCGACGACGATGCGAGCGATCCCGACGGGCCGAACCGAACGTCCGACGAGACGCCGACCAACCCCTCCGCCGTTCCCACGGCTCCCTCGGGCAGCGATCCGGGTCGCGACCCCGACGACACCCAGGACAGCACGCCGCGCACCACCGCATCCAGCCCCACCACGACGACTGCCGGGAACCCGACGACCACCACTGCTCCGCCAACGACGACCACGCCGCCGACAACGGTCGCGCCGGCGCCCACCGAGATCACCCGGCTGGGCGGAGGGACCCGCGTCGTCGACGGTCAGGTACGCGTGCGTTGGGATCCGTACCTCGGCGACGACTTCGCCGGCTACGCCGTGCTCGCTCGCTACGACGGCGGGCGCCCCCGGCCCGCAAACCCACAAACGGTGATACTCGCTCGGATCCGTGGTCGCGACGTCGCGCAGTTCCGCACGCCATTCGTGGCCGGGATGACGATCCGAGTCATTGCGGTCGACTCCGACCGCACGGTCGTCGCGTCGACGCGTGTCTTCGCTCCGACCCTCGAGCCCCGCACCGATCCGACCACGACAACCACCGCAACCACCACAACCACCCCGGCGGCAACGACGACGTCAGCAACGATGCCGGTCTTGGCGCAGTCGACGGTCGCGGCTCCACCGACGAGTCGACCGCCGAACCGAAACCCGTAGCTCAGTCGAACAGATCGGGTTGTTCGCGGGTGATCCAGTCGTACAACGGCTGGAACGAGAAGTAACACGCGATCGGCGTGCCGACCTGGGCGTGGGTGAGTCGCGCGACGTCGTCGGCAATCTTGATCGGGGTACCCGCGGCTTCCGCGAGCAACTGGGCCTGGCAGGTCCGTTCCATCGTGATGAACGACCAGCACGCTTCGTCGACCGAGTACCCGGTCGTGAGCAGACCGTGGTTCTGCAAGATGGCGGCCTTCTTCGCGCCCAACTTCTCGGCGATGCGTTTGCCTTCGGAGAGGTCGTTCACGACCCCCGTGAAGTCGTCGAACAACACGTGATCGTCGAAGAACGCACACGAATCCTGGGTCAGCGCGTCGAGCGGTCGCCCGAGCGATGACCACGCTTTACCGTAGATCGAGTGGCTGTGCGCGGCCGCGACGACGTCGGGACGCGCTTGGTGCACCTGGGAGTGGATCGCGAACGCAGCTCGGTTGACCAAGGCGTTGCCCTCGACGACATCGCCCGTGTGATCGACGCAGATGAGATCGCTCACCTTGATGAACTTGAAGTTCATCCCGAAGGGGTTGAGCCAGAAGCGATCTGCGTGCTCGGGGTCGCGCACCGTGATGTGGCCTGCGACCCCTTCGTCGAATCCGAACTTGCCGAACAACCGAAACGCGGCCGCCAAACGTTGCTTGCGGTGCAGCCGTTCGGCGTCGACGTTCGGAAATGTCGGCAGGTACGAAAGGTCGATGGTCGCGGTCATGGCGACGAGATTAGGTCGCGGGATACCCGATCGTCTTGGTCTCGAGATACTCCTCGAAACCAGCGACGCCGTGCTCGCGGCCCGTGCCGCTCTCCTTGTAGCCGCCGAAGGGCGAGTCGGGACCGAACCACTGGCCGCCGTTCACACTCATCGTGCCGGAGCGGATGCGGCGCGCGACGTTCATCGCCCGGTCGAGCGACGCCGACACCACCGAGCCGGAAAGCCCGTAGCGAGAGTCGTTGGCGATGCGGACGGCGTCGTCGTCGTCATCGTAGGGAATCACGGCGAGCACCGGCCCGAAAATCTCCTCTTGCGCGATCGTGGAGTCGGGCTTGACGTCCACGAACAAGGTCGGCTGCACGAAGTACCCGCGCTCGAACTGTTCGGCAGCCGCTCCGCCAACGAGACAGCGCGCGCCTTCGGCTTTCCCGCGCTCGATGTAACCCAGCACGCGTTCACGTTGCTTCGCGTTGATCAGCGGTCCGGCGAGATTGCCGAGGTCGTTGGGGTCGCCGTACGCAAAGTTCTCGAACGAGGCCTTGACGATCTCGACCCCTTCGTCGTAACGGGATCTCGGCAACAACATGCGCGTCGTGATTGCGCACCCCTGGCCGCTGTGCATGCAGACCATGCCCGCACTCGCAAGCGCAGCGTCGAAGTTGGCATCGTCCAAGATGATGTTCGCGCTCTTCCCGCCGAGTTCGAGGAACACGCGTTTGAGATTCGCGGCCGATCGCTCGGTGATGCGCTTGCCGATGGCCGATGATCCGGTGAACGAGATCATGTCGACATCGTCGGAGCCGGTGAGCACCTCAGCAACTTCGGCGGGGTCGCTCGCGGTCACCACGTTCAGCACTCCGGCCGGAATGTCGGTGTGTTCGGCCGCCATCCGTCCGATCCACGTCGCAGAGAACGGCGTGTCCGGCGCCGGCTTCAACACGACCGTGCAGCCCGCGGCGAGCGCCGGGGTGATCTTGGAGAGGTTGAGCATGAACGGAAAGTTCCAGGGCGTGATCGCGCCAACCACACCAATGGGTTCCCGGACCACGACGCGGTTGCTGCGGATTCCGAAGAACTCGTGCGGGCCGAGTTCACGCTCCCACTCGTAACGGTCGAGCAGATCGATGTCCCAGAGCATGTCGTCGATGCAGCTGTCCTGCTGGATCGCGTAGGTGAGCGCGATCGGAGCGCCGACTTCACCAACGATCTGTTCGCGCAACGCCTCGCGGTGTTCGCCGAGCGCTTCGCGCAGCTGGAGCAAGCAGCGCTTGCGCAACACCTTGTCGTTGGCCCAGTCGCTCTCGTCGAACGCCCGGCGCGCGGCACGAATCGCTCGTTCCATGTCCGCGGCGCTCGCGTCGGCGACCGAACCGATCGATTGCTCGGTCGCCGGGTTGATGTTCTCGTAGGTTCGTCCACCTTCTGCCTCGACCAACGCGCCGTCGATCAGCATGCGGGGTTCGAAGTCCATGGTGGTCCTCCTGGTCTGTGTCGTCGAGCGTCGTCGAGCGTCGTCGAGCCGATTGTTCCGCCTCGTGGCGACGGCGACCCTATCGTCGCGCGTCAATGCGTGTCGCTGCGTTGGACCTCGGATCCAACTCATTCCATCTGCTCGTCGCCGACGTCCATCCCGATCGGTCGTTCACGACGGTGACCCGCGAGAAGGAGATGCTCCGCCTGGGCGATGAGGTCGCCAAACACGGCCGGATCCGACCCGCCGCCGCCGACCGGGCGGTCGCCTGCGCCCGACGCCTTCGTGAGCTCGCGCTGGCCAACGGCGCCATCGACGTCGAGGCCGTCGCGACCGCGGCGATTCGCGCCGCGGAGAACGGCAGCGAGTTGGTCGACCGGCTCGCGGCCGAAGCGGGCTTGCACGTTCGCGTCATCGATGGGGTCGAAGAAGCCCGGCTCGTCTACGAAGCGGTGCGAGCCAGCATCGAGATCGACCCCGGCCCCGCGGTCGGTCTCGACCTCGGGGGCGGCAGCCTCGAGGTGTGGGTCGGTCACCGAGATCAGCTCCTCGACGCCACCAGCCTGCACCTCGGGGTCGGCGTCCTGCGCACGTTGGCGGGCGACGAGGATCCGATTCGGACCGCAGCCATCAAAGTGATCGCCAACCGCGTCGATGACGATCTTGGTCCGATCGCCGAACAGTTCGACGAACACGAACCGACGACCCTGATCGGCACGAGCGGGACCTTCGGCGATCTCGTCGCGATGACCTGCGACTACGTGGGACGACCCGTCTCGGGGCGACGCAACCACCTCGCCATCACTCGTGCGGAGTTCGACGACTTCTACGCAGACCTCGTGCGGATGACCGCAAGCGAGCGTCGGCTGCTCCCCGGGCTCGAAGAAAAGCGTGTCGATCTCATCGTTCCCGGAGCAGTCGTGCTGCACCGTGTGTTTCGCCGTTTCGAGATCGACACGTTCACGTATTCCGACTGGGCACTCCGGGAAGGGATCTTGCTCGACGCGGTCGGTCGGGCGTCACCCGACGCTTTCGCCGACGACAACCAATCCGTGCAGCGTGCGTCGGTCGGTGCCCTCGCGCGCCGCTGCCGGTCCAACCTCGAGCACTGTGCGAACGTCTTGCACGTCGCACACAGGCTGTTCGACCAACTCGAACCCTTGCACGAACTCGACAAAGACGACCGGCTCGCGCTCGAACACGCCGTGCGCCTCCACGACATCGGCCAACACGTTTCGCACGAACGTCATCACGAGCACGCCGCGTATCTCGTCGAACACGGAGCGCTCCGCGGGTTCGATCACGAGCAGATCGCGTTCCTGGCAGCAATGGTGCGCCACCACCGGCGCGGCGAGCCCAAGCCGTCGGAACCCCGATTCGCGGCGCTGAGCCCGCGCGAACGCGCCCGCATGCGCAAGATTGTCGCCATCTTGCGAGTCGCTGACGGTCTCGATCGGGGACGACGCCAGCGCGTGCACGACATCGATGTCGCCGACGACGGCGAGGTCGTGCACCTGACCTTGCACGCCGAGAGCGACCCCGAGCTCGAGATCTGGGGCGCGCGCCGCCGCGCTGCGCTCTTCGAAACAGTCTTTCGTCGGCGTCTGGCGATCACGGTCGACCCGCACTGATGCCGCGCGGACCAATCCGACGAGACCGCTCAGCCAACGCCGTCGATCGTTTGATGAACGATGTGCGCGCACGTCGTCACGACATCGTCACGCCCCACTCCCATCGACTCGAGCTCGACGTGAAACGCGGCCATTCGCTCGAGTAACGACATGAGCGCGGCTGCGGTTGCGATCGGCGACAGTGCGGAGTCGACGCGGCCATTCCGCTGCGAGGCGCGGACATGTTCGGCCAGACCGTCGACAAACGGTCGGTTCGCGCTCCGTCGGAGATCACGAAACCGGGGCTCACCTTCTTGGGCGGCGAGGTTACGGACTCGCAGCACGGCGGTGTGCTGGTCCCAGACCGCGATGAACGCGTCGACGAAGCTGCGTGCCGCTTCGAGTTCGGCCCAATCGCCCCGCAGAAGATCGGCGAGCGGCGCCATCGCTTCGCCGCATTCGGCCGCGAGTACCAAGACGGCCTCTTCGACATCGCGAAAGTACTGATAGAAGGTCGCCGGCGACGCGCCGACTTCGCGTGCAATGTCGACGACTCGCAGGTCGCGCAGAGGCTGACTCACGAGGAGCGTCGCGGTCGCGTCGAGCATGCGGCGCCGCGTCGCAGTGCCACGTCGACCGACGGTGCGGCCGTCGCTCGCGATGACGACGTCATTGCGTTCAGCCCCGTCCGGCGCCGGTTCCTCGCTCATGGCATCGGCTCGAAGTCGATCAACCCGAGGCCGTCACCCGCCGGTCGGAACACCGCCCGGACCGGCATGCCGATCGCCGCGCGCTCGGGCTCGCAGTTCGGCATTGCGGCCAACAGCCGCGCCCCGGCTTCGTCGAGGTCGACGGTCGCGACGACAAAAGGGATCCGATCCCGAAACGGCGGTACCCCGTTCTGACGAATCACCGTGAAGGAGTAGATCGTGCCGAGCCCGGATGCGGTGATGAACGCGACCGACTCGGAACCGCAGTGCGAACACAGCGCTCGCGGGTAGTGCTGATGCAGTCCGCACGACCCGCAACGTTGCACTCGCAGTTCCCCGCGCCCGGCGCCCTCCCAGAACTCACGATCGTCCTCGGTGGGGGTCGGGGTCACCCACGGCGGGTTGATGTTCCAGTCGCCGCGTGCGCGTTCGCGATCGTCGTCGGCGGTGGTCCGCGACGTGTTCATCGGGGTGCGACCCCCAAGACGACAGTGGCCTGGGTCGACAGCCACCCACCGCTGCCGTTGCACACCGCCACGGCCGCGTCGGCCACCTGGCTCTCACCGGCATCGTGACGCAGTTGGCGGGCGGCCTCGGCAAGCAGGAAGAGTCCCCGCATTCCCGGGTGGGTACAACTCAATCCGCCACCGTCGGGATTGGTCGGCAACGCACCGCCGAGCCGCAGGTTGCCGTCGGCGACGAAGGGACCGCCTTCGCCCTTTGGCACGAACCCGAGGTCTTCGAGCATCACGAGCACCGTGTAGGTGAAGCTGTCGTAGCTGCAGAACACGTCGACATCGTTCGGCGTGACGCCCGCGGCCGCGAACGCGCGCCGTCCGGCCTCGGCCGCAGCGGTTGCGGTCATGTCGGCCATGCCCTGGATCGAATGGTGTGTCGTGCCCCCCGACGCTCCGCGCACATAGACCGGCCTCGCTCCCCACCGCAGATCCCGAGCGATGTCGTCGGCCGCCAAGATGACGCACGCCCCACCGTCGGAGATCACGCAACAATCCAGCTTGTGCAACGGGTCGGCGACAAGCCGGCTCGCCAACACATCGTCGATCGTGATCGGATCGCGATACATCGCGGTCGGGTTCCGTCCGGCGTGTTCGCGCATCTGGACCGCGATCGACGCGAGCTGTTCGGATGTCGTGCCGAACTCGTGCATGTGGCGCCGCGCCGCCATCGCGTAGGCGCCAACGAGCGTGAGACCGGTCGGGAACTCGTAGCGCATCGGCCCGGGCGGAATCGCTCCGCCGCGGCTACCGCCGCCGCCGGTTCCGAGTGTGCGACCGTTCGCCGTGAGTTGATTGGAGCCGTAACAGATCGCGACGACGTCGACATCGCCCGCCTCGATCGCGCGGTATGCGTGGAGCGCGTGGAACTCGAAACTCGATCCGCCACAGCTCGTCGAGTCGAGCCACGCGGGTCGCAAGCCGAGGTACTCGGCGACCGCGACCTCGTGCATGCCGCCGTAGCCTGCCGACGCCAGCCCGTCGACCTGATCCTTGTGCAGTCCTGCGTCGGCCAGGGCCCGCACGAAACCTTGGGCGATCAGCTGGTTGTTGCCGAGTCCGGTCGCGTTCGGACCGTCGGCATGCCCGACTCCCACCACACACACGTTGCGTTTCACTGCCACCCTTTCCGGGCACCCCGACCGGCCGACGAGCGCGGCGGATCAGCGCCGGTTCGGGTGGCGAACCTACAAGCGTTCGACGCGACGTGTCAGGTCCGTAGGCTCGCACCGATGCGTACTGCCGAGGCGTTGATCGTGGCGTATCTCCGGGCGCGCGGCGCCTCGCGGGTGTGGGGCGATCCCCTTGGCGATCTCCCGGTCGAGGCCTGCGCCGATCCCGACACCGTTGGCCGTTTGTGTGCTGCCGATGGTCGGCTCCATCGGGTCGGCGTCGGCTGGGACGCACCCGCGAATCGGCTGACGATCGCGTCTCGGCCCGGGCCCGCGCCGGTGCAGTCGTGCGACGATCCGGGCCACATCGCGCGGGTGATCGACACCGCGACCCGCCGGGTCGCGAGCGGCCACGAGGCCTTCGTCATCGACATTGGCTTCGAACTCGACGCCGAGGTGCCTGCTCGCGCTCGACCGCGCGTCCCGCAGGGATATACGCCGTTCGCGGGCAGGCTGCTCACCGGCGACCACCGCGTCGCAATGCTCGCCGGACCAGGAGTCGCGCGCGCCGGCGCGGTCGAAGCGCTGCACCGTTTCGCCGCCGCCGCGAACGTCGGCGTCGCGAACACCTGGGGGGCCAAGGGCCTGTTCCGCTGGGACAGCCCCCATCACATGGGCACCGTCGGGCTCCAACAACGCGACTTCGCGTTGGTGTTCGACGCCGTCGATCTGGTGCTGACGACCGGGCTCGATCGCGATGAAACGCAACTCGCGTTCCCAGACCACGTCAGCGTCGTGCCCATCGATGCTCGCCAACTCGATCACCTCGTGGCGCTCGTGCACCCGAGCGCTCGGATCGAGCCCAACGCGTTCTATTCGGCGGTCGGCGCCGTTGCCCAACCCGGCTACGTCGACGAACGACGCCCGTACCACCCGGCGCGTGTCGTCGCGATGCTGCGCGCCGAGTTGCCCGCCGGGGGCGTCATCGCGGCACCCGCCGATCGAGTCGGGCGATGGATCGCCCGCACGTTCAGCACCACAGACCTGGGCAGCGTCGTCGTGCCGGCGCGAGCGAGCGCCCTGGACGCCGCCGCGATCGTCACCGTGGCTGGGTTCGACGGACGCAGGGCCCTCCTCGCATTGCAGGCCGACGACGATGGCGACGACATCACCGCGCTCCTCGATCGGGTCGGGGATCGTGGCCCGGCCCCCAGCCGAGCAACCTGGGACAGCGACACGTTGCCCATCGACTGGAGCTGCGACGACCTCCTCCGCGACGCCGTCGGCGAGTTCGTGTTCTGAGATCCGGGCGCGAACGGACCCCCGGTCGAAATCGACTCGGGGGCCCGCTGCCTTCCAGCCGAAGACTTGTCAGCGCAGTGCGGCGTGACGGCGACTCAGCGCCAAGAGGCCAACGCCGACCAGCGCGACGACGAAGCCAAGCACTCCGAGCGGGGTCGAACCCGAACCGGTGACGGGCAACTCGTCGGTCGTCGGGCTCACGCTCGACGCGCTCGTGCCTTGGGTCGGCTCGGGCGAGGTCGTCGGCGGCACCGTCGTGGCTTGCGGCTGCACGATGTTGATCGACACCGTGGTCGTGTCGCACGGCAACGGCGAACCGGCGGGCCGACCGCGTCCGAACGCAGCTTCGACCAACTCGAACTCGGTGCAGATGCGGTAGTCGAACGAGTCCGACGTCGCGGTCGTGTCGGCATCGGCGGTGTAGGTGACCGTGCCGTCGGCTTCGATCTCGACGGTGCCCTCGCTGGGCGAGTCCATGATCTCGGGCGGCGTGACCTCACCGAGCGACACGCGCGACCGCGGCTCGTCGAAGTCGGCTGCTTCATCGTTGTTGAGCACCGCGATCGTGACCGACTCGCCCGGCTTGACCTCGGCCGTGTCGGGGTTCGCGTTCGGCGCGCCCGGAGGCGGCGGCAGCACGACGTCGACCGTGTGGAGGTCGTCCGATCCGGTGGGCGTGCACGTCACGGTCGTGAGCTTGTTGCCGCCGGTCAGCGCCACGTCGAACACGACGTTCTCCACGCTGACGGTCACCTCGCCGGGGCCTGAGCCACCGAACGCGAGGTCGAACGGACCGAAGACGGTCGTGTCGCCGATCGGGACCGCGACCTTTCCGAAGGTGCGCTGCACGAGATCGGGAACGACCCCAGGGGCAGTGAAGGTCACGGTGCCGGGGCCGATGTCAAGGTCGAACGCCTGATTGTTCGTGAACGGCACCTCGATGTCGCTGATCGAGAAACCGGCGCCCGATTCGACCTCGTTGGGCGCGTCGAACGAGATCGCGAACGACGCGGCAATGTCGCCGGTGATGTTCGGGCTCTGCTTGCACAGCATGGCGATGGTCGTGCTCGCGGCGGCGGCTCGTTCGGTGGCCAGGGCAGCTGCGCCCGCACCGAACAGCCCCGCGACGACGAGCGTCGCGCCAATCTTGCGAATCCTCATGGGTCCTCCCCTTGCCTGCGACCCGGTGTGCCGAGCCGATCGGAGGCTAGAGGTGCTGGGCGGGCCCTGTCCAGGGCGTCCCTTTTCTCACCCGGAGCGGTCTCGGTCCGCAACGACGCGGGCATGCGGCCGTCGGCCAACGCGCCGAGCTGCATGATCGGAAGCGCCCGGGCGACCTTCGTGCGATGACGCGGCCCCGTCCGCGGGCCGTGATCATCGGCACCGATCGCAGCATCATCGGGTGGAAGCCGAACACCGACCGGGCGCCAGGTGCGTATCGGGCGCACGACGGGCGAGCTAGGTCAGATCGAACGACTCGGTGAGGGTCCCGAAGCCAATGGCGCCGTTTTCGGTTCCCGCGGCGACCAGCACGTACACGCGGGTGCCTGCCAGGATGATGCGCGCCTTGCCGCGCACGACACCTTCCTTGATCGACGCGTCGACGGCTTGGTAACGCTCGACCGTCAAGAAGTCGAGTTCCGATACCGATCCGTCGCCGCGCTCGGCCCATTCTTCGGCGTATTGCTGCAACAACGCGTTGGTGTCGTTGGTGGCGAGCATGTCGGACGGCAAGTCGATCCACAACACGCCAACCCCCGACTGCGCCTTGCCGTCCGGGGCGCTCATCAGCGCGACAACTTCGAAGCGTCGACCGCCGACGATGACGCTCTGGCCCATCTCGACGGGTTCGGTAGGAAATTTGACCGAGAACCGACCGGCGACCGATTGGTAGTCGACGCCTTCGCCCGCTTCGACGTACGCACGCCACTCCGCGGGAAGGTTCCGCGCCGTTGCCTGGTGCCAGGCGAACCATCCGGCGACCACGATCGCGATGGTCGTGAGCACGCCGAGGATCGGCAACTTCGTCGGCTTGGGTGCTTGGTGGATCGACGCCCACGACTCACCGACCGTCGGCACCCGTTCGTACCCGCCGCGCACGTCGTTGGGCGCAGAGGGTGCGAACGCGGGGGGTGTCGTGACACGGACTGGCGGCGCAACCGGCGACGCCGGCGGGGCAACGCCGGAACCGGCGAAGCGGGCTGCCCCGAAGGTCGCAGGCGCGCTGGGGTTGGTCGCCTTCGCCCCGGCGCCGACGAGCGAACGCGTCCGCGCGCACGCCAAGTCGGCGTCGCAACGCTTGCAGCGCTCCCATGCCGGCGGCACAAGGTATTGACACCCCGGACATTGCCGCACAAACAGATACTTCGGCACCTATCGGACATACCTAAACAACTTGTACGTCGCGTGACCCAGGAGGCACAGATCGTCCAGGCGCGACGTCAGCGCCGCTCGAACTCGACGCCCGCAGCCTCACGGTCCCAGGTTGTCGGCGTCACGCCTTCGTCGCGGAGTTGATACTTCAAGACCCGACCCACGGGATTGCGCGGCAGATCGTCACGGAACTCGATGTAGCGCGGGATCGCGAAGTAGGGCACGCGTTCGGCGACGAAACGGCACAGATCCTCTTCGCTCACATCGGCGTCGGCTTGGAGCACTGCGGTGACCTTGACATCGTCTTCGCCGATCGGGCTCGGCACCGCATGGACCGCGCAGTCCTTGATGGCCGGGTGGGCGAACAACGACTTCTCCATCTCGAAGCTCGAGATGTTCTCGCCGCGTCGACGCATCGAGTCCTTCTTGCGGTCGACGAAGTACAAATACCCAGCGTCGTCGACACGACCGAGATCGCCGGTGTGGAACCACAGGTTGCGCCACGCGGCGACGGTGTCGGCAGGTCGGTTCCAGTAGCCGGCAAACATCCCGTCGGCCTGGCGAGGTCGACAACAGATCTCGCCGCGTTCCCCGGCGGCGACAGGCTGATCTTCGTCGTCGAGCAACACCACCTCGAACTCGACCTGGTTCAGCATTCCAGCCGCGCCGGGCCGGTTCTCGACCCCCGGCGGCAACGCGGCGATCAACGACGCCTCGGTGAGACCGAACCCGCCGCTGAAGGTCGCGCACCCGAATCGCTCGCGCCAGATGCGGTCGATGTCAGGTGGAATCGGTGCCGCCGCGCACACCCGCAGACGATGTCCGGACATGTCCGGATGATCAGCGGCGTTGGCGATCAGCGTGGCGAGGCTGCCGAGCATCGATGCCATCGTCGCACCCGTGCGTTGGATCTCGGGCCAGAACCCGCTGACCGAGAACTTGCGGGCGATGCTGGCGCGCCCACCGATCACGAGCGTGCCGACGACACAGATCGAGATCGCATTGAGGTGGAACAACGGCAGCGGAGTCCACACGACGTCGTCGGAGGTGCGTTGCCACGCCCGGGCGATCTGCACGCTCATGCTGACGACGTAGTTGTGCGACAGCATGCAGCCCTTGCTCGGGCCCGTCGTTCCTGCGGTGTAGATGAAACACGCAAGGTCGCCGGGGCCGACGTCGGCATCGTCGACGTGCGGCCCGTCGAGGTCGGACAACTGCCCGACGCTGAGAACGTGGCGCAACTCGGGCGTCTCGGTTTCCGACACCGTGTCGTCGGCACGTTCGGCCAGATCATCGGCGATGACGAACACCACCGCGCCGCTGTCGGCGAGTTGGTGACGGAGGAACTCGCCCTTGTAGGCCGTGTTGATCGGTACCGCGATCGCACCGAGTCGCACCGTCGCGAAGAACAACACAACTTGTTCGGGTGCGTTCTCGACCAGGCTCGCGACGCGATCCCCGCGCTGCACACCGAGTGCGGCGAGCCCCCGAGCAACGCGGCGACTCTCGTCGTCGACGCGCCGAGCCGTCCACTGGTCGCCGTGAAAGTCGAGATAGTCACCGTCGGGGTCCGCGGCGAGACGCCGCGCCAACGCCGCGAGAATCGTCGTGCGCACCGCCTCAGTCATGGGCGGACGCTCGCGAACACGATGTGGACGGGTTGGCGATCTGCATTCGATGTTTGTAGCCGAGACTGGTTGCTCACGTGCGACCACGAGTCCGTCGAGAATTGTCCGTCGAGAATTGTCCGTCGAGAACCATCATCGTTTCGTCACGCGCCGGGCCGGGTCAAACCTACGCCCGGTGCTCGCCCAGGATGTGAGCGCTTCCGGGGTGGAGCCGCGGGGCGAATCAGGCCAGGGTGGCCGCGACTTGGTCGAAGTGCTGTTCGTGGGACCCGAAGTGGGTGTCGAGCACCCACGCCCGCTTGAGCCAGAGGTGAACGTCGACCTCCCACGTGTACCCCATGCCGCCGTGCACTTGGGTCGCGTCTTTGCCGTTGCGGATCGCCGCTTCGCCGGCCAGCGCCTTGGCGACGCTGATCGATCGCCGCAACCCGGGCACATCCGTCGCGTCGAGATGCGCGCCGGCCTGGTACACCGCGGCGCGAGCGACTTCGGTCCGCACGGCCATGTCGGCAAGAAGATGTTTGATCGCTTGGAATCCACCAATCGGGCGATCGAACTGTTGGCGTTCGAGCGCGTACGCGACCGACGTCGTCGTGAGGCGCTGCGCGATCCCCAGACACAACGCCGCGGTCAACACCGCGCCCCGATCGCGCCACGACTGCGCGTCGACGTTCGCGAGCGGCGAACCCGTCGGCATCGCCGAGAGACGCCAGACCGGCGAAAGCGGATCGAGCGGCCAGTCGAGTTCGACCGCGCCTGCAAGCAACGAAGACGCAGGGTCGGCCGTCACGGAGTCGAGACCGAGCACAAGAACTCGGTCGAGCCGATCCAGGTGCTCGACGATCGGCGCCGCGTCGTGGTCGATGGCCGCGGCCACCGAGCCGTCGCCGAGGAGGAACGACGCGACGATCGGGCCTGGCACGCAGAACTCGCCCAATTGTTCGAACACGACGGTCGCGTCCGCCCACGAGAACCCGTCGGCGATCAGGCTGAACACGCCCGCGTCGGCGAGTTCGGTGAACATTGCTCGATCGAAACCCTCGCGGATCCGTTCGGGACCAAACCGTCCGTCGAGCAGCGCACGGATCCCATCGCGCAGCGCGATCTGGTCGTCGTCAAGGTCGAGATTCATGGCAGGTCGACAGTCATGGGCGATCGAGGTTCATGGCTCAGCGAGGCTCTCGGGGCAGTCCGAGCACTCGCTCGGAGATGATGTTGCGTTGGATCTGGCTCGCGCCCGCTGCGATCGTGAGCGACTGGGTCCGTAAACGCTCCTCCACGAGCTCGTTGCCCGCGATCGATAGCGCCTCGCGTTCGAGCACGCGGAGGCACAACTCACCGAATCGCTGCCGCGCCTCGCTGTACGCGAGCTTGATCATCATGGCGCCGGGTCCGGGGACTCCGCGCTCCGACTGGCTCACGTTGCGCTTCGTCAACGACCACAGCGCGTCGAAGTCGGCGAGGCTACGGCCGAGCTCGCGTCGCGCAACCGGGTCGTGCACCAACGCAGCGAGATCGCCGCAGAGCCGCAATGAGTCGATGAGTTCGCTCACGAATGCGGTGCCGCGCTCGTACTTGAGCGTGACGTTCGTGACGCGCCAGCCATCGTTCTCGGCCCCGACCCGGTTTGTGACCGGAACCCGCACGTCGGTGAGAAACACTTCGCAGAACTCCGAGCTACCCAGCGTGGTCTTGATGGGACGAATCTCGATCCCGGGAAGGTCCATCGGCAGAATCAGCCACGAGATGCCGCGGTGCTTCGAGGCCTCGGGATCGGTTCGCACCAAGAACTCGCCGACGTCGGCAATGTGCCCGAAGCTGCACCAGATCTTCTGCCCGTTCAAGACATAGTCGTCGCCGTCGCGCTCGGCGCGCGTCCGTAACGCCGCGAGGTCGCTGCCCGCATTCGGCTCACTGAACCCCTGGCACCACACCTCGTCGCCCGCGAGGATGCGGGGCAGGTGGGTGGCCTTCTGCTCCGGCGTACCTTCCTCGACGAGGGTCGGTCCGGCGTGCAAGGTCCCGACGAAGTTGACCCCGACGTAGGGCGCCTTCGCCTTGGTCGTTTCCTCGAAGAAGATCAGTTGCTCGGTCGGCGTTCGGTCGGCTCCGCCGTACTCCTTCGGCCAGTTCAATCCGGCGTAGCCACCATCGAAGAGCCGCTTTTGCCAGTCGGTGTCGAACCGTCGACGCGCGGGCCAATCCTCGCGGTGCGGCATCTCGGGCAACTTCGGCAGTTCGCGAACGAGCCACTCGGCGAGTTCGGACCGAAACGCTTCGTCGGCGTCGGAGGCGCGCAGCTCCACGGACGGGAGGCTAACGACCGGCCCCTGGGGCGGCCGCATCGTTCGCCACGGCGCCCAGGGCGTGCAACGAACCGCCGACGTCGGGGAGCTCGATGTCGATCGCGGTGAACTCGATCGACCCTCCGAGTCGCGGCGTCGTGTACAGCGGCGTCGACGCGACGAGCTGGAGCACGAGCGATCCACCGTCGTCGGGCGCGTGCCACGCCACCGCCTCGAGGTCGACCGCCAGCTCATGATCGTCGCCATCGAGCACGACCGCGATCGGCGTGATCTGTCCTCCGACCACCGCGCCCGACACCGGATCGACGAGTTGCGCGAACACCCGAGTCGGCCGAGCGCCGGCCTCGGGGGTATCCGCTCGTCCGCGATAGCGCAGGCGAAGCCGCGGTCGACCGACGATGAGCGCGTCGGGAGCAACCTCGACGTCGGCTTCGAGGGTGTGTGGGCTCGCAACGAGCGCGGGCGTGATCAAGCGCATGACGTTCGCCATCCCGGCCGCGGTCGAATCGTCGGCGGCGGGTGGACCGGCACGGCTCGCGGCGACGAGCGCCAGCGTTCCGGCGCCGCTCCCCCGCGCCGAGGCGCGCACCGGCAGCGGCCACGTATCGCTCGACCAATGAGCCCCGGTTTGATCCACGGTGGTGAACAGTTCGCCGGGTCGTGCGTCGATGCGCCGCACGTGGCGGTCGAGCCAGGCGACCACACGCTCGGCAACCCACGCGTCGTCACGGCCCGTCGGACACACCCCATGTCCTCCGCAGTACCAGACCATGGCGGCGGGCCCGCCGCCCGCGCGCACCCGCTCGAAGACGCGGATCGCATCGTCGAGCGTGAACAGCGTGTCGACAGTTCCTTGCACGACCAACGTCGGCGCCTCGATCGCGTCGACGAGTGCACCCGGACCCAGCGAGTCCAGGTACGTGAGCTCGCCTGCACCCAGCACACCATCGTCGTTGGCGATCTCCGCGATCGTCAGCAGTTCCGGGGCCAGTGTCGCGTCGGTCGACGACACGAGCAGGTTGATCCACCCGACCTTCGTCGTGTCGTCTTTGGCGAGGCTGTTGCGCCACGTCGAGGTGACCATGTTCGGCGCGATCGCATCGACCCGACAATCGATCGCCGCGGCGACAAGCTGGATTCCCGCTCCGTACGAACCGCCGAACATACCGAGCCGTGGATCACGGGCGCCGTCGAGGACCACCTCGGGACGCGTCGCAATCCAGTCGACGATCGCGATGACGTCGCCGCCTTCGATCGCCGGATCGCCGAGCGCAACGACCCCGTCGGATGCGCCGAACCCGCGACGATCCCACGTGACGACGTTGTACCCGCGCCGCGTAAGTGCGTCGATCGCCAACGAGCCCGCGAACGCTTCGCTCGGTGTGTCGAGGGTTGCGCCGAGGCTGGCCCACCCCGGACTGACGAGCAACGTCGGCGCGGGCACCCGCACCGCGGGAACGAAGTTCACGCGCAGTCGGACGTCGTCGTGGGACATGAGATCGTACGAATCACGATCGACCGCCGTGACGTTGGCGCCGGGAGCGCCACCGCGTGCGGGCGGCGGCGGACACGAACGCGCCTCGGGGAGCTCCGCGATGGTGGTCGATGGTGCGCCGGTGACCTCGTCGTCGTCGGTGGTCGATCCAGCACCGCGTGGCTCCGACGAACACGCGCCGAGCCCCAGCAGTCCGGCGACGACCCCCGCGACGACGGAGCGTGGGGTCAACACTCCGTTTCGGCGCGCTCGGGATCGACCAGGAACTCGACGATCAACGCATCGACACACGAATCACCGGCACCGAACGCCGTGTGCTGGTTGCTCTCGGCCACGAGGAGCGGCGCGGCGAGCTGTTCGGCCAAACCTTCGGCCCACTCGATCGGCGTCGCCGGGTCACCGTCGGTGGCGGTGACGAGAATCGGCGTCCCAGCGGCAACCTCGATACGACGGGGCGCCGCGGCCGGGTCGGGTTCGACCGGCCAGTACACGCACGGCAAACCGAGCCAGGCGTTCGCTGCGCCCAGGAAGGGCGCATCTGCCGTGAGGTCGTCGCCGAGGTCCCGAACCGAATCCAGCGTCGGGCGCAGCGAGTCGACGCAGCCAATTGCGTAGAAGGCCGCCATCGACCCGTCGTAGTCGTTGTCGTCGATCCGGCCGGTGTACAGATCGGCAAACTCGAGCAACTGCGACCCGTCGCCCTGCGCGGCTTCGGCCAACGCCTTCGCCAAGAATTCATAGGCCGCATCGCCTGAGTAGAGCGCAACGGCGACGCCGAGGTCGGCCTCCCCCGGACCCAGTCCGCGTTCCGACCCGCCTGCGTCGGCGTACAACCGTTCGGCGTCGATCTGGGCCATCAGGCGACGGAAGCCATCACGCGGATCGGCGGGCGAGAACTCGCACTCGTCCTCCTCGCACCATGCGAAGAAGGCTTCGCGCGCGCGCTCGAAGCCAATGCTCTGCTGTGTCGTCGTCGCCGCCGGTTCGAGGCTCGGATCAACCGGACCGTCGAGCACCAACGCTCGCACTCGTTCGGGGTGAGCCTCCGCGTAGCGGACCCCGAGGTAGGTGCCGTAGCTGAACCCGAGATAGGTCAACCCGTCGTCGCCGAGCGCGGCCCGGATGGCGTCCATGTCCTCGACGGTCTGGGTGGTGGACAGGAACGGCAACAGATCGCCGTGCTTCGCCGCGCAATCAGCCGCGAAACGCTCGGCGGCTTCGACGTTGTCGGCTTCTTCGGCTGCGGTGTCGGGCGACTTGTCGGTTGCGAAGAAACCATCGAGGTCCTCACCGCAATCGACGGCAGTGCTCGCTCCGGTGCCCCGCGGATCCCATCCGACGAGGTCGAACCGATCGAGGACCTCGTCGGGAAACTGCGACTCGAGCGCCTCGGGAAGGTCGCGACCGGCCGCGCCGGGCCCGCCCGGATTCAGGAGGATCGCGCCGACGCGTTCGTCGGGCTTCTCGGCTGGACGCATCGCCAACGCCAGCGTGATCGTGTCGTTGGGCTCGTCGCCGAAATGGTCGCGCGGAACTTCGAGCTCCCCGCACTGCAAACCGCCGCAGTCGTCCCACTCGATCGCGCTCGACGCGGAGCCCTGGTCGGTCGTGCTCGGCGAGCCGTCGTCCGGCGACGTCGTCGGGGCGTCGGGATCATTTCCGGTGTCACGTCGACTGCTCGTGCCATCACGACCGTCGATCGTGTCGCCGGACGAACACGCACTGACCAGCACGAGCGCCGCGGCCATCGCGGCGAGACGCCGAACCCGGGTGTCGCCCCAAGTTCGCGCGCGGGCGTTGGGCGTAGTGGAGCGTTCGGGCACCGCCGAGGTCGAGGAATGCATCCGGTGAGCCTAGGTACGACGCCGGGCCGGGTTGCGTCGTACGCTCCGCGGTCGTGTTTCGCCTGACCAGCCGGGTCGAACCGGACTTCCTGTGGGCCATGCTCTACGAGGCAGTGTTCTGGCGCGACCTCGGCGAAGAGGAACGTCCGCCGCTCGCCGAGTTGCGCGAGCAGCGATGGTTTGCGCGCTACGTCGACGGATGGGGCCGTGCGGGCGACACCGCACTCGTGGCGCTCGACCGCAACAACGAAGGCGTCGGTGCGGCGTGGTACCGCACGTTCGCTCCCGACGATGCCGGGTTCGGCTTCATCGATGCCGACATCCCCGAGATCTCGATCGGCGTGTACGGAGAGTTCCGCGGTCGGGGTGTCGGCTCGTTGTTACTCGGATCGCTCATCGTGCGTGCCCGCGCGCACGATCTTCCTGCGCTGTCATTGTCGGTTGCGGCCGAGAACCCCGCCCGACGCTTGTACGAACGACTCGGGTTCGTTGACGTCGCCGACGGCGACGGCTCGATCACCATGCGATTGGACCTCCAGTGACAGACCTCGACCTCGAGCAGCCGAACTCGACCGGTCGCACCGCAACGCGCGGCAATCGAGTCGCACTGGCCGTCATCGGCGTCGGGTTTCTCGCGGTGTTCGCCGCGCTCATCGGCGGGTTCGCGATCGGACGGTCGGCCGAACCCATCGGCGACGCCGGACCCGCCGTCCAAGACGCGTGCGTGCGCGCCCACGGGGACCTCAAGGCCTTCGGACCGATTCCTGACGACGCCGACGAGATCGCGCTCGCCGATCGAGTCGACCGCGAAACCACACGGTTGCGCGAGATGCTCGACGAGATCCGGGTTGCCGACGCTGGCAACGCCGCAGGGCAGGCCGCGCTGAACGGCTGGATCGCCGATTGGGATCGTTTGCTCGACGCGCGCGACGCCGCGTCGGCGAAGGTCCGCGGCGGCGAAATTCCCGACACATGGCTCCCGCCTGCCGTCGACGGCAAGGTCGAGGGGATCGACGGACGAATGGACGAATACGCGCGCCGTGAGATCCTGACGGCGTGCACGACCGACGTACTCGAGGCCGACAACCTCGACGGAATCCGCACCTACCGAAGCATCGAGGAGTAGCACGAACATGGCACGTCTCGACGAGAAGGTCGCAGTCATCACGGGCGGCGCAAGCGGGATGGGCAAGGTCGCCTCCGAGCGGTTCGTGGCCGAAGGCGCTCGCGTTGTCGTCGTCGACTTCGACGAAGCCGGAGGACGGGCGGTCGCCGACGCACTCGGCGATCGGGCGACCTTCGTGCGCGCCGACGTCTCGAACGAGGCCGACTGCCAGGCGATGGTCGCCCACGCGATGTCGACCTTCGGCGCGTTGCACGTGCTCTACAACAACGCGGGCGTGTTTCCCAACGACGACGGTGGTGTGCTCGAGACGCCGGAGTCGACCTGGGATCGAGTGATGGAGATCAACCTCAAAGGCGTCTGGCTGGGGTGTCGCGCGGGTATCCCAGCGATGGTCGAATCCGGTGGCGGCTCGATCGTCAACGTCGCGTCGTTCGTCGCGCTCATGGGTGCCGCAACCGCGCAGATTGCGTACACGTCGTCAAAGGGCGGCGTCCTCGCAATGACTCGCGAGATCGCGGTCGAGTGGGGCCGGCGTGGCATTCGGGCGAACTCTTTGTGTCCCGGCCCGGTCGACACTCCCCTGCTCGCCGAACTCATGAGCGATCCCGCTCGCAAGGCCCGCCGGCTCGTGCACATCCCGATGGGGCGGCTCGCTCAGGCCCACGAGATCGTGAACGCTGCGTTGTTCCTGGCGTCCGACGAAGCGAGCTACATCACCGGCAGCCAGCTCGTCGTCGACGGTGGCATCACCGCGGCCTACGTCACGCCTGAATAGCGCATCTCGCGTCCCTCCGGGACCCTCGGCCGTCGCCGGACGACGACTACCGCGCGGTAACTCTGCTGATCGACCGAGCTTTCTTCGCGTTCGGTCGGCCACCCAACGCGACACGTCGTCCAAAAAGGCCGGGGATGCGTGACAGGCCGCCGGGCGCCGTGTCACAGTGCCCGTGCAGCACCACCTTCAATCGGCATACGAGCACGGGGGTTCTCGATGACCGCTTCTCACGACGCTGACCGCCAGCGCCTCCACGAACTGGGTTATGCCCAAGAGTTGAACCGCAGGATGGGTTGGTTCTCCAACTTCGCCATCAGCTTCTCGATCATCAGCATCCTTGCGGGCGGAACGACGACGTACTACCTCGCGGGCTTTGCCGGCGGGCCCCGCATGATCACGCTGGGATGGATCATCGTCGGCTTCTTCGCGCTGCTCGTCGGCATGGCAATGGCTGAGATCGTGTCGGTGTATCCCACCGCGGGCGGCCTCTACTACTGGTCGAGCAAACTCGCACGGAAAAACGGTGCGATGTGGAGTTGGTTCACCGGGTGGTTCAACCTGATCGGTCAGATCGGTGTCATCGCCTCGGTCGACTATGCGCTCGCACTGTTCACGCTCTACCTCTACAAGTTGTTCGAGAACGACTTCGTGATCACGAAGTACTGGGCCTTCCTCGTCTTTGCCGTCATGCTCGGACTGCACGGCCTGATCAACTCTGCCGGCGTCAACGTTGTCAAGAAACTCGGCGACATCAGTGTTTGGTGGCATGTCGTCGGCGTCTTGGTGATCTTCGTGCTGCTCCTGGTCGCTCCGGACAACCGCGAGGGATTCGGATTCATCTTCGACTACAACAACGGAACCGGCTGGACGAACAACGGCGGATCGAGCTTTCTGCCGGGGCTCTACGCCTGCATGATCGGGTTACTCCTTGCGCAGTACACCATCACCGGATTCGACGCGTCGGCGCACGTCAGTGAGGAGACCCACGATGCTGGGCGCAGCGCGTCGATTGCCATTGTGCGTTCGATCTACGTCTCGGCAATCGCGGCGCTGATCCTCAACATCGCAATGCTGCAGGCGACACCGAAGGGGCAGTTCAGCAACCTCATCCTCGGCGTCGACGGCTTCTACGCAACCGGAGGCGCGAATGCGCTCGCCGTCCCGCTCGGTGGCATCGGAGCGAAGTTGCTCATCGCGATCTGTGTCGTCGGTCAGTTCTTCTGTGGCATGGCGTCGGTGACCGCCAACTCCCGCATGATCTACGCATTCTCCCGGGACGGCGCAATGCCCGGACACAAGTTGTGGCACCGCATCAACCCGCGCACCCGCACGCCAACGAACTCGATCTGGCTCGGGTGCGGACTTTCGCTCGCCGTCGGGGCGCTGTCGCTTTACCAGGCGAACGACTACTCCGTGGCGTTCTTCGCGATGACGGGGATGTGCGTCGTCGGGCTGTACATCGCGTACGTCATCCCGATCTACCTTCGGCTCACAAACCCTGACTTCAAACAAGGCGAGTGGAACCTCGGCAACTACAGCAAGCTCGTGGGTTGGACCTCGGTTGCTTGGGTCGGCTTCATCACGATCTTGTTCTTCGCACCCCCGTTCTGGCCCTTCTGGCCGATCGGCGGGAGCACCGACTTCGACGGCGTTCCCTTCTACCACCTGTCCAACGTGAACTTCACCGGTCCGATCATCATCGGACTGTTCGCCGTCGTCGGCGTGTGGTGGTTGGTCTCGGCGAAGAAGTGGTTCAAGGGGCCGCAGGTGCAGGGAACTCCTGACGAGCTTCGCCTGATCGAGGACGCGCTCGAACGCGGTGACGTTTCGACGTTCCGGAAACTCGAAGACGCCGAGGACGCACGAGTCACCGAGCGGCAGCACGGCCACTGACGCGTCGTTGAGCACTTCCGAGTTTGCATCACTTCTCGCACGTGTGCCCGGCTGGAACGGCCGGGCACACGTCGTGCGTGCACTCGACGGAGGAATCACGAACCGAAATCTGTTGATCGCAGTCGGCGAACAACATCACGTGTTCCGGGTCGCGGGCAACGACACGAACCTGCTCGAGATCCGTCGCGACGTCGAGCACCAAGCCGCCACCCGGGCCGCAAGGCTCGGCATCGCGCCGCCCGTGACCGCATTCCTCGAACCCGAGGGTTATCTCGTCACCGAGTTCGTGACGGCGCAGGCCCTTTCCTCCGACGAGATGCGCCAGACCGATCGAATCCGTCAGATCGCGGCGCTCCTGCGCACCTTCCACGCCACTGCGCCGCTCGCCGGCGACTTCGATGCGTTCGCCGTGCCCCACCTGCACGCGGCCGCAGCCCAGTCCCGAGGCGTCGAGGTTCCCGAACCCGATTTCGTCAAGGCGACGGAAGCGGCAGAACGGATCCGGCACGCGTTCGCCGCGTCGCCCGAAGGCCACCGTCCATGTCACAACGACCTACTCAATGCGAACTTCCTCGTCGACGGGGCGCGCATCTGGTTGCTCGACTGGGAGTACGCCGGGAACAACGATCGCTACTTCGATCTCGGCAATCTCTGCGTGAACAACAGTTTCGACGAGGCGGAGCGAGACGAACTCCTCACCGCGTACTTCGGCTCGGCATCGGTCCGGCGTCGTGCCAGACTCCGGCTGATGATGATCATGAGCGACTTTCGCGAGGCGATGTGGGCGGTGGTCCAGCAAGGCATCAGCACCCTCGACTTCGACTACCGGGCCTATGCGGCCCGGCACTTCGACCGCCTGCACGGCGCGGTCGCCGACGCCGAGTTCGAGTCGTGGCTGGTCGCGGCGACGGCGGGTGAACCCGATGCGTGATCGGGCGCGGGTCGTCGTGGTCGGCGCCGGGATCGGTGGCGCGTCGATTGCCTGGCATCTCGCGCAACGCGGCGAGACGGATGTGGTCGTGGTCGAACGCTCCGAGCCCACGAGCGGTTCGACGTTCCACAGCGCCGGCCTGGTCGGCCAGCTCCGCGGATCGCTCCCGCTGACGACCATGATGATGCACAGCGTCGATGTCTACCGGCGGCTCGAGGCGGACGCCGAGCGCACCGGTCGATCGACGGGTTGGCGCGAGGTCGGGTCGTTGCGCATCGCCTCGACGACGCCTCGCATGGAGGAGCTGCGCCGCCAGTACGGCTGGGCGCAGACCTTCGGGCTCCCGATGGAACTGCTGTCGGCCCGCGAGTGTGTCGACAAGTTTCCGTTGATGAGCCCGGACGGAGTGCTGGGCGGTGTCTGGCTGCCCACGGACGGGTTCCTCGACCCGAGCGGCGTGACCCACGCGTTCGTCGGCGGCGCCAAAGATCTCGGCATCGAGTTCGCGACGGGCGTTCGCGTCATCGGGTTCACGATCGACCACGGCCGAGTGCGCGCCGTCGTCACGGACCACGGCACCATCGAATGTGACGTCTGCGTGCTCGCATGCGGCATGTACACACCCGACGTCGCCGCACTCGCGGGTGTGAACGTTCCGATCGTGCCGATGGCGCACCAGTACCTGATCACCAAACGGGTCGACGGAGTCACCGACGATCTCCCCCAACTGCGTGACCCGGACAACCTCGTCTACTTCCGACGCGAAGGCGACGGTTTGGTGCTCGGCGGTTACGAACGTGACCCCGCGCCGTGGTCACTGCACGGAGTTCCGGACGACTTCAACAACAAGCTGCTGTCCGAGGACTGGGATCGGTTCGCCCCGATCATGGCGAACGCGTGTCATCGCGTGCCCGCCGCCGAGTCGGCCGACATCGTGAGTCTCGTCAACGGCCCCGAAGGCTTCACACCCGACAACGAGTTCGTGCTGGGCGAAAGCCACGTGCACGGCTTGTTCGTCGCGGCCGGGTTCTGCGCGCACGGCATTGCGGGCGCGGGCGGAGTCGGTCGAGCGATCAGCGAGTGGATCCTCGACGGCCAACCCAGTTTCGACTGTTGGAAGATGGACATTCGCCGCTTCGGCGCGCAGTACCGATCTCGCGAGTTCGCGCTGGCCCGCTCGGTCGAGGTGTACAGCACGTATTACGACATCCACTACCCCAACGAAGAGAAGCATGCGGGTCGGCCCCTGCGGCGATCGCCTGCGTATTCGCGGCTGGTCGAACTCGGGTGCGTCTTCGGCGAGAAATCGAGTTGGGAGCGACCGAACTGGTTCGCGCCCAACGAACGAGCCGAGCACGACAACCAGCGACCGGCCGGGTGGGCAGGTGAGCACTGGTCGAGCGCGCTCGTGACCGAAGCTCGAGCGGCCCGCGACACCGCAGTGCTCTTCGACGAGACGAGTTTTTCGAAACTCGAACTCGAGGGTCCAGGGGCCCTGGCGTTCTTGCAACGCGTGTGCGCCAACCAGATCGATCGTCCGGTCGGATCGGTCGTCTACACCCAGCTGTGCAACCAGCGGGGCGGCATCGAATGCGACCTGACCGTGACCCGGGTCGGCGCACAGCGCTTCCTTGTCGTCACCGGCACTGCGTTCGGCCAACACGACCTGGGGTGGATCCGCACCCAACTCGACCGCGAGCCGCCGGCCGAGCCGGTCCACGCGCGCGATGTCACATCGGCCTCTGCGTGTTTCGGCGTGTGGGGTCCGCGTGCGCGCGACATCCTCGCTCCGCTCACGCGCCAGCCCCTCGACAACGAGGCGTTCCCGTACCTCACCGCTCGCGAGTGCAGCATCGGCGCGGTGCCGACCATCGCGTTGCGGGTCACCTACGTCGGTGAACTCGGCTGGGAGCTGTACTGCCCCACCGAGTACGGACAGGCGTTGTGGGATCTGCTCTGGGAAGCAGGTGCCGAACACGGTCTCGTGGCGGGCGGGTATCGCGCCATCGACTCGTTGCGCATCGAGAAGGGCTACCGGGTGTGGGGCGCCGACATCTCGCCGGACGACACCCCGTACGAGGCCGGACTCGGGTTCGCGGTCGCGCTCGACAAGGGCGTCGACTTCGTCGGGCGAGCCGCGTTGGCCGACCAGAAGGCCAACGGCGTTACGAGACGGCTCCGCGCCGTCCAACTCGACGATCCGACGGCAGTGGCCCTCGGCTCCGAACCAGTACGCATCGATGACAAGGTCGTGGGTCGAGTGACCAGCGGCGGCGTCGGCTACCGCACGAATGCCTCGGTTGCGTACGTCTACGTGCCGGCCACGCTCAGCGAGTTCGGACGATCGGTCGACGTCGAGATCTTCGGCGATCGGGTCCGCGGCACGATCGTGCGCGACCCGATCTGGGACCCGTCGGGCGAGCGCCTCCGGGCCTAGAACGATTCGATCGACGGCCTCGTAGGATCCGCCCGACGTCGATGGACACGAGCGACCAGGAGATCACCATGGTGCCGGGAATGTTGAGCGCGAGCGAACTCGAAGAGCGGATCCGCAACGGCAGCATCGATACGGTCCTCGTGACCTTTCCCGACCTCCAAGGTCGGTTGATGGGCAAACGGGTGACCGGCCACTTCTGGCTGAAGCAGATGCGAGGTGGCGACGGCGAGGTCCACGCCTGCAACTACCTGCTCGCGGTCGACAGCGAGATGAACGTCGTTGCGGGCTACGAGTACGCCAACTGGGACAAGGGCTACGGCGACTTCGCGCTCGTGCCGGACCTGGCGACGATCCGGATGATTCCGTGGCTCGAGAAGACGGCGCTCGTGATGTGCGACCTCGTCGAAGAACACGACGGCAGCCCGGTGGCCGTGTCTCCCCGACAGATCCTGAAAGCCCAGATCGCCAAGGCGGCCGCCCTCGGCTACCGCGTGTACGCCGGGAGCGAACTCGAGTTCTTCTTGTTCAAGGATTCCCTCGACGAGGCGGCGGCGAAGCGGTACCTCGACCTGACGCCGCATTCGAACGTCGTGCTCGACTACCACATCCTTCAAACGAGCCGCGACGAGTATCTGATTCGAGCCATTCGCAACGGCATGGACGGCGCCGGCGTGCCCGTCGAGTTCTCCAAGGGCGAGGCCGGCTATGGCCAACATGAGATCAACCTCGAGTACGCCGACGCGTTGACGATGGCCGATCGGCACACGATCTACAAGAACGGCGCGAAGGAGATCGCCCATCAACACGGACGAGCGATCACGTTCATGGCGAAGTACTCGATGGACGACGTCGGATCGTCGTGTCACATCCACTCGTCGGTATGGGACGGCGACGGCACGACGTCGCTGATGTACGACGAGCACGCCGAACACCACTTCTCGACCGTCGGCCGCGGGTGGCTCGGCGGCCTCATTGCCACTGGTCGCGAGTTCGCGTGGATGTACGCGCCGACGGTCAATTCCTACAAGCGCTATCAGCCCGAATCGTGGGCGCCGACCGCGCTCGCGTGGGGCCACGACAATCGCACGTGCGGCTATCGCATGGTCGGCCACGGCCAGTCGTATCGAGTCGAGTCACGCATTCCCGGCGCCGACGCGAACGCCTACCTGGCGTTCGCGGCGACGATCGCCGCTGGACTTCACGGGATCGAACACGGCATCGATCCGCCTACGCGCTTCGATGGCAACGCGTACGTCGCGCCCGACGTCGCTCGCGTGCCGTGGAACATCGTCGAAGCCATCGAGGAGTTCGAACACTCCAAGGTTGCCCGCGCCGCATTCGGCGACGCGGTGCACTTCCATCTGCTCAACACCGCAAAGCAGGAGTGGGCCGCGTTCAACCGAGCTGTGACCGACTGGGAACTCAAACGAAACTTCGACCAGTGGTGAGCCACGGACCGGCCGCGCGGCCGTTGATCGCGCTCACTGCGCGCCGGCTCGGCGACGGTCGGGTCCGGGGCTGGCACTCGGGCGGGATCGGCGAGCGCGAGGGATACCTGCAGCGGGTGCGGGCCGCCGGCGGTTGGCCGGTGTTGTGCGATCCGGTGCCGATCGACGCGCCGGAGGCCGAGGCGTTCGTGACAAGGTTCGACGGCGTGTTGTTGACCGGCGGGCCCGACGTCGAACCCGAACGGTACGGCGAGGCTGCCCACCCGACCGTCTACGGCACCGACACCTTCGTCGACCACTTCGAGATGGCGCTGTGTCGCGCCGCGCTCGCGACCAACACCCCGATGCTGGCGATCTGTCGCGGGGTGCAAGTCCTCAACGTCGCGTTGGGCGGCTCGCTCTGGCAGGACATCGCCACCGAGCCGGGTGTCGAGCCGCACGGACGCCCCGGCGTTGCCGACGGCGAGTTCCTCCACACGGTCGACGTCGCCGCAGGATCCCAACTCGCCGCGATCATGCGGACGCGTTCCCCCGTCGTGTCCTGCCACCATCACCAGGCGCTTCGACGGCTCGGCGACGGGCTGACCGTCACCGCCATGGCTGTCGACGGCACGATCGAAGCCGTCGAGGTCGTCGACCGCCCGGTCATTGCCGTCCAGTGGCACCCCGAAGACACCGCAACCACCGACCCGGCGAACCAGGCCCTGTTCGACTGGCTGTGCGCGCCGCGCTGACGGCGTCAGATCGCCGCGAACGCGTCGACGACGTCCCGCACGAATCGTTCGAGCGCCGTCGCGTCCTTGGCGTGGCGGCCGAGGCCGACTGCCGCTTCGGTCACCCCCAGATCGGCAAGGTGCGTGCTCGCAGACCGAGTGGCCTCGATGTCGACGTGGCCATCGTCGGTCGTGACGACCTTCGCGCTCGCACGGACCCGCAGCGTCGCGGGATCGCGACCTGCGGCCGAAAACGCGGCGCGGAGCGCGTCGATGCCGTCGCGTAGTTGTTCGACACTCGTCGTGTGGATCGGCAACCAGCCCGCGCCGAGCGCAGCGATGCGGGCAACGTGGGCGGGTGTTGCGGCCATGCCGTAGTGCAGCGGAATCCCGGTGATCGGCGAGCACTGCACGGGTTGTGGCAGGCACCAGGTCGGCCCGAACGCCACCGTCGCCGATGCGAACGACACCGGTGCGGTTTGGGTCCACAGCGCGGCACAGGCGCGCAGACCATCGTCGAGCAGATCCCAGCGACGTGACCAATCGAGTCCACACGCGGCGTACTCCTCGCGCTGCCACCCGGGGCCGACGCCGAGATCGAGACGACCGCGGCTGATCTGGTCGAGCGTCGCGCAGACCTTGGCGAGCAGCGCCGGTGGCCGCAGGGGCGTGAGGACGATGCCTGTCCCGAGCCGGACCCGTTCGGTCACCGCGGCAATCGCGCTCAGCAGCGTCAGGGGCTCGGGCCAAGGTTCGTCGGGACCGTACGGAAAGGTTCCGAAGGGGTAGCGATCGGTCCGTTCGCCCATGACCACGTGGTCGGCCAGTACGAGCGTCGTCGCCCCAGCGGCGTCGAGCACACGCGCCGCGTCGAGCACGCGCCCCAAGTCGTTGTCGAACAGCCGACTGAACCCTGACACCGTCACGCTGACCTGCACCTTGGATTCCTCCTCGTCGTCGATCTATTGGGTCGTCGATCTATTGGGTCGTCGATTCATTGGGTCATCGATTCATTGGGACCACGACGGCGTGGAGCGGCGGGGTACCGCGTTCGCCGGCCATCGTTTCGAGCAAGTCCGTGACCCGGTCGGCCGCCAGGGGTTCGACGCGACGATCGATATCGGTCCACGGGAACTGCCGGTCGGTCAACAGCGAGAACGCCGATTGGTACGCCGCGGTGTCGACACCCAGGGCGCCGATGACCCGCAGTTCCTTGAACACGACATGATCGACGAGAAACTCGGGAACCGCACTCCCGCGCGTCCCGGCGATTACGACCGTCCCGCCGGGACGGGCGAGCGCAATCGCTTGCGCGACCGCCTGGGGCGCCTTGGCCGTGACGTCGACGACGACGTCGGCGAGCCGCCCACCCGTCGAGTCACGCAACGCCACAACGGGATCGTCGCGCGTCACGTCGACCGTGAGGTCGGCTCCGAATCGGCGGGCCATGGCCAGGCGGGGCGCGTCGCGTTCGCCCGCGCCCGTCACCATGACGGTTGCTGCGCCAGCGGTGATGGCGGCGGCGCACGCGGCGATACCGCGGATTCCGGGGCCGAGGACGGCGACGACGTCGCCGGGTCGCGTGCCTGGCACCGTCACGCCCCACCGAACTCCGGCGCCAACCGGATTGAACAGCGTTGCCGTCACGGGATCGAGGTCGTCGGGGACTCGCAGCAGCAGCGAGTCGGGCGCCAGGTACTGGTGCTCGGCGTAGCCGCCCCACAAACTCGGCGTGCGGTCGATATCGACGAAGCCGTACATGTCGCGCAATCCGTGTGCACGACAGCGGTTGTAGGAGCCTGCGATGCAGTCACCGCAGCGGCCGCACCGCTGAAACACCTCGACCGCGACACGATCGCCTGCCCCGACCGACCACCGGGCCGCGGCCGATGCGCCGATCTCGTCGATCACCCCGACGGTCTCGTGTCCGGGGACGAAGGCGAATCCGCCGTTGAGTTGGCCGGTGAACTGCTCGTGATCGGTTCCGCAGAGACCGCATGCCTCGACCTGCAGCCATCCGTCGTCGGGGTTGACGGGGCGCCGCTCGAACGACCGCTCGGCCAGCGAACGTACGGACTCGAGTACGAGCGCGCAGGTCATGGCTCGCTCAAGGGAACCGATTCGGTGCGAGGAGCGCGTCGATTCCGCCGTCGGCGAACAGCGTCGACCCGTGGACGTACCGGGCGCCGTCGAAGAGCAGCCACGCGACGACGTCGGCGATGTCGGCGGGGTCGCCCATCCGCCCGAGCGGAATCGGCAACGCTTTGATCAGGTCGCTGGTTGCCGGGTCGTCGAGCCCTTCTTGGAGCAGCGGCGTGAGAAACGGACCGGGCGCGACGGCGTTGATCCGCACGCCTCGCTCCCCCAACTCCTGCACTCGCGAACGCATCCATTTCCCGATCGCGACCTTCGACGCGGCGTACGCGACTGCGGGATTCGTGTCGGCCGCGATCGCCAGTGCTGCGGTCTCGTCGCGATCGAGGCAGGCGCGCGCGAGGTCGCCGTCTGCGCCCGGGGTGAGCGTCGTCGAGTTCGAGCAGATCAGCGCGACGGCACCACCCGGCGCGATCGACCGTTCGAGCCCTTCGACGAACGCCACCGCACCAAAGAAGTTCACGGCGATGATGCGCTCCGATGGGTGTTGCGGACCGAGTCCCGCGCACGGAACGACGCCGGCCAGCGACGACGCTCGCTCGAGGACGCCCGCGACCGCCGCGGCGCGCCCACCCGGCGACGACAAGTCGGCCGCGATCTCGACCGAATGCAGATCGACGGTGACGACGGTCGATCCGTCGGCCCGCAGACGCTCCGTGAGCGCTCGTCCCAGACCGCTCGCCGCGCCGCTCACCGCCAACGTGGATTGCACCTCACTCCCCGATCAGTTGTTTGCGCAGTTCGTGTTTCGGAACCTTGCCGCTGGGGTTGCGTGGCATCGTTTCGACGATCATCAACCGCTCGGGCGCCTTCTGGGCCATGAGTCCGGCGACGCGGCAATGGTCGAACACGTCGGCGACCGTGGGCACGTTCGCGGCGTCTTTCAACTGGATCGCCGCGACCACCATCTCGCCACGATCGACATCGGGGATGCCGAAGACGGCAACGTCAGCAACGGTGGGGTGGGTGTAGAGGCAATCCTCGACTTCCTTCGCTGACACGTTTTCGCCCTTGCGGATGATGATGTCCTTGATGCGACCGGTGATGACGAGCGTGCCATCCGCCAGGAATCGTCCGACATCTCCCGTGCGGAAGAAGCCGTCGGCAGTGAACGCCGCGGCGTCGAGCGACGGATCGGTGTAGCCGCGCATGACCTGGTGACCCGTTGCGACGATTTCGCCCTCTTCGCCGATGGCGACCTCGTGGCCCTCGCGGTCGAGCAGTTTGATCGCGACCGACTCGGTTGGCGTGCCCTCGCCCTTGATCTTGCTCTCGTCGGCCGCGTCCATGTCGGTCTGGGTCAAGATCGGCGCTTCGGTGAGTCCGTAGCCACTGGTGATGCCGCCGACGGCACTCGGCACCACCTCGCGGATCTCGTCGTGCTGCAACGGCGGTTTCGGCGAACCGCCGCCAGGGAACGCGCGAACCGTGCGGTAGGCATCGGGATTGTCGCGGGCCTCAGCGATCAACAACTGGTGGATGGCCGGCGCGCCGTTGCCGAGCGTGACGCGGTGCCGACCGATGAGTTCGGTCGAGCGAGCGGGCGTGAATGCTTCCATCAGCACGGCAGTCGAACCCGTGAGCAACGGCGTGAACACGCCGATGATCGCTCCGCCGACGTGCGTGAACGGAAAGGCCACGATGGCGATGTCGTCTTCGACGATGTGGGTCTTCTTGCAGTAACCGATTGCGCCCTGCATCACGCTGCGGTCGGTGTGTTGCGCGCCCTTCGGGTCGCTCGTCGTGCCCGAGGTATAGAAGATCCAGCGCACCGGATCGTCGCCACGAGCGGCGAACGTCTCGGGCGCGGCCGGCAGCGCGCTCGGATCGCCTTCGGGATTGTGACGGTCGGCAACGACCGCCCGTAGTCCTGCGAACCCTGCGCCCGCGTTCTCCGAGGCGACCTGCTCCGCGAGCCCGTGGTAGTCGAAGCCGTTCCATTCGCTCGGTGTGATGAGAAACTCGGTCCCGAGCTGACGGGTGATGAAGCTGATCTCGCGTTGGCGGTAGATCGGCAACATCGGGTTCTGGATCGCGCCGAGACGACAGAGCGCTCCGACGAGGACTGCGGACTCGACCCAGGTCGGAAGCTGCCAACTCACTTGCACGCCCGCTCGGATTCCCGCTGCATACCAACCGGCCGCTGCGCGCTCGACGAGATCGCGGTACTCGGCGAACGACACCGCGCGATTGTCGGCATGCAACATGATGCGATCGGGCGTGAGCTCCGCCCGGCGTTCGATCAACTCCCAGACTGACTTGGCATCGTCGAGCATCACATTGTCCTCTTCATCGGTCGTACTCCGAGGGGCCGACCCCCCGAGTCGGTCTGCCCACCGCGGATCTACAGGGTCAAGCCCCCGTCGATGGAAACGATCGAGCCGGTCATGTACCGCGCTTCGTCAGACGCAACGAAGCTGATGACCGAGGCAACTTCTTCGGGCTGGCTCGTGCCCATCGGGGTCATCGACTTTCGCATGTCCTTCCAGCTCGCACCTTCGGGGAACGAGTTGGCGAACGAACCCTGCAGCGGCGTGTCCATGCCACCGGGCGCAACACAGTTCACGGTGATGTTGCGCTTCATGTACTCGTCAGCCAGCGCCCGAGTGAGGTTGATGACACCGCCCTTCGACGCGCAGTAGGCGGCGCTGTAGGGCTGGCCCATCAGACCTGCGTTCGATGCAACGGTCACGATGCGGCCGCCATCACCGGCCAGGAAGTGTCGCAGTGCGGCTTGTGCGACGAGAAACGTGCCGGTCAAGTTGACGCCGAGGATTCGGGCCCATTCGTCGAACGGCTGATCGTGGCTGTTGGCGAGCTTGCCGATTCCCGCGCACGTCACTGCGAGGTCGAGCCCACCGAACGTCTGGGCGACAGCGTCGACTGCGGCCGCGACCGAAACCGGGTCGCCGACGTCGCAGGCCTGGGCGATTGCGCTTGCCCCGATCGCCGTCGCCGTCTCGCTCGCCGCACCTTCGGCAATGTCGAGGCACGCAACCCGGGCGCCTTCGGCTGCGAGCCGTTGTGCGGTTGCCCGCCCGAGCCCGGAGCCGGCTCCGGTCACGATTGCGCGCCGACCATCGTGTCGACCCGGGACCACCAGTACCGTGGGTTCAGCCATGGCGAGCGAATCTAACGCACCGTCAGATTTCGACGCGCGGCGGCACGCGGCCGAGATCTTCGGCGCGTTCGGAATTGCGATCACCCAGCCGTTGCTCGACCTCGTGGGCCGCAACGCCGAGCTCCTCATCGCCCGGCGGACGACCCTGATGCAGGCGTTCTTGCTCGCGCTGGGCGCCGCGGCCGTGGTTCCTGCGATCGCCGTCGCCGTCGAAGTCGCCGT
Organism: Actinomycetota bacterium; assembly: GCA_005772765.1. Classification (GTDB taxonomy): domain Bacteria; phylum Actinomycetota; class Acidimicrobiia; order IMCC26256; family PALSA-610; genus SXJQ01. The sequence continues at coordinate 59,344 of SXIR01000099.1, forward strand.
CGCCCGGATCGCGCCCCGCGCCGCACGCGGTTTGCACCGGATCGTGTTGGCGTTCGCGTTCGGGCTCGTTGGGCTCCAGATCGCCAACGGCATCACCACCTCCCCCGTCGCCGCGTTCGCGGCGGCGATCGCGGCGACGATCGCGGGTTTCGGGTTGATCACCCTGGCAGCCACCACGACGTTGCTTCGCTTCCTGGCGGCCGCCCCACCCGTGTTCATCGCGCTGTTCTTGTTCTTCTCGCCGGTAACCGACGTGGTGATCGGCGACCAAACCGCTGCTCGCTCGGCCGCGGCCGAGAGCGACCAACGGGTCGTCCTGATCGTCTTCGATGAACTGCCGCTCCGGTCGCTGCTCGACGGCCGCGGCAACGTCGACGCCGAGCTCTACCCGAACTTCGCTCGTCTCGAGGCGCAGTCCACTTGGTATCGGAACACGACGACGGCGGCCGCGTTCACCCAGCAGGCTCTCCCGGCAATCTTGACTGGCTACGAACCCACCGGCGCCGACACGCTGCCGGTTGCCCGAGCTCACCCCGACAGCCTCTTCACGCGCCTGAACGGGGTCGTCGAGATGAACGTGCACGAGACCGCGACCCAGATCTGCCCTGAGTCGATCTGTGCCGGGTCGTCGAGCGGCGGGTTCTTCGAGCTGGCCGGGGCGGTCGCTCGGCTGTACGGCGAGTCGCTCGAACCCGGGTCGGACCGAACCCAGTTCGACGAAAACGCCGCGGCACGGATTCGACTGCCGACGGCTCGCCGATTCATCGCGTCGCTCGGGCCGGCGAGCAACGGACGGCTCGACATGGTGCACCTCGAGCTACCGCACTGGCCGTGGCAGTACACCGCGACCCTGCAGGACACCGGTGCCGACAACGAACTCCCGGGCGAGACCTATTTGCAATGGCCGACGGCGATCGGCGCCGAACTCGGGCGACAACGCCACCTCCTGCAGCTACAGGCGAGCGACACGCTGCTCGGCGCGATGCTCGATCGCCTCGACGCAGCCGGCATCACCGATGATTCGCTCGTCATCGTCACGGCCGATCACGGCGTGTCCTTCAAAGCCGGTGAGCCGTTGCGAAACCCCTCCGAACAGAACCTCGCCGACGTCGCCTGGGTACCGCTGTTCGTCAAGTACCCCGGACAGGCGGTTGGGACCATCGACGAACGACGGGCGACGACGCTCGACATCGTCCCGACCGTGCTGCGCGCGACCGGCGTCGACGAGGGCCCAGAGGGATTCGACCTGGATGGGTTTGCGTTGCAGGACCCCGCGCGCCGCGACCGCGAGCGTCGGATGGCAACGTTCGTCGTGTTTCCGACGCCACGCGACCTCGTGGCGGACGACGACGGACGCGTCGCAATCGACGAGTCCTTGTATGCGGGCGTGCAACAAGAACGCGCTGCGCCGATCGGCGGCGATCCCGCGTTGCGGATCTTTCGCCACAGCGCGTACGGCGACCTCATCGGCCGCACGGTCGCACCTGCCTGGATCGGCGACGACGACACCACGACGATCGCGTTCGAATCACCGGAACGTCTGCGCGACGTCGATCGCGACGCGACGATCGCTCCGTGGTTCGTGAACATCGCCAGCATCAACGGACTCGACCGGCCCGTCCCCGTCGCGATCGTGCTCAACGGTCGCATCGCGGCAGTGAGCGAAACACTCCCCCCGGACGACGGCACGTCGACGTTGGTGTTCAACCTTCCACCGGCGCTCATCGTCGACGGCGACAACACCGTCGAGGTGTATCGCATCGACGGCCTGGGACCGGCGATGCAACTCCACCGCTTCCCAAGCGTCTGACGCGTCGTCTGCGCCACGAAAACGAAAGTGGCCCGCCGGGGCGGCTGGCACCCGGCGGGCCGCGCATTGGGACCCTTGGGGGGTCGGGCCCATTGCGTCTGTGCTGCATTGATCGGCGGATTCCCGCCGCTGGTTAGGGTTCTGCGCCCAGATGAACGAGCCGCTCCTGCCACAGACCGTGATCGACGTGCTCATCTCGGCCGCCGCTGCCCACCCCGAGCGTGCGGCCTATGTCCACGACGACCGGCGGGTCACCTATGCCGAACTCGAGCAGGCGAGCGCCGGGATCGCCTCGGCCTTGGGCGACCTCGGCGTGGTTCCCGGCGACGTCGTGTGCCTCCTCGTACCGAGTTCGATCGAGTTCGCCTGCGCCTACCTCGGCGCGATGCGAGCCGGGGCGATCACGAGCGCGGTCAACCAGCGACTGGCCGGGCCGGAGCGGGCGAGCATCATCGCTCGCACCCGACCTCGAGTGACCGTTGCGCCGGACGATGCCGAAATCCCCGACGGCGCCGGCGCAATCCTGCGGGTCGCCGACCTCGCTGCCGTGTCTGCCGCACCCCGCAGCGTCGACGCGCAACGCTCCCCCGACGATCCCGTCGCAATCGTGTGGACGAGCGGCACCACTGGTGCGCCGAAAGGCGCGGTGTACGACCATGTGTCACTGCGCGTCATCCACGAAGGCATGGGCGACCTCACCGCGCCCGGCGATCGACGGCTCGTCAGCTTGCCGTTCGCGCACATGGGCTACATGACGCGCATCTGGGACGAGCTCGCGGCCGGCACCACACTCGTGCTCGTCGGCGAGCCGTGGAGCGCTGCGCGCCAAATCGAGTTGATCCAACGGGAACGCATCACGATGGTCACCGGCGTCCCGACACAATGGGAACTCGTCTTGGCGCACCCGGCGCTCGACCGCTGTGATCGATCGAGCTTGCGGCTCGCCGGCGTCGGCGGCGCAAGCGTCGCACCCGACCTCGTGCGCCGCATGCGCGAACAACTCGGCTGTGCGGTCATCACGCGCTACACGAGCACCGAGGCGGGCCTGATCAGCGGTACCCGGGTGGGCGATGACGACGAGGTCATTGCGACGACCGTCGGCGTCGCCAGCCCCGTCGTCGACATCGACATCGTCGATCACGAAACCAATGCCGTCGTCGGTCCGAACATCGTTGGCGAGATTCGTACGTCGACCCGAGCACGATTTCGTCACTACTGGGACGATCCCGAGCAGACGGCAGCCGCGTTCGACGCGGCCGGGCGGCTCCGGACCGGTGACCTCGGCCTGATCGGCGACGACGGCAACCTCCGCATCGTCGGTCGCCTCAAGGAGATGTACATCCGCGGCGGCTACAACGTCTACCCCGCTGAGGTCGAAGGGACGCTCGCCGATCACCCGGCGATCGCGCAGGCGGCCGTGGTCGGAGCGCCCGCTCCGGTGCTCGGCGAGATCGGCATCGCGTTCGTCGTCGTCGACCCAGCCCATTCCCAACCGACCCTCGACGAAGTCCGCGCTTGGTGCCGCGCTCGGCTCGCCGACTACAAAGCACCGGATCGGCTCGTCATCGTCGACACGCTCCCCGTGACGGCCGGACAGAAGATCGACAAGGTGGCGCTGAGCGCCGCAGCCAAGGAGACCGACTGATGGCGATCCAAGAAACCGGTACCGGCGATACCCGCCAGCGCCCGATCCGACTTGGCGGGGCGTTGATCACCGTGGTCGAGCCGCGCCGGGGGCACGAGGTCGAGTACAACCGCTGGTACGAACGCGATCACTTCTACGCCGGCTGCATGATCGGCCAGTGGAACCTCTCGGGCGCTCGCTACGTGGCGACCCGAGACCTGAAGGCGCTGCGCTACCCGGCCGATTCGGTGATCTGTCCCGACCCGACGAGCGGCAGCTATGTCGCGATCTATTGGATTCTCGCCGGCAAGTTCGGCGAGTGGATGCAGTGGGGAACGAACCAGGTCAACTGGTTGCACGAAAACGAGCGGATGTTCGCCGAGCGCGACCACATCCACACCGTGATGTACAAGTTCCGTACGCAGTTCGAGGCTCCCGACGGCGTGCCGGTCGAACTCGCGCTGGAGCACCACTCGCCCTATGCCGTGCTCGTCATCGGTCAACCTGCTGACGGTGTCGACCTCGAGGCCATCGATGCCTGGTTCGCCGCCCGCGACCTTCCCGGCGTCGTCGGTGCCGAGTTCACACCGGTCCCGCTGCAAGGCGACGCCCCGAAGGACATCCCGCGCATGGACCCGGCGAATCGCTTCACGCAGTTGTGGTTCGTCGACGACGACCTCGTCGCGAACTGGGACCAGACCTTCGCGTCGCTCGGTAGCGAGTTCACTGGGGCCGGAATGGGCGAGCTGTTGTGGGTCGCGCCCTTCCGCCGCACCATCGCCGGCACCGACACCTACACGGACCAGATCTGGTGACCGACTGACGAGTCAGCGACGCCCGGCTACCGTTCCGCACTATGCGGATCTTGGTAGTCGGCGCCGGCGGCGTGGGCGGAGCGATGACCGTTGCTGCATCTCGTCGGGATTTCTTCGATCATCTCGTCGTTGCGGACGTCGACGAATCACGGGCTCGGGCGGTCGCCGAACGCGTTGGCGACGCGCGCTTCACCGCGGCGAGGGTCGATGCCTCGTCCGCAGCCGACGTCGCAGCACTTGCGGCGGCCCACGCATGCGACACGATCGTGAACGCGTGCGACCCGCGGTTCAACCCCGGCATCTTCCAGGGCGCGTTCGACGCGGGCTGTACCTATCTCGACATGGCGATGACGCTGTCGGAACCGCACCCCGAACGCCCCTACGAAGAATGCGGCAAGAAACTCGGCGACGACCAGTTCGCCGTCGCGCAACAGTGGGAGCAGCGCGGTCAACTCGCCTTGTGCGGACTCGGCATCGAGCCCGGCTTCGCCGATGTGTGCGCGCGCTACGCCGCCGACCACCTGTTCGATCGCATCGACGAAGTCGGCGTTCGCGACGGCGCGAACCTCACCATCGACGGTTACGACTTCGCGCCCACGTTCTCGATCTGGACGGTCATCGAGGAGTGTCTGAATCCTCCGGTCGTGTGGGAGCGCGATCGCGGGTGGTTCTGCCTCCCGCCGTTCAGCGAGCCCGAGGTGTTCCACTTCCCCGACGGCATCGGCGACGTCGAGTGCGTCCACGTCGAGCACGAAGAGGTGCTGCTCGTGCCCCGCTGGGTCGACTGCGAGCGCGTCACGTTCAAGTACGGGCTCGGCGACGAGTTCATCGAGGTACTGTCGACGCTGCACAAACTCGGACTCGATCGCACCGCCAAGGTCAACGTTCGCGGCGTCGAGGTCTCGCCGCGCGATGTCGTGGCGGCCTGCCTCCCTGACCCAGCCACACTCGGCGACAAGATGCACGGCCGAACGTGTGCTGGGACCTACGTCACGGGCACCGGCAAAGACGGAAACCCGAGGGCGGCCTACCTGTACCACGTTTCCGACAACGAGGAAACGATGGCGAAGCACGGCTGCCAGGCGGTGGTGTGGCAGACCGCGATCAACCCGGTGTTCGCGATGGAGTTGCTCGCGAACGGCATGTGGAGCGGCTCAGGGGTCGTCGGCCCCGAGGCATTCGACGCCGTGCCGTATCTCGACCTCATGAACGACTTCGGCGAGCCCTGGCACCTCGACGAGCGCACACCCGCGTCGACGTAGACCGCTCGTCGCGCAGTTTCGACAACAGACGCAACACCTCCAGGTCGACTACAACAGCGGGAAGCTGACCTCGTACTCGCAACGAGCGACGGTTTCGCCGCCACAACCGTCGAACCCGGCGCGCCCATCGATCGAATCCACGCCGCCGGCGCCGTAGAGCAGGTTGTCGAAGCGGTTGCCGACAATCCGGTCGTCGAACGGGGATCCGTACACCGACTCGACCCGCAGCACCGTGTCGGTGCCCTCGGCGCTGACGACGCGGTTCAGCATGAGGCTCGCGCTGATCGGAGCCGGGTCGACGCCGTAGCCGATGAGGTCGTGACCGGACTGGCCGTCGATGTAGTCACGACCGGCTTCGCCGGCGATGAGGTCGTCGCCGCTCCCGGCGCAGATCGTGTCGCGGCCGCCGTGACCCCAGATCTGGTCCCAACCTGCGAGCGCCACGATGACATCGTCGCCATTCGTGCCGACCAGGATGTCGTCGTCCGGAGTCCCGACGATCGTCGCAACGAGGCCATTGCACATGTAGGGACTCGGAAGCAGCGGTGGCAGCACGATCGGTGTGGGATCGATCGGCGGCAACCAGGCGTTGGCGGGGTCGGTGGCGACCGCACCGAACACGGGAGCTGCGATCAGGGTGAGGGCGGTGAGGGCACGAACGATGCGCATGAGTTCTCCTGCGTCGGGGCGACCCGGATGGTCGGTGTCGATGGGGTGAGTGCGGGACCCATCGCCACCTCACAAGAATGCGGGCGCAAATCGTCGAGGGGATTTGTCGCGCCCACGAGCGGGATCGAACGGTGACCGGCGTCACCGAACACCGGTAGGTTCCACATCCATGGCGCTGCCCGAGACCTCGCACCCCCGCCACGTCGTCGTGGTGTTGCTCGACTCGCTGAACCGCCACCTGCTCGGCAGTTACGGATCGAGCGAGTTCGACACCCCGAACCTCGACCGGTTCGCGACAAACGCGGTGCGGTTCGAGCAGCACTACACCGGGTCGCTGCCGTGCATGCCCGCCCGCCACGACCTGCTCGTCGGCGCGCTCGACTTCCTGTGGCGGCCGTGGGGCTCGATCGAGATCTGGGAGGAGCCGATCACGGCGGCGCTGCGTCAAGTCGGGGTCACGACCAAACTCGTCACCGACCACCCGCATCTGTTCGAGACGGGCGGCGAGAACTACCACTGCGACTTCGCCGCGTGGGATTACCAGCGTGGTCACGAATCCGACCCGTGGCGCACGCGACCCGACCCGTCGTGGATCGGCGCACCGAAGTTCGGCCGCAACCTCCCCTACGACACGAACCGCGGTTGGTGGGGTGCCGAGGCCGAGTTTCCGGGACCACGTGTGATGAGCGAGGCGGCGCGCTGGATTCGCGACGAGGCACCCGCGCACGATCGGTTCTTGCTCTTCATCGACGAGTTCGATCCGCACGAACCCTTCGACACGCCCGAGCCGTACGCATCGATGTACGACCCCGACTGGGAGGGGCCCCACCTCTATTGGCCTCCGTACGCAGTCGACGCGCAAGCCAACGGCGTGCTCGACGCACGAGAAGCCCGCCAGATCCGCGCACAGTACGGCGGCAAGTTGACGATGATCGACACGTGGTTCGGCCACCTGCTCGACGCGATCGATGCGTCGCCGATGGCGAACGACACTGCGGTGATCGTGTGCACCGATCACGGTCACTACCTCGGCGAGAAGGACACCTGGGGCAAACCCCGTTCGCCGGTGTTCGATCCGCTCGGCCATACGCCACTGTTGATTCGTTGGCCCGGGGTCGACGCCGGCGTTCGGGGCGCCCTGACCACCAACGTCGACCTGTGTGCAACGCTGCTCGATGTGTTCGGCGCTTCGGTCGAACATCGGGTGCACGGCAACTCGCTCGTGCCACTCCTTGCAGGCGGCGCGTCGACCGTTCGGGAGTGGGCGTTGAGCGGCGTCTGGGGACGCGAGGTTCATCTCTTGACCCAGCCGCGCGCCGGGAGCGGCGTGGTGAAGTTCGCGTGCGCCCCCGATGGCGACAACGAACCGTTGGTCATGCTGTCGAACCGCTGGTCCACCATGCCGATCCCTGGGGTCCCCCAACTGCGGCTCCCGCGGCCCGACGACCGTGCGACGCTCGGGACCATGCCCGGCACCACGGTGCCGGTGATCCGTCAGCCGTTCCGGTCGGGCGACCTGTTGCCGTTCTGGGGCTACGGCGACTTCGCGCACGGCAGCGTCTGTTTCGATCTCGACGACGACCCCGGCGAAGACCGCAATCGCGTCGACGATGCGCTCGGACGCCAGCACCGCTCGCTGCTCGCCGACGTGTTACGTGAGGTCGAAGCACCGCCCGAACAACTCGAACGACTGGGAATGGCGTGAGCGACTCGTCCGACATCACACCGGAGCGGCTCGAGTCCGATCCCGACGTTCGCTTCACCTACGCCAACGAACGCACCTTCCTTGCGTGGAACCGCACCGCGCTCGCGCTCATCGCCGCCGGCCTCGCCGTCGTCTCGTTTCTCCCGGAGTTCGAATGGTCGTGGGGGGCACGCGCCGTCGGAGTTCCGTTGATCACGCTCGGCGCGGTCCTGTCGTACACGAGCTATCGCCGCTGGGAGGCGAACGAGTCGGCGATGCGGAGAGGCGCGCCACTGCCACCGTCGAAC
>SXIR01000100.1 GCA_005772765.1 Actinomycetota bacterium
CCCTGGGAGTTGCCGTCGTAGAACAACTCCGATCCGTCGATCACCGCGACGCCATCGTCGTCTTGGAACGCTTCGTGACTGCCGAACCCGTTCGGGTGGGTGAGCACACGTCCCAGGACGATTGCGTTGAGAAATCCTTGCTGCGAACGGTCGGCGAGTGTTGGCATGTTCGATACGTCTTGCAGAATTGCCACGGCGTTGCCGATGTCGGCCTCGCTCATGCCGATCCAATCGGTCGCACAAAACACGATGTCGTGCGCCTGCGAGAACGCTCGTACGTTGCCGGCACTGACTTCTCCGGCACTCCCGAGGAGTCCGTGGCCGTAGAGCGACACGCGCGCGGGCACGTCGAAGGCCGCGTGGGGAATGTTGCAGATGAAGTTGGCGGCGTAGGTCCCCTGCGCTGTGGGCAGCCCCGCGAGATTCGTGAACCTCGAGCCCGGCGCTCCATCACCGTCGAGGTACTTCGGCACCTCGACCGTTCCGGTGACGCGGCGCGCGATCTCTTCGTCGGGATCGATTTCGACGCCCGTCACCGTAAACGCTGGAGCGTCGCCACCGAGCGTCGCCAACGCGTCGTCACGAAGGTGCAACATTCGCTCGGCGAGGTTGCGCTCGCTCGCCACCGTGAAGTCCCAAGCAAGAAACAGATCGGTGCGAGCCACACCCGCTTGTTCCAGATCGGCGAAGACCTGTTCGTAACGGTCCCGGCGCGCCTCGATGGCGTCGATGCCCGTGTCGAGTCGGTCGCGATAGGCCCTGAACACGTCGCCGGGCGGAATCGTTCCCTTCGGACCGTAGAGCCCGCGCAAGGCGACGACCATGCGATGACCTTCGGGATAGTTCGTCGCCGGACGGATGTACAGCACCCGATCGTCGTCGGATTCGACCGACGCGTCGAGTTCCGTCCAGTAGGGCCACCGCGTTCCCGTCGTCGCGTCGAGCAACACGATCGGCGCGCCGGGAGCGAGCGATGCTTCGATGTCGACGAGTTCGGCTGCCGATGTCGCCGCAAGATCGAGATCGGGAACGAACAACGAGATCGGCTGGCCGGGAGAGAATCCGTCGTTGCGGTTCCATTCAGTCGGGTCGATCTGCACACCTTGCGCGTTGGTCGGCATCGACGACCGATCGAAGCTGATGCGCCGACCCGAGTCGGCGGCGGCGTCCTCGACGGTGAAGGTGTCGCTCGGGAACGGCAACAAGCAGTGTCGGGGATCGGTCGGGTCGCAACGGTCGGCAGTGCCGGCGAGCGCGGGATCGATGTCGATCGAACCCTGTATCGCCACCGTTGTCGTCGGTTGTTGGTCGGTCGAGGTCGACGTGTCGTCCGACCGATTGTCGTCGCCCGAGCAGGCTGCGGCAACGAAGGACGACACGATCAGGCAGGTCAGAGCGGTTCGGCGCACGATCGGCACCGTACAACGCGCTCGGCGCGACGAGTACGTTCGGCGTATGACTTCCTCGCGGGCCACGGATTCCATCGTCGTCGAATCCGGTCGTATCGCACGGATCACCTTGAACCGGCCCGAACAACGCAACGCGTTGGCCTTGGAGGTGCTGCGCGACCTCACGGCTGCTGTGCGGACGTTGTCGGACGATCCCGAGGTTCGGGTCATCGTCGTCGCGGCGGCCGGGCCAGTGTTCAGCGCGGGGCACGACCTGCGCGAGATGGTCACCGAACGCGGCGAGATGTTCTACGCCGAGTTGTTCGACGAGTGCGTAGCCGCGATGCAAGCGATTCGCGAAGCACCACAACCCGTGATTGCGCGCGTCCACGCGCTCGCGACTGCCGCCGGCTGTCAGCTCGTTGCTGCCTGCGACCTCGCCGTGGCGGCCGACACCGCCTCGTTCGCCACGCCGGGAGTCAAGATCGGGTTGTTCTGCTCGACGCCGATGGTTCCGCTTTCCCGGGCGATCGGTCGCAAGCGGGCGCTCGAAATGCTGTTGACCGGCGAACCGATCGACGCCGAGACCGCCGCGGCGTGGGGACTAGTGAACCGGGTGGTGCCGAAGGATTCACTCGACGTTGCCGTCAGCGAGCTCGCCGAACGCATCGCAGCCGCCGCCGCATCGACGCTCGCCCTCGGTAAGCGCGCGTTCTACGCGCAAGAAGCGGTCGACGAAGACCTCGCATACGGCATTGCGGCGCCGACGATGACTGCGAACGCAATGTCGGACGACGCCCAAGAAGGCATGACTGCGTTTGTCGAGAAGCGCGCGCCGATCTGGCGAACCTGATCGCGACTGCCCGTCACCCCGAAGGGCAGGCCGACCACAAGCCGCGGCCCTCCCGGCGCGCCGTCCGCTGCAGATCGACGAACTCGTCGGCAAACGCGACATTGGGCGGGACCGTGTAGGCGAACGCGAAACCTTCGTCGATGAGCGCCGCATTGACGAACAGATCGTCGTCGCGTCGGTAGACATAGGCCAAGGTGCGTTCGAAACGATCCTGGGACTCGACGTCGGCGACGAGCACTACCTCCGTGCCGGGTGGCAGCAACGCCGAGAGCCGGCGCGACGCTTCGGCGCCGAAACACTCTTCGGGCGAATCGGGTTTCACCGACTCGGGCGTGTCGATACCGATGAGACGAACCCGTTCGTTGGGTTCGACGATGATCGTGTCACCGTCGACGACTCGGTCGATCGTGACGACGCGACCGCTCCGCGGTCCGGGCTTGTCGGGCGTCTCGGGAGGGTCGCCTTGGTTGGAGAATTCGGTTGCTCCCGTGTTGGCCGTCGACCCCGGATCGTCGACGGCGCAGGCAACGAGCAGCACGCTCGCCCCGACCACCGCTCCGACACCGCGAGCGATCGAGGGCAACCACTTCGTTGCTCGGAACTCGGGCTGGGAACGACGCCGCACGTCCCGAGTGTCGCGCGTCACCCGACCTCGCGCTGCACCTGGCAGTAGGTTCAGCCGCCTTGGTCGCCGCATCGTTCGCTCCCCTGCTGCGCCGCCCGTACCGTCGGGTGTGGACGGGCAACTTCGTGTCGAACGCCGGGACGTGGATGCAGACCGCCGCGCTCGGCTACTACGTCGCCGAATCCACCGAGAGCGCAACATGGGCGGCGTTGATCGCCGCAGCCGAGTTCGTTCCGACGGCGGTGCTCGCACCGTTCGGCGGCGCGCTCGCTGATCGTCTGAGTCGCAAACGACTGTTGCTGATCGGGTGCGCGTTGCAGGGTGCGCTCGCCGCGATCCTGACAGTGCTGATGGCATCGGGCGCCCCCGGCCCTGGCGTGATCGCGAGTTTCGCGCTCGGGAACGGCATCGTCTGGGCCCTCGCCTTTCCCGCGATGCAGACGATCCTGCCGGACCTCGTGCCACCCGAAGAACTCACTGCGGCCATCGGTTTGTCGTCGGCGAACTGGAACCTCGGTCGCGTCCTCGGCCCGGCGCTCGGTGCGATCGTCTACTCCGTCGCCGGCATCGAGTGGGTGGTGGGCGTCAACGCCGTGAGCTTCTTCGCGGTGTTCGTCGCGATCGTCCCGCTCCGACTCCCCGACGTGCGCGGGGCGGTCGAACCGGTGCTGGCCTCGATTCGAACGGGATGGCGATTCGTGCGCGACGAACCCGGGCTGCGCGTCAGCGTGCAGGCCATGGTGCTGAACACACTGTGTTGCGCCGCGTTCATCGGGCTGATTCCTGCCGTTGTCGTGAAGGTGTACGGCGAGTCGAAGGGTTGGAACTCGGCGCTGATCACTGCGCAGGGATTGGGTGCGGTCGTCACCGGTTTCATGCTCGGGTCGGTCGTCGAACGGCTCGGCGTCCGTCGCTTGATGGTGGGTTCGATGGTGGCCCTCCCGGGCGCGCTCATCGCCTACGGCGCCGCGCCATCGATCTGGCTGGCGGTTCCGGCGTTGTTCGTCGTCGGGCTCGTCTACTTCGCGGCGTTGCAGAGTTTCACGACGATCGCACAGCGTCGGTCGCCGGCGGAACTCCGAGGCCGCGTGTTGTCGATCAACAACCTCGTGCTGGGAGCGTGCTATCCGATCGGGTTACAGGTCCAGGCAGCGCTGGGCGACGCGTTCGGGCTGCGTCCCGTGACGATCGGTGCCGCCCTTGTCATGTGGGTCGCCCTGGTGGCGATACGACTCCGACGGCCCGGGATCAGCGCGGCGGTCGAATCCCCGACACCAGACCTCAGTGGATCGCCGGCGCTCGCCCGTTGATTCGCGTCGCGATCACCGACCCGGCGAGAAACGCTGCCTCGCAGGTCATCTGGCCGATCCACCACAACCCAAACGAGTGATGTCCGGTCAGGACGCACACGGCGCTTTCGATGAGCAGCGCCGCTCCGGCCAAGGTCGCGCCCCACAGACCGAAGGTCTTGAACTTCACCAGGCCGACGCCGGCGCTGAACACGCCGGCCCACACGAACGTGTCGATCGCGAGCAACCACAGCGGAACACGCACGTGGCCGGCCGCGACAGGTTCCAGTGCGCGCGCTGCTCCGATCAGCAACACGCCGGACAGGAACAGCACGAAGGCCAGCGGCGGATCGATCGGCGTCAAGGCGCGAGCTCGGATACCGAGCCCGACCTCGGAGTTCGTCAGGGGACGAACGCGTGACGAAGCTTCAGCGCGAAGCACCGGAAGCACCACCACGTTGCCCGGTGTTTCGCTGGGTAGGTCGCGCGCCCAGCGGCGCGTCGTTCCGTTCACCCCGACCTCCGTGTCGACGCGTTCGTCCCTGACCTTGGAATTCTCGGCCGACGGCCGCTGCGACCTGAGCGGTTCCGCGCCACGCCCGTCGGCGGCTCGCCTCGCCCCTACCGCAATCGGCCTTGTACGGTGCGGCTCGAGACGTCGAGGAGGAACTCAGATGGCAGTGGTCGAACGGGAACGGCGGGGCAGCGTCGAGGTGTTGCGGCTGAACCGGCCGGAGGCGAAGAACGCGATCAGCCCGGAGGTCAGCGTGGCGATGGCCGAAGCGCTCGACGCGGTCGAAGTCGACGGCGATGTGCGCGCCGTCGTGGTCACCGGCACCGGCGACGTCTTCTGCGCGGGTGCTGACCTCAAGGTCGTGGCGCAGGGCCGCGGCAACGAGATCGCCGCCGCCCGCGGCGGTTTTGCCGGGCTCACGAACCGCGAGTTTCCCAAGCCGATCATCGCCGCCGTGCAGGGCCCGGCGTTGGCTGGCGGCTTCGAGATCGTCTTGTCGTGCGACTTGGTCGTCGCGGCGGACGACGCCCGCTTCGGCATCCCCGAGGTGCAGCGCGGCCTGATTGCCGCGGCGGGTGGTCTCTTGCGCCTCCCGAAGCGGGTGCCGATGGCGTTGGCCCTCGAGTTCGCGATGACTGGCGACCCCATCAGCGCGATTCGAGCGTTCGAACTCGGACTCGTCAACCGATTGGTGCCCCGCGACCGCGTACTCGACGAAGCCGTGGCGCTCGCCGAACGGATCGCGGAAAACAGTCCGATCGCAGTGCGACTGTCGCGCCAACTCGTGAAGGAAGCGGCCGACATCTCCGAGGCCGACGGTTGGCAACGCAACGCGAAGTACGCGATCGAGGTCTTCAGCAGCGGCGACGCCATCGAAGGCAGCAGCGCCTTCGCCGAGAAGCGCAAACCCAACTGGAAGAGCGTCTGAGGCGTCGTGTCGTTGCCGTATCCCGCAACAACAAGCCGCGTCAGGGCGCCGGGGCGAGCGCGAACTGCAGCTCGGTGACCCACTTCGACCGGTCCGGCGGACAGTCCAAGTAGATCTCGCGAGAGAAGCCCACGGCGACATAGCCGTTGGCCTCCGCGAAGCGAAGCAGCGCGTGGTACGACGCATCGAAGCCCACTTCGGCCTCCGGCGCGCCTCGATGCACGATCGCCGCCACCCGCTCGATCGCGGGGAGGTCGACGACATCCAGACCGTCGACCGCGGTCACCGAGTCGTCGACCGGGACACCGGCGTGAACCAGCACCTGGTCGGTCCCCATCGGATCGACCTCGTACCAGGCGAGTGATGGGCCGGTCGGTGTGACGCCGCTGGCGCCAAGCTGATCGAACAAGCGCGGGTACAGCGGGCCGATGACTGCGGTGATGTCGTCCGGGTCGAAGCTGGCCGCCAATGCACCCGTCGACGCGACGTGCATCGCAGCGACGGACTTCACTTCGATCTGGTGTTCGCTCATGTCGTGCTCCTGTTCGATGTTGCGGAGTCGGGCCTCGACGTCGGCGAGGCGGCGTTGGTGCTGACCGATCTCGTGTTCGAGTTCCACGCGACGCAACCGGAGCATCCCGCGCAACTCGCCCGCCGTGATCGAGTGGGCCAGCATCGCCGCGACCTGGTCGAGACCAAAACCGAGGTCCTTCAGCGCGACGATCGAGTGCAATCGCTCGAGTTGGGCGCGTTCGTAGAACCGGTAGCTCGTGCGCGGGTCGACCGCTGCGGGTCGCAACAGACCGATGTCGTCGTAGTGGCGCAAGGTCCGAACCGAAACCCGCCCCGCCGCTGCGAACTCGCCGATTGCCATGCGCATGGTCGGTATCTTCGACCCTGCCGCGACGTGAGAGTCAAGCCTCGTCGTTCGATGCCGGCACCGCCAGTTCGGCACCGCCAGTTCACCGTCAGTCGGCACCGCCAGTTCGTCATCATGGGAGTGATCACTCCTACGATCCGGGCATGGCCCTGGAACTGCGCGTCGAGGAACTCGCCGAGCGGACCGCGACGTCGGTCGACACCATTCGCTTCTATCAAAAGCGACGTCTGCTCGATCCGCCGGACAAGGTCGGCCGGATCGGGATCTACGGCGACACGCACGTCGAACGGCTCGAACGGATCCGCGATCTGCGTCGCCACGGACTCACGCTCGCGCTCATCGAACGCGTGGTGTTGGGTGAACTCGACGCCGCGGACGCACCGCTCGCGGCCGCGGTCGCCGCGGCCGAGAGCACCGATGGTGACGAAGAGTTCTTGACCATCGACGAACTCGCGACTCGCGTCGGCGTACCCGCCGAGATGCTCGCCACGGTCGTCGACGCCCAACTGCTCGTCCCTCGGCGGATCGACGGTCAGGATCGCTTCACCGCGGCCGACGCCGAGATCATTCGTGGCGCCACCGCGCTGCTCGGCACCGGCCTGCCGTTCGATGCACTCCTCGATCTCGCACGAGCGCACGACGCCGCGACCCGCGCGACCGTCGAGCACGCGGTGCAACTGTTCGACGCCCACATCCGCGAGCCACTCCGCGCCAGCGCGCTCGACGACGCGGCACGAGCCGAGCGGCTCGTTGAATCGTTCCGCGTCATGTTGCCGGCGGTGACCAGTTTGGTCGCTCACCATTTCCGCCGGGTGCTGCTCGACAGCGCGCAGGCGCATCTCGACCGGGTGGGCGAACAAGCCGAACTCGCCGCGGCACGAATCGAAGGCACCCGTCGCATCGAAGGGCCTCGCTGATGCTCACGCGGACCAAGGCTGCGGCGAGCGCCCTCCCCGACCCACTCGACAAGGCGGCATCGGTCGAAGCCATGTTCGACCGCATCGCCGGGCGCTACGACCGCCTCAACCGCATCCTCACGTTGCGCATGGACGTTCGATGGCGACGGATCTCGGTGCGAGTCCTCGGCCTCACGGGTCGCGCGACGGTCCTCGACATCGCGTGCGGGACGGGTGACTTCTGTCGCGAACTCGATCGGGTTGGACACGATGTCGTCGGCACCGACTTCTCCGCCGGCATGCTCGCCGCAGCGCGAACTCGTGCGCCGCTCCTGCGCGGCGACGCACTCGACCTTCCCGTCGCTTCCGGCTCGCTCGATGGCATCACGTGTGGCTTCGCGTTGCGCAACTTCACTGCGCTCGATCCGTTCTTCGCCGAGTGCGCCCGCACCGTGAGGTCGGGCGGCAGGATTGCCTTGCTCGATGTCTCGGAGCCGAAATCTCGAATCGTTCGCATCGGTCACGCGTTCTGGTTCCGCAAGGTGGTGCCGTTCGTCGGCGGACTCCTGTCGGACCGAGCGGCCTATCGGTACTTGCCCGAGTCCACCGCCTACCTGCCGGCGAGCGCGGACCTCGTGAACATGGTGCGCGCCGCCGGGTTCGACGACGTGCAGCACCGAACGTTCTTCTTCGGCACCGCACAGCTCATCACCGGGACGCGCCGATGACGTTTACCTGGCGGCGGCCAGATGGCTCCGGGTTCGTCACGGCCGGCGTGGCCGCGTTCGTCGAGCCCGACGCAGTCGACGCGCTCGGCGAACAATTCGGCGAGCACGCGATCGCAGTTGGCGCGTTGCCGTTCGACGGCGCAGGTCAGCTCACCGTCCCCGCTCGGGTGACCTCGTTCGACGCAACCGGAGCGGGCGCGACGCACGAACTCGGCTCACCGTCGACGTGGATCGAACCACCCGCACGCGACGACGAGTTCGCTCGCCTCCCACGACGATTCGTTGTCGAGTCGGTGCAGGATCTCGCTTGGTGGGACGCCGCGATCGCCGCGGCCCTCGAGGCCATCGACAACGGAACGCTCGAGAAGGTCGTGCTCGCACGCGAAGTGATCGTCGAAGCCGACGCCCCATTCGTCGTTCGCGAGGTACTCGAACGCCTCACCCGAACGCAGCCGGGCTGCTACGTGTACGGCGACCATGGGTTCGTCGGGGCCACACCCGAGTTGCTCGTGCAGCGCAAGGGCAATTCGGTGCGCTCGCGGCCGATGGCCGGCACGACCGCGCGCCGTGACGATCCCGCGGCCGACGACGCAGCGGTGGCCGCGCTCGTCGACTCCGGGAAGGACGACCATGAGCACCGCCTCGTCGTCGACGCGGTACGCGCCGCGCTCGAAACCTGGTGCACCTCGCTCTCGGTCGCCGAGCCGGTCGCCGAGCGCTTCACCACGGTCACGCATCTCACGACCACGGTCACCGGCACGCTGCGCTGCGACGCGCCCCACGCGCTTGGTCTTGCACTCGCACTGCACCCCACCCCCGCCGTCGGCGGCGCGCCCCGCGCCGTGGCGCTCGACACGATCGCACGCCTCGAACTGTTTTCACGCGGCAACTACGGCGGCCCGGTCGGTTGGGTCGATGCTCGCGGTGACGGCGAGTTCGCGGTGGCATTGCGGTGCGCCGAGATCAACGGAACGCGCGGCCGGTTGCTGGCCGGAGTCGGAATCGTCGATGGGTCCGACCCCGACCTCGAGTGGGCCGAAACCCAAGCGAAACTGGAGCCCATGCTCCGCTGCCTGGTCCGCCCATAGGGTCGACGATCCAGCTGCAGCGCGCGGCGAGCGATGGCGAATGCGGGCGTTCTTGCGAACCGCCTTCGAGAACATGCCGGCACGGCCAGCTTCCGCCGAGCGTCCTCGACGACGACAACCCGCTTCGGTCAGCGACGCGAGCGCGCCGCATCCCAGAGCGCTCGGTGGCGCTCGACGTTGGCCGTGCGGTCGGTGCGCACGACAATCGCGCGCACACCGCCGGAGTCCAAGGCGTGCCGAAGTGCGACCGCGAACTCGGACG
Source organism: Actinomycetota bacterium (assembly GCA_005772765.1). Taxonomy (GTDB): domain Bacteria; phylum Actinomycetota; class Acidimicrobiia; order IMCC26256; family PALSA-610; genus SXJQ01. The sequence goes on from SXIR01000100.1 coordinate 9,452, forward strand.
CGGTCGTCGGGGCCACCACGTCGATGTCATGGAAGTCGAACAAGCGCGTGAGATCACGACCGTGCGGCGTACCGAAGAGGCGGTCGAACTCGTCAGGTTCGAGGACATCGGCTTGGGGGAGGAACGAAAAGATCCCGCCGCCGTCGTTGTCGATCACGATGAATGTGAGGTCGACGTCGCGCGCATCGAGCCCGAGCAGCCCATTCGAGTCGTGCAACAACGCGAGGTCGCCGAGGAGGGCCACCGTCGGTGCCTCGGACCCCGCGGCGATGCCCGCCGCCGTCGACACCAGTCCGTCGATGCCGTTGACCCCACGGTTGGCGTGCACGGCGACCCCTGAACGCGGCGCAGCGAACCATTCGAGATCGCGCACCGCCAAACTCGATGCGACCAGCAGTTGGCTTCCATCGGGCATCCCCGCAACCACATCGCGAGCGATGCGTCCATCGAACAAGACCTCGTCTGCGTCGAGCACTCGATCGATCGATGACCGAGCTCGACGCTCCGCGTCACGCCACTCGGCCATCCACCGACTCGGCGCGGCGTTCGGCGCCCGAAACCCGCCGCCCGCAAGGCGAAGCGCAATCCGGCTCGCCAGCTGACCAGCGTCGCCAACGACTCGCACATCGGTGTCACGATGCGGATCGAGCCACGCGTGTTCGCGATCGACCACCACCCGTCGCCCGGCGCGACGCAGCCATTGATTCGTGACCTTGCTCGTCAAGGGCGCTCCGAATCGGAGCACGACCTCGGGGACGTGCTCGTCGGCGAACCGATCGTCACGTACCAACGCCTCGTAGGTCGACACCGCGTGCTTGCCGACCCGCGCGTTGCTGACCGGGTCGGCGAGGAGCGGCCAATCGAGCACCTTTGCGAGTTCGGCGATGACGCCGCCCGTCGCACGACTCCCCCAACCAGCGACGACCACGCCGCGCTCGACGCCGCCGAGCAGATCCATCACGGCGTCGATGGTTGCGTCGGCGATCGTCGGAGCATCGACGACCACCACGGGTCGCGCGGCGCGAGGCGCCGGCTCCGACCGGCTCGCCGCGAGCAACGGTTCGCGCACGGCAACGTTGACGTGCACGGGTCCAGGTACAGGACCACGCGCCACCGATGCCGCGCGCACACCGATTGGTCCGAACGCCGGCCGCGACGCTGCGTCGGCCACACCCGTCGCACCGAACCAGCGCACCGCGCCGCCGAAGAGATGGGTTTGATCGATGGTCTGCCCCGCACCGGTATCGAGCAATTCCGGTGGACGGTCAGCGCTGACTACGACGAGCGGCACCCGGCCGTGGTGCGCCTCGAGGACCGCGGGGTGCACGTGGGCGAGCGCGCTCCCCGACGTGCACACCACGACGGCGGGGCAACCCGTTGCCCGACCGATTCCGAGCGCGACGAACGCCGCCGACCGTTCGTCGACGACCACCGTCACCGCGAGGCCCGGGTTGCGTTGTGCGGCGAGCGCGAGCGGCGTCGAACGCGACCCGGGCGCCACGACGACGTGGGCCGCTCCCGCGGCGGCAAGTCCGGCGAACAACTCCTGCACGGCACTCCACTGCGTTTCGGGGGTCCACTCGGGGCTCGCGGCATTCATCGGCGAGAATCCTCGCGTGCGCGTGGTGCTGGTACCCGGCTTCAGCCAAACTCCGGCGTCCTGGCAGGACGTGGTCGACGCCTTGCGCGACCGATCCGCGCCCGCAAACCTCGAATCCGTCCCGATCGAGGTGCCCGCGAACCTCGCGTGGGACGCCACCGTGGCTGCGCTCGCGGACACGGGTGGACGCGGGCACTGGTGCGGCTACTCGATGGGCGGCCGGCTCGCACTGGCCGTCGCGCTCGATCATCCGGAGCAAGTCGACGGGCTCGTGCTCGTGAGCACCACGGCCGGCATTGCCGACGCGGCCCAGGCAGCACAACGCCGAGCCGATGACGAACGGCTCGCCCGGCGTGTCCTGGCGGTCGGCGTCGACGCCTTCCTCGACGAGTGGCTGGCACAGCCCTTGTTCGCCGACGTGGCACTCGACGCACCAGGTGTTGCCGAGCGTCGTGGGCAACGAGCCGAGGACCTCGCCGCCATGCTGCGGCAGCTCGGAACCGGCACCATGCCGAACCTGTGGCCCCGACTCTCGACACTGCGGGTCCCCGTCACGATCATCACCGGACGCGCCGACACCAAATACACCGAGATCGGTCGAGCGCTGACGGCGGCTTGTACGAACACGACGGTGCGACGCGTCGAACTCGACGGCGGCCACGCACTCGCCCAGACAGCGCCGGCCGAACTCGCTGCGGCCATCGCCGAAGCGCTTGCCGTGACCTGACCCGTCAACGGGCTCAGCTCGCGAAGAGTCCGATCGCAACGAGCGATGCCAGCACCATCTGGAACAACGCCGTGAGCACCAACGCTCGAACCAACGACGGCGGGTCCGATCGTTCGCGTACCAACCGCATCGGACCCAGTGCGAACGCCATCGCGCCGATCGCCAGATAGGCCCACGAGTGCAACGCGCCGAGCCAACCCACGGCGACGAACGAACCCGCGATGCATAACCAATACAGCTGCCTCGACCGGTCGGCACCGAACCGCACCGCGAGCGTGCGTTTGCCGGCAGCACGATCCGTCTCGACGTCGCGCAAGTTGTTGGTGAGCAAGATCGCACACGCGGGAAGGCCGGTCACGAACGACCCCAGCCAGGCCTCGGCATTGATCCGATCGAGTTGGAGATATGCAGTTCCGGCGGTCGCGACAAAACCGAAACAGATGAGCACCATGACCTCACCCAGCCCCGCGTACCCGTAGGGGCGCGGTCCGCCGGTGTAGGTCGCCGCGGCGAGGATGCACACGCCACCGACCAGGATCAGCACCGGGTTGACCGCGATCGACAACCACAGCCCGACCACCGCGGCCAACGCGAACGACACCTGCGCAGCGCGTTTGACGGCATCGGGCGTTGCCAGCCCTGACGCGGTGAGACGGACCGGACCTCGCCGTTCGGCATCGGTCCCCCGGACCCCGTCGCTGAAGTCGTTGGCGTAGTTGACCCCGACTTGCAGGGCGAACGCGACGAACAACGCTCCGACTGCGTAGGCACCATCGATGTCGGTGTCGGTTGATGCTGCCGCAACGCCAACGAGTACCGGCGAGATCGCCGCGCCGAGCGTCCTGGGACGCGCTCCCGCCAACCACTGCCCCGCCGTCGCCATCGCCAACCAGCCTGGCACGGCCCGTCGGGCGCGCGCCGGTTGGCCCACTACCGTCGACGCCGATGACCGACATTCCGCTCGTCGCGACGTTGCTCCCGAATCGGGGCATTGCCGACATTGCGGTCCGCGCGTGGGAGGCCGACGAAGCAATCGCGCCGATCCCGGCCGATGCGCCGAAGTCCGAAATCGAGCGTCGCCTGACGCTGCTCCGCCCGACCCATCTCGTCGACGGGTCCGGCCGTCACGCCCGTCGCGACGGGCGACCGGTTCCCGCCGACACGGCAGCGGTCGTGACGACGTCGGGAACCACCGGGACGCCGAAGCTCGTCGAGCTCACCCGCTCGGGCATGGAGGTGATGGGCCGGGGTTATACGGCTGCCGTCGAAGCCGACGCAGACGACTGTTGGCTTGCGTGCATGCCCCTCCATCACGTCGCCAGCCTCGCCATCATCGCCCGGGCGCACGTCTGCAAGCTCCCGGTGGTCGTCCACGACAAGTTCGATCTGCAACGGGTGGGCGCAAGCAGCCGAGACGAAGGCGTGACGATGGTGTCGTTGGTTCCCACCATCTTGCACCGCCTCGTCGAAATCGACGCGCCGTTGGAGTCGTTCCGCCGGTTAATCATCGGCGGTGCGGTCTTGGCTCCCGGTCTTCGAACTCGCGCCGAGGCCGCCGGGGCCGTCATCGCGGACGCATACGGCCTCACCGAGACCTGGGGCGGCTGCGTCACGAACGGCGTTCCGAACGATGGTGTCGACGCGCGCCTCGGCACCGACGACGAGGTCCAGATTCGCGGCGGGCCCGTGATGCGGCGCTATCGATTTGCCGACGACGCGACCCGGGCTGTCCTCGACGACGACGGTTGGTTCCACACCGGCGATGTCGGCGCCTTCGTCGACGGGCGACTCACCATCATCGACCGCCTGAACGATCTCGTCATCACCGGCGGCGTGAACGTGAGTCCCACCGAGGTCGAAGACGTGTTGCTCGCGCACCCGGCGATCCGAGACGTGTGCGTGATCGGCGAACCCGACGACGAATGGGGCGAACGAGTGGTTGCAGTCGTCGTCGCGACCGACACCCCGCCATCGCTCGACGAACTGCGCGGCTTCGGTCGAGAACGGTTGGCGACGCCGAAGTTGCCGCGAGCGCTCCGGTTCGTCGACGAGATCCCGCGCTCGGCGAGCGGCAAACCGTTACGACGATTGCTGCGCGACGTCGTCGCGGAGTGATTCTTTCCAGGTGCGGAAACGATCGTGCGTTCTCCCGCCTGCGCTGACCCCGCTGCCGGTGCCGTCGGGTTGGAGTCGGAACGTGAACGAGCGGTCGAGGTCGTCGCTCGCCAGGGCCGCATAACAAGCATCGGAACCCTTCGCCGGACCCGCACGCCACAACAGGTAGCGGCCGATCCGTCGCTTGTAGGCGACGAGCTCGACACCGAAGTCGGCGCCGAGCTCGAGCAGCCAGGGCGGTGCGCTGCGCCAGCGCGTGGCCGGAATCAGAAAGTCGCGTTGGGGAGTATCGGGGAGTTCGTCGGTGTCCCAATCCCGGTCGGTCGGTGGGCGACGCTCGGGCGCACCCACATCGCGGGTGCCGACATCGGGTGCTGGTGCACCGTTCGCCGGGGACTTGGACGCGGGCGAAGGATCGGGCAACCGGGCAGACGACACGTGCCATGCTCGCGCGCATGACCGTCGTTGCCGACCTCCCAACCCCCGCCCTCGTACTGGACCAGGTTGCGTTCGAGCACAACCTCGTCTCCATGGCCGCCGTGCGACCCGGAGCTGCGCTCCGACCTCACGTCAAGGCGCACAAGTGCACCGCCATTGCCCGAGCGCAACTGGCCGTGGGTCACGAACGGTTCTGCGCCGCAACGCCGCGGGAGGTCCTCGGTTTGGCGGTCGCGGGAGTCGGCACCGACTTGCTCCTCGCGAACGAGTCCGTGGATGCGGTCCGGTTGCGCGCCCTGGGCGATCTCGGCGACCTCGTCACCGTCGCGGTCGACTCCGAGGCCACGGTCATCGCAGCGGCCGCGGCGGGTATCCGGCGGGTGCTGATCGATGTCAACGTCGGCCTGCCCCGTTGCGGCTGCGCGCCCGAGGGTGCCGGCTCCCTGGCCGATCTCGCGCGTGCTCACGGACTCGAGGTTCGGGGCGTCATGGGCTACGAAGGCCATGTGGTTGGCATCGTCGACGCCGTTGAACGTGCCGCCAAGTGCGAACGATCGATGGCCCGCCTGCTCACCGCACACCAGCAGGTCGGTGGGGACATCGTGTCGGCCGGCGGCACCGGCACGTACGCGGTGAACAGCTGGGCGAACGAGATCCAGGCCGGCAGCTACGCCCTCATGGACACTGCGTACGCCGAACTCGGACTCGGGTTTCGACCCGCGTTACGCGTTGCGGCCACGGTGGTGTCGATCAACCCGAACTTCGCCGTCGCCGACGCCGGGTTGAAGGCGTTCGGCATGGATCACGGCGACCCGATTCTCGAAGGCGGCGAGGTGCTGTTCTGTTCCGATGAACACGTGACCTTCCGCAGCGAAGCGTCGGCCCGCGTCGGCGAACGCGTGCTGCTCCAACCTGCCCACATCGACCCGACGATGGCGTACCACGACCGCGTGCACGTCGCGTCCGGTCCGGGTCTCGGTGCGGAGATCGTCGACGAATGGTCGATTGACCTCCGAGGTTGGGACTAGCGCTCCCCGCCGCCCACCGACTTGCCGTACATCTCGAGCAACGGATCAGAGATCAACTCGAGCCGTTCACCATCGGGCCCGCTGAAGTACAACGAGGAATCGTCGACGTGCGCGTATTCGATGCCACGTGCTTCGAGCCGCGCCCGCACGACCTCCCAGTGCGCGCGATCGACCGAGATGGCAAGGTGGTGCAGTCCACCGAGCACCTCTGCGTAGGGCCCGAGATCGAGGCCCGGCAGGTCGAAGTACGCGAGACAGTTGCCGACACCGAGATCGAAGAAGAAATGTGTCGAGCCGGCGTAGTCGCGGTTCTCGAACATCTCGATGAGCGGAAATCCGAGCACGCCGTCGAAGAACGCAACGGTCCGTTCGACGTCGCGACAGATCAACGCGACGTGATGGACACCGCGCGCTGCGCTCGCGGGCCGTTCGTCGCGCGGCCGGAGATAGCGCGACTTGATCTCCTCCCGTCGCTCGTCGTGAGAACGACGGGCTTCGGGGTCGACACCGTGCACGTTGGTGTGACTCGGGTCGAGCGCAGGAGCTTCGGACATCCGGCCAGCCTATGTATGCGAACAAGGGGAGGCGACAGCCGACCGTTGCCGCCTCTAGGGTCATTGCCGTGCAACCCGACCCGCTCGACACGTATCGCGCGTACGTCGAAGCCCTCGCGCGTGAGATCCTCCACCTCGACGCGACCGACGATCTCACCGTCGAGGCCAATGGCGACATTCCGATCCGCCTCGGCAGCGCGCTGTACCGAATCAGCCTGCTGGTACAGGATCCGCCGTTGGTTCGGGTCTGGGCTCGCATTCTCGACGCGGTGAGTCACAGCGCCGACCTGCTCGAGGAGATCAACGACCTCAATCGCAACATCGTGAGCGCTCGCGTGTTCTTCGTCCGCGACGACGACGCGCCGACCGGTCGCGTCATCGCCGCAACGGAGATCCCTGCGGCAACGATGGACGCCGGTGACCTCGCCTACGCGTGTTCGATCGTCGCATCACTCGCCGACTGGGTCGACACCGTCTTGATGATCCGATTCGGCGGTCGTACCGCGTTCACCGAAGGTGATGGCTCGACCGAATGACGTGACCGTGCACACCGCGCGGCGCGTCACGCCGCGAAACCACCTCGTCGTCGGTAACGCACGCCGTCGATCAGCAAGTCCGCCAACGACGTCAGGACAACCAGGCTCACGAACGTGAGCCCCGTCATCGCAATCGGCCACCGGTGCATGAGGTCGTCGAGTCGGTTGGCGAGCGAGTCCGGGGCGGTGACGATGTCCCAGCTGTTGAATCGCCAGAATCGACCGAGAAAAACTCCCACGCTGGACAGCGCGTGCAGCACGACGACGGCGATCGTTGCCGACCGCGCGCTCGCGATGCGGGTCACGAACTGCCGCACTCGATCGAGGCTCACGACGTACGAACCGAACCCGATCACCATGAACGCGACATAGATGGGCACGATGACGAACGCGACGCGCAGATCGTGGTTGCCGCGCGACGCGCGCACGTCGTCGAAGAAGTGGATGACGTCGGAGAGAACGTACGGCGCGTTCGGCAGGAAGGCGATGAACACTGCGACGCCCAGCCACCACCGAACCCCGCGCACGACACCCACCCGGAACAGTCGCAGGGCCAACCCGAGCGGTATCAGGGCGAGCACCGTGTTCCAGACCATCCACCGACCGTGGTTTGCGAACACGCCGTACGCGGTTTCGCCCGCATTTCGGATGGCGGTCTCCAGCGCCAGCACGGTTCCTACGCTATCGCCCGACACCTGGACCGAGAACCCGGGTCCGCGTAGGGTGCGCCCCATGACCGACGAACTCACGCACCTCGACGCCACTGCCCAGGCCGACCTGGTCCGACGGGGCGAGGTGACCCCGTCAGAACTCGTCGAGGCCGCCGTGCGCAAGGCCGAGGCGATCAACCCGTCGCTGAACCTCGTGATCCACGAACGCTACGACGCGGCCGTCGAACGGGCACGCGGATCCCTTCCCGACGGGCCGTTCCGCGGTGTCCCCATCCTGTTCAAAGACCTCATGTGCGCGGTCGCGGGCGAACCACATCACCGCGGCAACCAAGCCCTGCGCGATGCGCAGTTCGTGTCGCGTCACACCGACGACCTCGCCCAGCGATTCTTCGACGCGGGGTTCGTGTGCATCGGCCGGACGAACACGCCCGAGTTCGGCCTCGTCCCGACCACCGAACCGCACGCCTACGGACCGAGCCGAAACCCGTGGGATCCAACGCGCACGACCGGGGGCAGCAGCGGCGGCAGCGCGGCCGCTGTCGCAAGCGGCATCGTTCCAGTCGCGCACGCGAACGACGGTGGTGGGTCGATTCGCATCCCCGCGAGCTGCAACGGCCGGTTCGGGCTCAAGCCGTCGCGTGGACGCACGTCGATGGGTCCGATGGGCGGACACCTCACGAACCCGCTCGTCGTCGAAGGATGTGTCAGCACAAGCGTGCGCGACACCGCCGCGGTGCTCGACGCGCTGTCGGTTCCGGCGCCGGGCCAACCCGTCATTGCCCCGCCGCCTGCGCGCCCCTTCGCGTCCGAGGTCGGCGTCGACCCAGGACGTCTGCGAATCGGCGTGCTGCGCAGCAATCCACTCGGCACCGGCGACGTCGATGCCGAGTGCGTGGGTGCGGTCGACGGCGCCGCGGCGCTCCTCGAATCGTTGGGTCACGTTGTCGACAGCGATTGGCCGAAAGCGTTCGAGGACCCCGCGGTCGTGGGCTACTTCTCCGCATTGTGGGATGCCGGCCTCGCCGCCGAGGTCGCCATCGCACAAGCCGACGTCGGGCGCGAGTTCGGACCCAACGACGTCGAACCGCTGACCTGGGAAATGCTCGAGAGCGGGCGCGGCATCAGCGCGCAACAACTGCTCGAAGCGGTCGAGTCCATGCAGCGATTCGGGCGCGACGTGTCGAGTTGGTGGTTGCCATTCGATGGCAGTCGTGGCTACGACCTGTTGTTGACCCCGACCTTGGCCGAACCGCCGGTTCCGCTCGGCACGTTCGAAGATGCGGAGGTGCCAATCCTCGGGTTCTTGCGCGCGGCTGCGTTCGCACCGTTCTGTGCGGGGTTCAACCTCACCGGCCAACCGGCGGTCACCGTGCCCTTGCACTGGACCGAGAGTGGCTTGCCGGTCGGCGTCCAGCTCGTGGCGGCGTACGGCCGAGAAGATCTGTTGATCCGTGTGAGCGCGCAGCTCGAGGCCGCCCAGCCCTGGGCCGATCGTCGCCCGTCGTTGCGAGCCTGAACGCGCGTCGGCTCAGCCGGCGACGGTGAGAAATCCGGCGAGGTTGTCGCGGTCGTCGCGAACCTCGTCGAGCAGACTCGCCTCGGCATCGGCCGGGAGCCCCACCGCGACGAGCGCTTCGGCGACCGGCACGTTCGTCTCGGTCGTCGGTTCGATTGCGCACGCGATCGCATCCGCGGCGAGCACGATGCGACTCAACGGCGACTCGACGGTCGCCGGTGGCTGATGGTGGCTCGCGATCGCCGCGGTCAACTCTCCCGGGAACTTCATCACCGACAGTGCGGCCGCACCGACCTCGGCGTGGGTGATCCCGAACTCGGCGTGTTCGGCCGTGATCAGCGTCACCGTCTCGTCAGCTTGCATGCGTTCGAGGACGGCGTCGTAGCGGCGCGGCGCACGCCGGAACATCAACGCAGTTCCGAGGTCGTGCAACAAACCGGCCGAGAAGGCGTCGTTCGCCTGCATCCCGACTCGGCGCGCCACCGCGCTCGCGGCCGCGGCAGTCGTGACGGAATGCGGCCAGAAGTCGTCGGGAACCGAGCGGCCCTTCTCGCTGAAGAGATCGAATGCGGCGGTAGTCGCCAGAGCGCGCACCGTCGCGAGTCCGAGCACGGTGACCGCGCGCCACGCGCTTGCAACCTTGCCGGACAACCCATAGAACGCCGTGTTGGCGAGACGAATGACCTGTGTCGACAACGCAGGGTCGCTCTCGATCAGCCGACCGAGGTCCGCGGCTGAGGTGCGTGGGTCCTCGAGCATCCACAACACCCGCATTGCGGCACCGGGCTGTACCGGCAGTTGGGTGATCTCTGCCACCAGGTCGTTGGTCTCGGTCGCCATCTCACTCCTCGAGCGCGGTGCGCCCGGCCTCTCCGACCGGGATGCCGGAACGTTCCTTTATCGGCGGCTGGGGACGGCGTCTGAGCCTGGCCGCCCGGCCGATCCCACGACCGACGGCACCGATCCTCCCGAACCGGACGAACGACGCGCTTCGAGGGAGCGGAGCACGTCGTCGATCGAAACTCCCGGCGCACGTCGCTCGACGACGACCTCGATCGCCGGTTCGACCGTCGTACCCCCCAGCACCACCCGCGGGGTTGCGCCGGCACGAACCCGCCGGGCAAAGCCGTCGAGCGCCTCCGGACCACCGCGGTCGCGCCCGACGATGACGAAGCGCGCGTCGCTCCAACGGGCGAGGAGGTCACGCGTACGAACGACCCGTCGCAACCCTTCGGCGGTCGCCGCGAGGACCGCATCGCCCGCGTCGAATCCGTGCTGGGCGTTCACCGAATCGAGTCCCGCGATCCGCACCATCGCGACCACCAGCGCCGGATCGTTCACGGCGCCGACGACGTCGGCGGCGATGACGCCAAGGAACGCTCGACGATGCAACAGTCCAGTCAACGGGTCGCGAGCGTCGGCATCGAACGCGCGGCGTGCCGCGCGAGCCGTCCCCGACGCAACCGACACCAGGCGCGACGCCTCGTCGAGCAAGAAGCGCTCATCGGCCGTGAGGAAGCGCTTTTCCGGGTTGAGCAACACGATCCGTCCGACATCGTCGCCGTCTTCGTCGAGCACCGATCGCCACCACCCGAACCCGAGTCCGGTGCGATCGACCGTCGCCGCGAGACCTCCCGCAATCGGTTCGATCGTTCCCGGCACCGGCACACCGACCTCGTGTTCGACGCGTCCTGCGGCCTGCACGAACGCGGCCGAGGCAAGCGGCGCCGCAGCCAACTCGAGCACATCACCGCGCCGCAGGTAGACGGCCACGACGCTCGTCGGGGTCACGACCTCGAACATGCGGGCGACCGCGTCGAGCCCCGTTGCGATCGGCGCGCCCGTCGCGATCTGATCGAGCACTTCGCGATGCGCGTGCAGCACCGCACCCACCCGGCGCAGGTCGGTGACCTCCTGGCCGAGCAACACGAACGAGGCCAAGCCTTCGGGATCAGGCGCTGCCGTCGTCGGCGCCGGATCGTCGGTCCCGAACGACACCTCCACCGCGAATACGCCGATGTGGCCGCGTTCGTCGCGCACGCGGATGTCGAAGCGAGTCCCGGCCGCATCGGGGGTCGTCACCGCCTGGAGCAGTCGCTCGCGATCGGCCGACACGACGGCATCGAAGAGGTTGGAACCGACCGGGACCAACGGTCCGAACTCCGGCGACACCGTATCGATCACACCGTCGGCTCGAAAGCGACAGCAGAACTCGAGTGAGATGTGGGTGTCGTCCATGGCTCCTGCCGCGCTTGCGCGCGGCCCTTCCTTGGGGCTGGCGTCGGGCCGTATCCCGGCATCGTTGGCCGTATCAGGCTCTGCTGTAGGTGTCGGCACCGACACGCAGCACTGAAGGGATCCGAAGGTGCCGCGACGCAGACCGGTCAGGATTCGATCAAGGCGGCTTGGCGAGCACGGCTTCGAGCCACGAACCCCCGGACGCCGCCGACACCGTCGACGCCGATCACTTCGAGGGCACCGAGATACGCCACAGCCGCAACCGGACCGGAAATCCACCACGGGGCCACGACCAAGACGCCGGCTGCAGCCCCGGTAGCAAGGCAACCGGCACCGCCGATGTGGATCATCGGCCGGAGCGGCAACGGTCGCAGGCCCTGCCCACGAAGCGCCGTCACCAACATGACGATCACCACGACCTCGGTGACGATCGTGGCCACCGCGGCGCCCATGACGTCGTAGCGCGGAATGAGCACCAGGTTGAGACCGACGTTGACGACGAGACCGCACGAGGTCGCGATCGGGTAGCGCTTGCGGTCGTCGCGTGCGACGAGCGTGATGAACACCAACTGCGTCGCGAAGTTCAGCGCCTGACCGAGCACCAACCATCGGGCGGGGGTGGCCGCGGCGACCAACTCGGACCCGACGAACGCGTCGATCAACGGTCGCGCCAACACCGCGAACACGGGGACCACGAACGCGACGACCAGCAACACGATCAGCAGCGCCTGGCCGAACGTCTCGCGAAAGTCCGTGCGCGTCTTCGATCGCACCAGGATTGGCAGCACGGCAGCCAAGAGCGCGGGTGCCAAGAACGCGAGGAGATCGGAGAACTTGTAACCGATCTGATATCGAGCGATGGCCTCGCGACCTTCGGTTCGGGGCAGCAACCACGTCAGCATCACGGCGTCGACCTTGAAGTAGAGCTGACCGATGACCGAACCGGCAGCCAGCGGCAAGGCCGTGATGAACCAGTGACGCCAACGGGCGACGTCGATCTGGAGTCGCGGTCGCACCGCGTGACGCAACAACACGAGGAGCAGCACCAACGCGACCGCGTCGTTGACGACGGCGGGCGCGACGAACCGCAACAACGATCCCCGGTTCGTGGTTGCAATGCCCACGACGAGCACGAGTTGGATCAACTGTCCGATCACCATCGCGATCGCGACCGAACGCAACCAGAATCGGGCTTGGCAGATGGTGATGAGCGACCAGAGCGCCGAACCGAGGAAGTACGAACACCCACCGAGCGCGACCGCCTGTACTTCGACGGTGCTGTAATCGCCCACCGAGACGATCGCGAGCGCCAGGGCGTACACCGTCGTGGCGAGCGCGACGCGAAAAACGATGAACCGACCGGTCAGCTCGTCGAGATCGTCCCAGTCGTCGATTTCGGCCATGACGACGCGGGTCGTTTCGAAATCCGCGACCATGCCCAGCAGTCCGAGCAACGCGAACACGAACGCGTACGAGCCGAACTCGACCGTCGGCAGTTCGGCGGCGATCAGCAGCAATCCGATCCACCCGAATACCGCGACCACGAGTCGGGCCGCGATCATGACGCCCGCGCCGCCGATCAGCGACGACGACCGACGGGGTTCGCGAGGCCCACTGCGGTCCGGTTCGGTGTCGATGCTCGCACCCTTTCGTCGCGACGCGACGCCGACGGATTGGTCACTTCGCCCGGCTGCGGCCGAACGGTTGGCGTTGGGCCATGCTAGAAGCGCTCCAACGCTCGGTGGACCAAGACCCGGAGGCCGCAGACCGCGTGTCCGAACAACGCCAAGGTGACGGCTCAGACTCGCAACCCGGTCCGACCTCCGGGACGGTCGTGCGCGTCGGTGTCGTGACCTGGAACTCCGGAGCACACCTCGCGGCCTGCCTCGACGCGTTGCCGGGCGCGCTCGGTCGTTACTGGGACCGCACCGAGGTCGTCGTGGTCGACAACGCGTCCAGCGACGACTCGGCGTCCATCGCGGCCGCCGCGGGCGCTCGCGTCATGCACTTCGCGGTGAACGCGGGCTACGCCCGCGCGATGAACGAGGCCCTCGACGACCCCACCGCGCAGTTTCTCATTGCGCTGAACCCCGACACCCGCGCTCGACCGGGGTCGTTGGAGGCACTCGTCGATCGGCTCGCAACCGACGTCAAGCTCGCAGTCGTCGCGCCCCGCCTCGAGCATCCTGGCGGACGTCTGCAGCACAGTGCGCACCGTTTCCCTTCCGTCCTCGGAGCTTGCATCGCAGGATTTGTCCCGTTGCGATTCCGCCGTGGTCGGCTGGGTGAGCGTCGGCTGCTCGAACGCTTCTCGGACGAACGCCACCACCGCTTCGGACCCGTTGATTGGACCATCGGTGCGGTGCACGCGATGCGCAGCTCGGCCGTCGGATCACGGCCGTACAGCGAGCGGTATTTCATGTACGTCGAAGATCTCGAGCTCTGTCATCGAGTGCGGCAAGCCGGATTCGGTGTCGCCCTCGATGGCACCGTCGTGGTCGAGCACGTCGGCAACGCGTCCGGAGCGGTTGCGTTCGGCGCGCGTCGCGAGGCTCGCTGGCTCGACGCGATGTATGACTGGTACGCACGCACGAACGGGACGGCCCGGGCGCGCGCCTGGGCCCTGGCGAACACGGTCGGGTTGTCGTTGAAGCTGATCGTGCTCCGGATCCTCTCGATCGCCGGCTCGTCGTCGGCCGACGAATCCAAGGCCCAGAGCCGACGCCGACTCGCCCGCTATCACCTCGGGAAGTTGATCGGCGGCCCCACGATGCGCGAGTCCACGTTGCGCAGCCCCGAGGCTGGAGCGCCGCGACGCATCCTCGGCGTCGTGGCCGGCGGTATGCACTCCGGCGCCGAACGGGTCTTGTTGCGCGACCTCGTGGGTGCCCGCCAACACGGGTGGGACGTGCGCGTCGCATGCGGCGACGGACCGTTGGTCGCCGCGCTCGACGAGCACGGCATCGAGCGCCTGGCGATCCCCGATCTGCGCCTGCCGCGTCTGCCCCGACCGCTGGCGGTCATGGTCGCCGCGCTCCACGCCGCGCGTGCGGGTTTGCGATTGCGCCGGGTCGCGCGCGACGCCGAGATCCTCGTCATCAACAGCGTGAACGCCCTCTCGGTGTTGTTTGCGACCCGCAGCCGCACACCCGTCGTCTATTTCGCGCACGACGTCTTGGTACGGCTCGATCGCCGGATCCTGCTGCGCATCGTGGCCCGCCGGATCGACATGGCCATCGCAGTGTCCGATTGGGTGGCGCGGCGCCTTCGCGTCCTGGGAGTACCGACCGAAGTCATCTACAACGGGACGGAGTTTCCCGTCGCGCCCGCGGAGCCCGCCGACCCGCCGTGTCTCGGTATCTCTGCGTTGCTCACCCCGTGGAAGGGACACGAGGTGTTGCTCGATGCGCTGGCCCAACTCGACCACGCCGATGTCGTGCTCGAGATCATGGGCGGCGCGCCCGACAAGGACGAGGCCTACGTCGTACAACTGCGACACCAGGTCGAGGCGCTCGACCTCGGCGCTCGGGTCCGGTTCCTCGGCCACCAGGCCGACCCGCTCGCCGTCATGCGTCGTTGGACGATCGCGATCTCGGCGAGCACCGACCCCGAAGCCGGGCCCCTGGTCGGACTCGAGGCCATGAGCCTCGGCCTCCCCGTGATCGCGACCGATCACGGCGGGGTCACGGAAGTACTCGGCGCCGCCGGGCGACTGGTACCCCCCGGCGACGCGGGCGCCATGGCTCGCGCCATCGACGCGATGCTCGACGACGCCGACGCGAGGGCAGCGCATGCGAAGGCGGGGCCCGAAATCATCGCCGCGCGCGGTTTCACGCTCGAAGCCCAACGTCTCCAGTGGCTCTCGGTGCTCGACTCGGTGGCGCGCAGCATTCCCGCGTCCTGAACTTCCGCGGGTCTCGCCGCGCCGCGACGCCGGGGTGCCGACGACTCGCCGGGAGGACTGTCCGATCGTCGGCGTACGCTCCGGCCCGTGAACGTCGAGCCCGGTCCGTTGCGATTCAGCGACCCGGTTGCGTCATGGTTCGCGTCGGGCTTCGCCGAACCGACGCCCGCACAGGCTCGCGGCTGGCCGGCAATCGCCGCGGGCGATCACTCCCTCATCGTCGCACCCACCGGTTCCGGCAAGACCCTCGCTGCCTTCTTGTGGGCGATCGATCGCGTCGGCGCCGAACCGGTACCCGCGAAGGCCGATCGTTGCCGCGTGTTGTACATCTCGCCGCTGCGCGCCCTTGCCGTCGACGTCGAGAAGAACCTCCGCGCGCCGATTACCGGCATTCGACTCGCCGCCGAACGCATCGGGGCATCGTTCCACGAACCGACTGTGGGTATCCGTACCGGCGACACCGATAGCCGAACTCGTGGCACGCTCGTGCGCAATCCACCCGACATCTTGATCACCACACCCGAGTCGCTGTACCTGATGCTCACCTCGCGAGCGCGCGACACCCTGCGGTCGGTGCGCTGGGTGATCGTCGACGAGATCCATGCGCTCGCGCCGACCAAACGCGGCGCGCACCTGTCGTTGTCACTCGAACGGCTCAACGAAATCGCGCACGAACCGCCGCAACGCATCGGTCTGTCCGCGACGGTCCGACCGCTCGACGAGATCGCGCACTTCCTCGGCGGTTTTCACCACGCCACCGACGCACCCCGACCGACCCCTCGACCGGTGACCATTGTCGATGCGGGAATGCGCAAACCACTCGACCTCCAGATCATCGTGCCGGTGGAAGACCTCGCCGATGTCAGGGCGAGCGCGCCGGTCGATGCGAACGCGAGCCCGGATGCCGCAACCAGTATTTGGCCGCACATCCATCCGCGCCTGCTCGAACTGATCCGCGCGCATCGCACCACGATCGTGTTCGTCAACTCTCGACGCCTGGCAGAACGGCTTGCGGCGCGTCTCAACGAACTCGCCGACGAAGAACTCGTGCGCGCGCACCACGGATCCATCGCACGAGAACAGCGGCTGCAGATCGAAGATGACCTGAAGTCGGGCCGCCTTCGCGCCATCGTTGCGACGAGTTCACTCGAACTCGGCATCGACATGGGGACCGTCGATCTCGTCGTCCTGGTGGAATCGCCGGGTTCGGTTGCTCGGGGTCTGCAACGAGTCGGACGCGCCGGCCACCAGGTTGACGCCGCCAGCACCGGGCGCATCTTTCCGAAGTGGCGCGGCGATCTCCTCGAAGCAACCGCCGTCGTCGAACGGATGCACGCGGGGACCGTCGAAGCGATGCGGATCTCGCTGCGACCGCTCGACGTGCTTGCCCAGCACATCGTCGCGATGACTGCGGTCGACTCGTGGGCGGTGACCGACCTGCTGCGTGTTGTCCAGCGCAGCGCCAATTTCGCCGACCTGTCGATCGAGGTGTTCCATGGCGTCCTCGACATGTTGGCCGGTCGCTACCCGAGTGATCGTTTCTCGCACCTCCGGCCGCGGATCGTGTGGGATCGCCTCGGTGACAGTGTCCGCGCCCGCGACGGCGCGCAACGACTTGCGGTCACGAGCGGCGGAACCATTCCCGACCGCGGGTTGTACGGCGTGTTCACGCCGGAGGGTTCGCGCGTCGGCGAACTCGACGAGGAGATGGTGTACGAATCGCGGCCGGGCGAAGTCTTCGTGCTCGGCGCATCTGCGTGGCGCATCGAGGAGATCACCCCCGACCGCGTCGTCGTCTCCCCTGCGCCCGGCCAGCCCGGGAAGCTGCCGTTCTGGCGGGGCGACGGCCCGGGTCGACCACTCGAACTCGGTCAGGCCGTCGGCGCGTTGGTTCGCCGATTGCGCGCGACGACATCGGAGGTTGCCGAACTCGAGCTCCGCAAGATCGGACTCGACGAGTACGCAGCCCGCAACCTCGTTGCGTACCTCGACGACCAGGCCTCGGTCACCGGTGCCGTTCCCGATGACCGCACGATCGTGCTCGAACGATTTCGCGACGAGATCGGCGACTGGCGGTGGTGCCTGCTGTCGCCGTTTGGCTCGCAGGTCCATGCGCCGTGGGCGTTGGCAATCGAGGAGAAGCTGGCGCGCCTCGACCTCGACGTTGCCGTGATGTGGACCGACGACGGCATCGTGCTGCGACTCCCTGAGGCCCTCGACGACCTTCCCCTCGACGCGCTGCTGGTGTCCCCCGACGAAGTCGAAGACCTGGTCGTCGCGCGCCTTCCCAACACCTCGTTGTTTGCCGCCCGCTTCCGTGAGAACTCGGCTCGGTCGCTCCTGCTCCCCCGCCGTGGCGCGCCGACGCAGCGAACCCCGTTGTGGCAGCAGCGACGCCGCGCTGCGGATCTCCTCGAAGTCGCGGCCGATCACCCCGACTTTCCCATGTTGCTCGAGACGACTCGCGAGTGCCTGCGTGAGGTGTTCGACCTTCCGTCCTTGCGCGAAGTGCTCGCGGGAATCGAGCAGCGAGCGATTCGCGTCGTGCCCGTCGACACCCGATCGGCGTCGCCGTTCGCGCAAAGCCTGATCTTCGCCTACGTCGCGCTGTATCTCTATGAAGGCGACGCCCCGCTCGCCGAACGCCGGTCGGCCGCGTTGGCCCTCGATCGCAATCTGTTGCGCGAACTCCTCGGGAGCGAGGAACTGCGCGAGCTGCTCGATCCCGAAGTCATCGCCCAACTCGAGCTCGAACTGCAACGGCTCGTCCCCGAGCGCAAGGCTCGTTCGCTCGACGCGACGCACGACCTCCTGCGAGATCTCGGCGACCTGACCCGCGTCGACCTCGCCGCCCGCATCGACTGCGCCGACAGCACGTCGGAGCCTGCCGACAAATGGATCGACGAGCTCATCAACGCTCGCCGGGCGATCGAGATCCGGCTCGACGGCGGCGCCGCGATCATCGCCGCCGACGATGCAGCCAAGTATCGCGACGCGCTCGGCGTCGCCATCCCCGCCGGGCTCCCGGTCGCATTCACGGATCCGGTCGAGCGCCCGCTCGACGACCTCGTCGCCCGATACGCGCGCACGCACGGTCCGTTCACCGTGGCCGAATGCGCCACCCGACTGCGGTGCGGCTCGGATCGCATCGAGGCTGCGCTGACGTCACTCGCCGGCGCGGGACGCGTGGTGGTCGGCGCGTTTCGACCGGGCGCGAGCGGAACCGAGTGGTGCGACACGCATGTGCTCGAACAGTTGCGCCGGCGGTCGCTCGCGGCGGCGCGCCGCGAGATCGAACCAGTCGACACGATGGCCTACGCCCGATTTCTTCCCGAGTGGCAAGGCGTCGGCCGACGTGACCGAGGATTGGACGCGTTGGTCGCCGCGCTCGAACCGCTCGAAGGTGCGGCGATTCCCGTCTCGGTCCTCGAGCAGTCGGTGCTCCCGGTACGCATGGCCGACTATGCGCCCGCGTTGCTCGATCAGCTGTGCGCGGCCGGCGAGTTGGTCTGGGTCGGCGCGGGCGCGCTCGGCGCCGACGGTGGACGAGTGCGCTTGGGTTTTCGCGACCGCGTGGGCCTGCTCGTCGATCTGGGCGAGGACCTGCCGACCGGTCCGATCGCCGAAGCGTTGTACGAGCGACTCGGACAAGGCGCTGCATTCTGGCCCGACCTGCTGGCCGCGACCGACCACGCAGCCGACGTCGAAGTCCTCGCCGCGCTCTACGACCTCGTCTGGTCGGGCCACGTCACCAACGACACGTTCGCGCCGTTGCGTGCGCCCCGAGCAAAGGCCTCCCCCACCCGGCGCCGGCCGAACGTCGGCCGACTCAGCCGACTCGGGCCGGCCGCGGCCGCCGGGCGGTGGTCGCTGGTGCGCGACTTGCTCCGGCCGAGCGATGCCGACGCGACCCGACGCGCGCACGCACGAGCGGAGCAACTCCTGACTCGCCACGGCATCGTCACCCGCGACGGCACCCGTGCCGAAGGAACCCCGGGCGGCTTCTCGGGTGTGTATCCAATCCTGCGAGCGATGGAAGAAGCGGGTCGGATCCGCCGAGGTTGGTTCGTCGCGGGCCTCGGCGCAGCGCAGTTCGCCGGACCCGGCGCGGTCGAGCGCTTGCGCGCGCTGCGCGACGCCCCACGCGAGTCGACTGCAGTCGTGTTGGGTGCCACCGATCCGGCGAATCCGTACGGCGCGGCGTTGGCCTGGCCAGATACCACCGGACGACCAGCCCGGGCCGCGGGGGCCCACGTCGTGCTCGTCGACGGGGCGGTTCATTGCTTCATCGAACGCGGGGGTCGATCGCTGTTGCGGTTCACACCACGCGACGACACGCGGGCGTCGATCGAACCGCACGCAGCCGATCATCTTGCGATCGAGGCGATCGTCACGGCGCGCCAATCCGGTCGCATTGGTCCGCTCGAACTGCGCACCATCGACGGCGAACCCGCACGAACTCACCCCTTCGCAGCCGGCTTGGTTGCCGGCGGCTTCGCCGAGGGCTACCGCGGGCTCACGCTGCGCTGACGATCATTGCGTCGCTCCACCGCCTACAAGCCGGCGAACGCTGGCGCGGCAAGCACGAGGTCACGCACGACGGTTTCGTCACCTGCACCGAAATGCGCGACACCGTCGTCGCGCCGAGCTGCGAATCGTTTGCACCAGTCGACCGTGTCGATCGTGAGGGTTGCGATCGTCACGACATTGCCGTCGCGAGCGGCACCGCCATCGTCCACAACCAACGGAATCGTCCACTCACCGTCGATCGCGCCGGTGAGATGGAGCAGTGCGGCTCCGTGATCACGGGCGCGTCCGGTCGAGGCCAACGCCAACGGCGTCGAGCGCACCGAGAACTCGACCATCGCGCGCAACACTGCGGGTGTCGGGGTCGATTCCTCCAGTCCACTGACGGCGCGCAGGTCGTCGACATGCGTCCAGGTCTCGAAGGCTCGGATCATCAAGGCGTCGTTGATCCGGTACCCGCCGACGCGATGGTGCGCACCACGTGCGCGCTCGCGTACGGTTTCGACCGCCGACCACCAACGCGCGACGGCGCCGTCGAAATCGACTCCCGCGCATTCGACGAGCTCCGCTGCGGTGATCTCTCGAAGGTAGGCATCGTCGAACATCACGATCGTCGGTTGGTCGAGCTCGTTCGCGATGGCCCGTTCGGCGGCCGCAAGATGGAGCACGAGCTCGGTGACCGTCAGGCCGTTGCATGTCTCGGAGTCAACGAAGCGTCGGTCGAATCCGGTCAGAAACGTATGGAGACGATCGGTTTCGCTGCGATAGGACTCCCAAGCGCCTGCGACTCCCACCGGCCTCGCGTCGCGCGCTCGATCGACCAAACCGCGCAACGCGCGTGGCGGAGGGGCGACCGCGTCGCTCGCAGCCAACCAGACTGCTGCTGATCGCAGTCGTTCGATCTCGCGGGCAGCATCGGGATGGGCTCGAGCGTACTCCTCGACTGCAGACCGTTCGTCGGCGTCGCACGCGTCGAGCACGTATGCACCGACGAGGTCGTCGAAGTCGGTCTCGGAGATCATGTCCATTGCTCGATTCCGTTCGCCTCGAGGGCTTGCGCGATGCGTTGCAGACCGAGGCGCATGCGCGATTTCGCAGTGCCCTCAGGGATGTCCAGTTCGACGGCGACCTCGCGATAGGTCTTGCCGTCGAAGTACGCGAGCTGAATCGCAGCCCGTTGTTCGGCTGGCAGCGCCGCAACCGCCTCTCGCACCCGTTCCGCGGCCACGAGTGCCATCGCGAGTTCGTCGACGTCAGGCGTCGACCTCGCCATCGCGCCATCCCGCTCGGTGCGGCGCCGTCGTGCTTGCTCGCGTCGCACGTAATCGACCGCGCGACGATGCGCCAAGGTTCCCAGCAGCGTCCGCAGTCGACCACGTTCGGGATCGAACAACTCGGGGCGTTCCCACATCGTGACGAAGACGTCCTGGGTGACGTCCTCGGCCGCGTGACGGTCACCGATCACCCGAGCCGCGAGGCCGAAGACGAACGAGCCGAACTGGTCGTAGAGCTCGCCGAGGGCGCTTTGGTCACCGTCGGCCATCCGAGCGCACACCGACCGCTCCCAGCCGGCGATGTCGAACTCGCGCCGCGACTCGGCCCGATCAGTGGCCATGCCATGATTGTGCCCGATGCTCGGCGCCATGTGGACGTCCCTCCGGGGGTCTGTTCGCCACGGTGCGGGTCTGCGGATCACTCCCGATCGGCCGGCGACGATCTCGGACTGATCCGCGTGGAGGCCCGTCACCGAACTACCCGAGGCACCGTCGACGCCCCAGACCGCCGCCGCCGCCCGAGACCCGCGAACGTGAGGAACGATGCAGCGATGCGACCTGGTCATTGTCGGCATGGGGTCGGGCGGCATGGTGGCGGCCGAGTTCGCGGCGAGCCTCGATCTGCGGGTCGCGGTGATCGAGCGTCACCGCGTCGGCGGTGACTGCCTGTGGACCGGTTGTGTGCCGAGCAAGGCGCTCCTCGCTGCTGGCAAGGTCGCCCATCACATGCGCCACGCAGCCGAGTTCGGGATCGGTTCGGTCGAACCAGATGTCGACCGCGCTGCGGTCTGGCGGCGCATACGACGCGTCCAGGAACAGATCGCGACCGGTGACGACGACCCGGCGCGCTTCGTCGACCTCGGCATCGAGTTGGTCATGGGCACGGCGCGCCTCGACTCGCCCACGGCGGTCCACGTCGATCTCCGCGACGGTGGCACCCGAACCCTCGACACTCGTTACGTGCTGCTCGCGACGGGCTCGCGTCCCGCAGTCCCGGCGATTCCCGGTCTCGACGAGGTCGGGTACGTGACCAGCGAGAACCTGTTCGAACTCACCGATCCCCCGGGCAGCTTCGTGAACATCGGCGGCGGACCGATCGCGGTCGAGATGGTGCAGGGCTTCACGCGCCTCGGGATCCAAACGACGTTGCTCCAAAAAGCCGATCGGATTCTTCCGCGTGACGAACCCGAACTCGTCGACTTGCTCGTCGACGCGCTCCGCGCCGAAGGGGTCGATCTTCGCTTCGACGTCGTCACCGATCGCGTCGCGTCCGAGGGCGGGCGCAAGGTCGTGTATGGCACCGAACGCGGCGAAGCTCGACGATGGGAGGCCGACGAAATCCTCGTCGCCGTCGGTCGGCAGCCCAACGTCGAGGGGCTCGGACTCGAAGCACTCGGTGTCGAGATCGGCCCGCGCGGCGTGGTGGTCGACGAGCGGATGCGCACGAACGTTCCGTCGATCTACGTGGCCGGAGACCTCGCGGGCCGCTACCTCTTTACCCACTCGGCGGCGTACGAAGGCGTCCGGGCCGTGCGCGACATGTTCTTCCCGGGGAAGGGGAAGGCGACGGCCGGGGTGCCCTGGTGCACGTTCACGGACCCGGAGTTGGCCCACGCCGGGCTCACCGAATCGGAGGCCCGCGCACATCACGGCGACGATGTGCAGGTCTGGCGTCAAGACCTCGCGCACAACGACCGAGCCCAAGCCGATGGGGCTGAGCACGGCGCGATCGTATGCATCACCGCCAAGGGCCGCATTGTCGGAGCGCACGTGCTCGCACCCGCCGCGGGCGAGATGATCCACGAGTTCGCGCTGGCAATCGAACGCGGCATGAAGCTGTCCGATCTCGCAGCCTTCGTCCACGTGTATCCGACCCTTGGCACCGCCGTCGGGCAGCTTGCCGGTGAGGCAGCGTTCGCGAAGGCCGAGAAGCTGCGTTGGCTCGTGCGGCGCCGGTCGGATTGAATCTGGCGATGCCGATCGTTCCGCTCACCAACGACAACTGGGGATTCACGACAAATTGTTTCGTGTGCGAATCACGCAACGAGTCGGGGTTGCGCATCCCCTACTTCCACGACGTCGACGCACAGCTCGTCTACGCCGAATTCGAGCTGGACGATCGGTTCAGCGGCGCGCCGACGTGGGCCCACGGCGGTGTCTCCCTTGCGATCTGCGACGAGGCCATGGCTTGGGCGACGATCGCCATCCACCACAAGTGGGCGGTCACCAAGGAGTCCACGGCGGCGTTCGATCGCCCGATCGTGATCGGTCGCCGTTACCGGTGTGAGGCTCGGATCGACTCGGTGAACGACGAACACATCGCAACGGTCGCCACCATCACTGCCATCGAGTCGGCCAAGACCTGCGTTCGGACGACGGCAACGATGTCTGTGCTCAGCGCCCTCCAGGCTCCGTCGTTGGGCATCTCGCTCATCGGTGAGCACGAGGACTATCTACGCCCGTAGTCTCGGCCCATGACCATCGAATCGCTGTTCTCATTGCGCGGCAAGATCGCGCTCGTCACCGGCGGGAGCCGGGGCATTGGCCTGATGATCGCCCGCGGCTACCTCGATGCCGGAGCCAAGGTGTACATCTCGAGCCGCAAGGCCGAGGTATGCGATGCCGTCGCAGCCGAGCTCTGCGCGATCGGCGAGTGCATTTCGATTCCGGCCGACCTGTCGAGCGAGGCCGAGTGCAATCGCCTGGCCGGAGTCATCGCCGAACGCGAGCCCGTGCTGCACATCCTGGTCAACAACGCGGGAGCGACCTGGGGCGAACCAATGGCGACGTTCCCGGCCGATGCCTGGGACAAGGTGCTCGACCTCAACGTGAAGAGCGTCTTCTTCTTGACGCGGGCGTTGCGACCTCAGCTCGCCGCGGCAGCAACCGCTGACGATCCCGCCCGCGTCATCAACATCGGTTCGATCGACGGCATCCACGTGCCGCTCATGGAGACGTACTCCTACTCCGCGAGCAAGGCCGCGGTTCACCAGCTCACGCGGCACCTTGCGAAGCAACTCGGCCGCGAACAGATCACGGTGAACGCCATCGCTCCCGGTCCGTTCGAGTCCAAGATGATGGCAGCAACGTTGCGCGACTTCGGTGATTCGATCGCGGCGCAGTCGCCGCTCGGTCGCATCGGCCGAGCCGACGATATGGCCGGCGCCGCGATCTTCTTGGCGTCCCGAGCGGGTGCCTACTGCACCGGCACGGTGTTGCCGGTCGACGGCGGCATCGCGACGACGAAGTGATGGAGACCACGGGTGCAATCGGCACCGACCTCTCTGATGTCGAAGTCCGTCGAGCTTCGGGCGAGATCGTGACGCTCGGTGCGCTGATCGACTCGACCACCGTGATCGTCGCGATTCGTTACTACGGTTGAATACCCTGCCTCGAGTACCTCACGCGTGTTCGTGAGGGACAGCGGGCTTGCACGACACCCGGCACACGCATCCTCGCGATCGGCACGGGCGCGGACTTCCAAGCCCAACGATTGATGGAAGAAGGCATCGGCTTCGAATGCCTCGTCGATCCCGATGCGAACTTCTACGAGCGCGTCGGGATCGGCCGCGTGACCTGGCTGCACTGGTTCCGGCCTCACGTTGTCGCGAACTACCTCCGCGCGTTCCGATCCGGACACCGGCAAGGTCGCATCACCGGCGATCCGCTGCGCCTCTCCGGCGTCGTCGTCACCGACGCGAACAGCGTCGTGCGCTGGGCCCATCTCGCGACCGAAGTTGGCGACTACCCCACCATCGAATCGGTCTTCGACGCGGCCACGACCTGACTCCGATCCGGTTCACCCGACCGGGAAGAACACCGCGCCGACCGTCCCCGGTCCGGTATGCGCACCCACCGACGGGCCAATCGCATAACGCACGAGTTCGCCGACGCACCCGCCCTGCTCGAGGCGAGTGATGAGGGCGTGCGCAAGGTCGTCGGTGCGCGCGTCGCCGACGCCGATGCGTTGCGCGCGTCCACCCGCGTGCCGCTCGATGTAGGTCGCCATCGTCTCGACCGCGTCGGCGTCACTCCGGACGCGCGCGAGCGGGCGCATTTGTCCCCCTTCGAGCGCGAGCACCGGCGCACCCTCGCCGCTGTCCGCATCGGCGGCCAACCGACCTCCCGAGCGCGCCAGACCGAGTGCGCCGACGATGAACACGTTGCCGACCGACGCCGCGACCTGTAACGCAGCCTGGCGCGCCTCGTCGAGCGACCCGCCGCGACCCAGCACTTCGCCGGCCGCCCACACGCAACAACCCACAGCGAAACTCGCGGTCTCGGTGTCGACGGTGGTGACCGGGATTCGGCTGAGTTCAGCCGCGATGGTCGCCGAGTTCAGCGTCGCCGATGTGTTCGACCCGACGTGGATCGACAACACGGCCTCGGCACCAACCTCCGCGGCCCGTTCGTAGGCCATCAGGAACGCTCCGGGTGCCGGCGCCGCCGTCGCCACCGCCGCGCCACCTGCGAGTCGGGTGTAGAAGTCGTCGTCAGACAGGTCGACCCGCTCGTGGAACTCTTCGCCATCGACGGTAACGATGAGCGGGACGACATCGACTCGATACCGGTCGACGAGCACCACCGGCATCTGCGCGTTCGAATCGGTGACGAGCGCGACCTTCATGGCGATGCCTTTCGTCGAGCGTGCGCGAACTTTCCGAGGATCATGGCGGACGAGAGCGCCGCGAATGCGAGCAACCCGAAGTTCGGTTCCGGTCCCCAGGCGTTCGGGAGGTCCGCACGCCACCACAGCAGCGCAGCAATGATCCACACTCCGCTGGAAATCTGGGTCGCTCGTTCGGCACGCTTCGATGCGACTGCTCCGATTGCCGCGACCGCGAGATCGATCGGGAAGTAGGCGGGGAACACGGCAAGGCATGCGCCCGCGCTCGTCGCAACGCCCTTGCCCCCGCGAAAGCGCGACCACAACGGGAAAATGTGACCACCGATCGACGTCGTCGCCGCGAGGTATCCACCGCCGTCGCCGCCGACCGCCATCCCGACCAGGCCCGCGATCACACCCTTGGCGAGGTCGGCGACAAGCACTGCGATCCCCCAGCGAGTACCGAGAACCGCCGCGGCGTTCGTCGCGCCAGGGTTGCCGCTGCCCGAGGCGCGCAGATCGATTTCGCCCTGGGTTGCCAGCCGCGCCGCCAGGTCCGCCGAGGGAAACGTGCCGATCAGGTAACCGAGCGCTCCAGCGACGACGATCTCGGTTGCACCCATGGATTCGATTCTGACACGACCACTACCGTGGTACCCATGACCACAACCGACGCCCCTCGCAGCACCGATCCTGAAGCAACCCTCGTACACGGGCTGGTCGACGAGCTCCTCGCCGACTGTGATCCGAGCACCGTCGACGACATCACGTTTCGCGGCACGCAGTACGACAAAGGCTTGGCGTGGGTGTCGTTCCCGAAGGGGTACGGCGGTGTCGGCGTTCGTCCGGGCTTGCAACGCGAGGTCGACCGGCGCCTGCGCGCTGCGGGTGCCGCTGCGGGGACGAGCAAGATGTTCTTCGGGCACTTCCTCGTCGCGCCCACGATCGTGACGCACGGCAGCGAGTGGGCCAAGGAGCGGTTCCTTCGCCGAATCTGGACCGGTGAAGACGCTTGGTGTCAGCTGTTCTCCGAGCCGGGCGCGGGCAGCGACCTCGCGTCGCTTGCGACCAAGGCCGAGCGAGATGGCGACGAGTGGATCGTCAACGGTCAAAAGGTATGGAACACGTTGGCGCACCTTGCCGATCTGGGCATGCTCGTCACCCGCACCGATCCCGATGTGCCCAAGCACAAAGGCCTCACCTATTTCGCCGTCGACATGCACGCGCCCGGGGTCGAGGTCCGGCCGTTGCGACAGATCACCGGCGAAGCCGAGTTCAACGAGGTGTACCTCACCGACGTACGGATTCCCGACAGCCACCGCATCGGCGACATCGGCGAAGGCTGGCGCGTGTCGCTCACAACGCTTGCAAACGAGCGGGTGACCATCGGTGGTGGCGGCGGGGGCAGCGGCCCCAAGCGCGGGAGTGGTGCGATCGCCGAAGCGGTACGGATCCACCAACGCCACGCGTCCGACAACCGCGCCAAGCGCGATCAGCTGATGAAGCTCTGGGTCGACGCCGAGTGCCTGCGCCTCACCAACCAACGAGCGTCAGCGAAGGCTCGCGCGGGCAACCCCGGCCCTGAGGGGTCGATCACCAAGCTCGCGCTCGCGATCAACAACCAGAAGATCTACGAGCTGTGCATGAACCTCCTCGGCGCCGAGGCGATGCACGATTTCGACTTCACGTTCCGCCGGCCCGAGGAGATCGGCCTCGAAGGCGAGGAAGGATCGGCGCGCCACATGTTCCTGCGGGCCCGAGCGAACTCGATCGAAGGCGGCACGAGCGAAATCATGCGCAACATCCTCGGCGAGCGCATCCTCGGACTCCCTGGTGAACCACGCGTCGACAAGGAGCTTCCTTGGAGCAAGGTCCCGAGGTCGTAGAAGGTCGTGCGGCACGCCAAGGAGCGGGACCTCGATCGGCTCGGGATCTTCTCGTCGCGGTGCGGTCGATCGAAGGTCTGCGGGAACGCAAACGGGAACTTCCTACAGGGTCCCGGGCGTTCGATAGAAATCGGGTCACGAGCCATCGAGGCCGCGCAGCGTTCGTCCGTGCGATCAGCGCCGCGCTGAACCAATGACTTCCTCGCCGTTCGTCGCCATCTTCACGGGCGTTCCTGGGTGCGGCAAGAGCACGCTCGCCGAGCGCGCGGCGCTGAAGAGTGGCGCGCCGGTCGCCAACTGGGACTGGCTGATGTCGGGGCTTCGTGTCTTCCCCGACGTGTGGGCGCCGATCGAAGCCGACGCCGAACGCCGACGCGATGTCGGCTACTCCTTGATGTGCCGGATCGGAGAACAGCAACTCCGGCGTGGCCAGTCGATCATCTACGACTGCATCACGCGGCGACGGGCGTACGAGATGTTCAGCGCACTCGCCGGACAGTACGGCGCCTCGCTCCATGTCGTGGAGTGCGTCTGTACCGACCTCGCGGTGCACGAAACGCGCATCGTCGGGCGGCGTCGCGACATCCCCGGGTGGGATGAGCTCGAGTGGAAGTGGGTGATCAACTCGATCGCGATCTACGAGTCGCTCGACGTGGCGAAGTTGGTCGTCGACGCAATGGACCCCGTCGATCGAAACCATGCCGCCGTTGCGGCACACCTCGGCTTGTCGTGAACTCCTGCCCGCGTCCGAGATGAACGTCGGCGATCAGCCGCCCGAGACGTCCTGGACCCGCTTGCGACCGGCGCTGATCCACGGCATCATCGCCCGGAGCTCGGCGCCGACCTTTTCGATCGGGTGATCGATCGCCTCTTGGCGAAGCCGGTTGAAGTTGGGTCGGCCGTTCTCGTTCTCGGCCACCCACTCCTTGGCGAACTCGCCGCTTTGGATCTCACCGAGAATCTTCTTCATCTCGGCTTTGGTGTCCTGGGTGACAACGCGCGGACCGCGAGTGAGATCGCCGTACTCGGCAGTGTCGCTGATCGAGTAGTGCATTGCGGTAATGCCACCCTCGTAGATCAGGTCGACGATCAGCTTCACCTCGTGCAGCGTCTCGAAGTATGCCGACTCGGGCTGGTAGCCCGCTTCGACCAACGTCTCGTACCCGTTCTTGATGAGTTCGACAAGACCACCACACAACACGACTTGTTCGCCGAAGAGGTCGGTCTCGGTCTCTTCCTGAAAGGTCGTGTCGAGCACGCCCGCGCGGGTTCCGCCGATCGCTTGCGCGTAGGCAAGCGCAACGTCTTTCGCCTTGCTGGTCGCGTCTTGCGCGACCGCGACGAGGCAAGGAACTCCGCCGCCTTCCTCGTAGGTGCGTCGGACGAGGTGGCCCGGGCCCTTCGGCGCGATCATCCAGACGTCGATGTCGGCCGGCGGCTTGATCCGGCCGAAATGGATGTTGAAGCCGTGCGCGAACGCCAACGACTTCCCCGCCGCCAGGTTCGGCGCGATGTCGTCGTCGTAGACCTTCTTCTGCTCGGTGTCGGGAAGCAACACCATGATGATGTCGGCCGCGGCCACTGCCGCACCCGTGTTCATCACCGTCAGACCGGCCGACTCGGCTTTCGCCTTGCTCGACGATCCCTCCCGGAGCCCGACGATCACGTCGACTCCGCTCTCCTTCAGGTTCAACGCGTGCGCGTGGCCTTGGGAGCCGTAGCCGAGAATGGCGACCCTCTTGTCGGCGATCAGTGCCGAGTTGGCAGCATCGTCGTAGTACACGGTGGCGGGCATTGGAGGTTCTCCTGGTCAGCAACGAGCGTCGGAACCCGGCCAGTATCGCCGGATTGCGAGGCGTCGGGCGAATGGACGGGTCAGGCGCGAGCGGCTCGAACGGCGCGGAGTTTGACTGGCTGACGCGCCAACTTCGCCAGCGCGATGCGGCCGGTGCGCTGTTGTTCGACGATGCCGAAAGGCCGCACCAGATCGCTGAACGCGTCGAGTTTGTCAGGCTCGCCCGCCACCATGATCGTCATGGCCTCGAATCCGACATCGACGATCTTCGCCTCGAAAATGGCCGTGAGTTCGGTGACCTGGCTTCGTGCTTCAGCGGTTGCCTTCACGGTCACCATCATCATCTCGCGTTCGACGCCTTCGTCGTGGGCGATCTCACCGATCTTGATGACGGGAATCAACTTGTTGAGTTGCTTCACGATCTGTTCGAGCGGACTCGCATCGGCATCGACGACGATCGTCATGCGCGAAAAGCGTTCGTCTTCGGTCGGGCTGACGGCGAGCGAGACGATGTTGAACCCGCGACGTGAGAACAACGCGGCGACTCGGGTGAGCACACCGGCTTTGTTCTCGACGAGCACCGAGAGAATGTGATGCCGTGCATTGAAGGACATGTCAGCGTCCCGCCTTTCGGTCCATGGCCGGGTCGAGGATGACGTCGGAGTTCGACGTACCGGCGGCGACCATCGGGTACACCTTCTCGCGGTAGTCGGTGCGGAAGTCGATGACGACCGGTCGATCGTTGATTTGGTTCGCCTTCTCGATCGTGGTCGCGACGTCGTCGGCGCTGTCGACGCGCATGCCGACGCATCCCATCGCCTCAGCCCACTTCACGTAGTCCGGCAGGTCCGGGGACAGGTACACCTCGCTGTAGCGCTCTTCGTAGAAGAGTTCCTGCCACTGGCGCACCATGCCGAGGTAGGCGTTGTTCAAGATCGCAATCTTCACTGGGATTCGTTCTGCGGTCGCCGTGACAAGTTCTTGCGCAGTCATCTGGAAACAACCGTCACCGTCGACAGCCCAGACCATCCGGTCCGGCCGGCCAACCTTGGCGCCGATCGCCGCCGGCACCGAGTAGCCCATCGTGCCGAGGCCGCCAGAGTTGATCCAGGTGTAGGGGTGCTCGAACTTCCAGTACTGACTCGCCCACATCTGGTGCTGACCGACGCCCGACGCAAGGATCGTGTCGTCGGGGCACTGCGCGTGCAGTTGTTCCAGCACGTACTGCGGCTTCAACGGACCATCTTCGGTCTGTTCGTAGACGAGCGGGAAGTCCTGCTGCCACTGACGAATCTGAGCGATCCACGCGGACAAGTCGGGCTTGGCGTGCTTTGACTGCTCCGACTTGGTCGCCTTGATCAGCTCTTCGATCACGAACTTGCAGTCGCCAACGATCGGGACGTCGGGACGGCGAACCTTGCCCTGTTCGGCCGGGTCGATGTCGACGTGGATGATCTTCGCGTGCGGGGCGAATCCGTCGAGCTTTCCGGTCACGCGGTCGTCGAAGCGAGAACCGAGAGCGATCAGCAGATCGGCTTCTTGCATCGCGGTGATGGCGGTGTAGTTGCCGTGCATTCCTGGCATGCCGAGGCACAGCTCGTGACTGTCGGGGAACGCGCCACGCGCCATCAATGTCGTCACCACCGGCGCGCCGGTCAACTCTGCGAACGCTCGCAGCGCGTCGGCGGCGCGCGCCTTCAGGATCCCACCACCCGCATAGATGACGGGCTTGCGGGCCTGGCCGATCAGGCGCGCCGCATCCTTGATCTGTTTCGGGTGACCCTTGACCGTCGGCTTATACCCGGGGAGGTCGACCGAGTCGGGCCAGTACCACTCCATGGTCTGGTTGGCGATGTCCTTGGGCAGGTCGACGAGCACCGGTCCGGGCCGCCCGGTGGTCGCGACGTGGAACGCTTCTCGCACGACGCGCGGGATGTCGTTCGCGTCGGTGACGAGCCAGTTGTGCTTCGTGATCGGCATCGTGATGCCGACCGTGTCGCACTCTTGGACCGCATCGGTGCCGATCACCGAGTAGGGAACCTGTCCGGTGACGCACACGAGCGGAACGCTGTCCATGTAGGCGTCGCACAACGGCGTGACGATGTTCGTGGCGGCCGGTCCGCTCGTGACCATCGCGACGCCAGGACGTCCGGTGGCGTGGGCGTAGCCACTCGCCATGTGCCCGGCGCCTTGTTCGTGGCGCACGAGGATGTGGC
>SXIR01000101.1 GCA_005772765.1 Actinomycetota bacterium
CTTCAACTTCGTGTTCCCCTGGAACAACAAGGTCTTCTTCGAGCTGTAGGAGCACTTGGTGATCATCTTCGGCATCATCGCGATCTTCATCCTGGCGATCGTTGCGCTGCTCGCCATCACGGCGACTCGGCGCACGACCCAGGGCAGGTTGTCGCGCGAGACACGCTCACGCGACGCGGCCGCACACGCTTCGAGCTCCTCGACCGAACTCGAAGCGACGGCCACCGCCGAAGGACGCGCCCGATCGGAGGAGTCTCAAGGAGCTGCCGCGGCTGGCGTGCCCGCACTGCGCGGCGAAACCGGAGTCACCACCTGGACGCCCGCCGACGAAGAAGAGCTCGGTGTCAGCCGCCGCCAATTCCTCAACCGCGCCAACTTGTCGGTGATCGGAATCGGCACGCTGCCCGTCTTCGGCGTGTCGCTGATTGCGTTCTTGTACCCCGGAAAGGCCGGCGGATTCGGTGCGCCGATCAACATCGGCAAGATCTCCGACATCATCGACTTCATCACCAACAACAAGCAGCCGTTCTACGCCGCGCAAGCTCGCACGTACGTCCAGCTCTACCCGACCGACGACAACATCTTGCAGAACGCCGGATCGGCATACGAAGGTCCGGACAACGTTGCGGCCATGGGCCTCGATCAAGGTCTCGTCGCCTTGTTCCAGACTTGCCCGCACCTCGGCTGTCGCGTCCCGTGGTGCGCGAGCTCGCAGTGGTTCGAGTGCCCGTGTCACGGATCGAAGTACAACAAGGTCGGCGAGAAGAAGGACGGCCCCGCACCGCGAGGCATGGACCGATTCGCCATCGACACCGCCGGCGGCAACCTCACGGTCTTGACCGGCACCCGCTACCAAGGCCCGCCCATCGGCACCGACACGACGGGTCAGAAGCCCGAAGGCCCCGCATGCGTGTAACCGCATCGACGAACGAGTTCGAGAGGAAGATCCCGGCATGACCATGCTCGCCGCCTGGGACTGGCATCGATTCACCAAGTTCGACGTCTGGGGCGTTCTGTTCTGGGTGAACTCCGTGGTGCTCGTTGCGCTCGTCATCATCGCCGTGATGGCGCTGGTGCGCGACCGCCAAGAACGCGCGCCAGCCAACCTCGTTCCGTTCCACGACGACGAAGACCTCGAGACGCGTCGCCTCGAGCGCGTCCTTGGCTGGGCCCTCGTGTTCTCCGCCGTCCTCGCGGTGTCGTACGGCGCCTACTGGTTGCGCGAACCAACGCGTCAAGAGGGTTCGTTCGACTACTTCGACGAAGGTGCCGTCGAACGCGGCGAAGTGCTCTTCGCGAACAAGTCGATGGAAGCCTACGCCTCGGCGTTCTCGCTCGCCTGCGCCGACTGCCACGGCTCACCCGCTGAAGACCCAGACCTCGGCAAAGAGGTCGCTGCGGGTGGTGGGTCGGCGCCCAACGTCTACGCCGACCCCGACCAAGAGAAGTCGTTTGCTGCTGCCTGGAAGGCACCGGCGCTCAACACGGTGCTCTACCGCTTCTCGCCGGACGAAGTGAAACAGGTCCTCATCTACGGCCGTCCGGGCACCCCGATGGCCGCGTGGGGCACCGCGGGCAACGGTCCGAAGAACGACCAGAGCATCAACGACCTGGTGGCCTACCTCGCTTCGATCCAGTTGACGCCCGAAGAGGCACAGCAGAAGGCCGCGGCGGAGTTGGAGCGGGCCAAGACTGCGGCCGCTGCACAACTCGCGGCAGCCGAAACCGCCCTCGAAGACGCCAACGCGGCCGTCCCCGAGGCCGAGGAGAAACTTGCGACGGCCGAAGCTGCCTTGGCTGCCCTCGACGACGAGACTTCCGCCGAATACGTCGAAGCGCAACGCGCGGTCACGAAAGCCGACCGCGGCGTCGAGCAAGCCAACGAGGCGGTCACCACCGCGACCACTGACCTTGCCTGGGCGCAGGAGTGGGCCGACCGGCGCGCCGGTGTCACCGACGGGCAGTTGCTGTTCGAACTGAACTGCGCTCGGTGCCACACCCAAAACTGGTCGGTGTTCAATCCAAGTAACGCCGACCTGCCGCCGGAGGACCTCCTCGGCAAGCCAGGTGGTGGTGGCTCACTCGGCTTCAACCTTGCCAATGTCCTGGAACGCTTCGCCGACATCTTGAACGCCGACGGCGAGCGCGTCGAGGGCAGCGGCGTGACGAATCAGCACGATTTCATCGCAGGCGGTTCCGACGCGAACCAGCCCTACGGCATCGGCGGCGGCGGGTCGGGACGTATGCCGGGCCAGTGCAACACCGACACCGCGGACCCGCTCGGACTGATCGAGCACCGCGGTTGCCAGCTCACACCAGAGATGATCGATGCGATCGTCGCCTACGAACGCTGCGGTCTGCCGGCGATGACGAACGAATATGGCGCGGCCGAGTACGACGAGGACTGCGCATGACCCCGGCTCACCAGCCGAACGACGAGTAGGGAGACGACGTGCAGCTGCTGCACTTGCTCGCCAGCGGTGGCGGCGGAACCAAGACCCTGTGGGACCCGACGATCATCGGTGTGCTCGTTGTGCTCTCGGGTGTCGTGCTGTTCTGCGGCTCGACCTATCTGTTGCTCGCGACCAACATCGGGGCGCGCCAGGGCTTCCTGGTTTCGTTCACCGCCCTGACCGGCATCACGATGCTGCTCTCAGCGCTGTGGCTGACCACCAACACGCCGCTAAACGTTCCGAAGGGCCGTGTCGCCGAGTGGCAGGCGGCATCTGCCGATCCGGCGGTTGCCATCCTCGACGACCTCGCCGAATCCGACATCGAAGCCGTACGCACGATCGCCGAGCAGGGCGATGCCGTCCCGTTGAAGAAGAGCGATGACGACCCCGAAGGCACCGTCGAACGCGGTGAACTCCGCCCGGCGGTTGAAGCTGCGCTCGTCGCCCCCGAGGCCGAGGGCGGCATCGAACCCACTGCCGGCCCGTTGAACGAGTTCGACCGCGCCTCGGCCGTCCTCACCGACCTCGACACGCTGAGTGCGTACGTCGTCGGCGGTGGCACGAAGAACGTCTTCTGGCACGAGACCCGCTACGCCGCGGTGCAGTTCTGCTCGAAACTCGAGGTCGACGTCGACCTCAACGCTCCGGTCGCCGACGCCGAGTGCGACGAAGCCGAGCCCACCCAATGGCTCGTCCTCGAGTACGACTACGGCTCGCTGCGACTGCCGAACGTGTTCTACTTCCTGGTATCGAGCCTCATGTTCGGGCTCGGCCTGTACGCCTTGCACATCAAAGAGCGCGCCGACGAAGCCGCTACCGCCGGTGCGGTGACGCCGGCTACCGCGTAGGAGCCACCATGATCGCCGCACTCATCGCCCAAGCACCTCAGCCGGTCGACACGACCGAGCAAGGTCCGCTCGGATTCGTGTTGCTCACCGTCTTTTGCGTGCTGTTCGTCGCCGCGCTGTTCTTCATGGACCGCTTGCGCGAGAAGTACCTCGACCGCGACGAGTCGACCTCGGACTAACCGCGATCGATCGAGCAGCCGCCATCCGCGGCTCGCAGCGTTACAGCGTCGCAGCAACGGCAAACGCGGCGGCGACGGTCTCGTCGATCGTCGTGTCGTCGTGTGCGAGACCACAGAACAGCGTCTCGTAGCCGCTCGGCGCGAAGTACACGCCTCGTTCGAGCAGGCCGTGGAAGAACCGGGCGTAGCGTTCGTGGTCGGCCGTCTTGGCTGATTCGTAGTCGTGCACCGCCGGGCCGAAGAACACCCCGACGAGGGTCGCCACCTGCGTGACCGTCGCAACGACGCCGCTCGTCTCCAACGCAACCGACAGGCCCTCGGCCAGTCGCCGAGCGCTCTGGGTGATCCGGCCGTAGGCCGCATCGTCGAGCACACTGAGCGTGGCCAGCCCCGCCGCAGTGGCTAACGGATTCCCCGAGAGGGTTCCGGCTTGGTAGACCGGTCCGAGGGGCGCGAGGTGGTCCATCACGTCGGCACGACCACCGAGCCCCGCAAGCGGGAGTCCACCGCCGGCCACTTTGCCGAAGATCGTGAGGTCGGGTCGCAGGTCGTAGAGGGCTTGTGCGCCGCCCCGGGCGACTCGGAATCCGGTGATGACCTCGTCGACGACAAAGAGTGCGCCGTGGCGTCGACAACGCTCGGCGAGGCCTTGGAGGTAACCGGGTAGGGGCGCGACGAGCCCCATGTTCGCCGCGACCGGCTCGACGAGGAGCGCCGCGATGTCGTCGCCGTGCTCGGCGAACGCGGCGTCGACAGCATCGAGGTCGTTGTAGGGGCACACGATCGTGTCGGCGACGGTTCCAGCCGTGACGCCGGCCGAGCCCGGCAGACCCAGCGTCGCGACTCCCGAACCGGCGGCGACGAGCAGCGCGTCGAGATGACCGTGGTAGCAACCGGCAAGTTTGACGATCTTGGCTCGACCGGTCGCGCCGCGGGCGAGTCGAACGGCGGTCATTGCGGCCTCGGTTCCCGACGACACGAGCCGAATCTTTTCGAGCGCGGGCATGCGCTCGCGGATCGCCTCGGCGAGTTCGACTTCGGCCGTGGTCGGCGTGCCGTAACTCGTGCCGCGGGTGGCAGCCTGCGCAATCGCCTCGACGACCGCAGGATGCGCGTGACCGAGGATGACGGCGCCCCACGACTGGACGTAGTCGAGGTAGCGGTTGCCGTTGGTGTCGTAGAGGTGTGCGCCTTCGGCTCGTGTTGTGAAGAACGGTTGGCCGCCGACGCTGCCGAATGCTCGCACCGGCGAGTTCACCCCGCCCGGGATGACCCCCAGCGCCCGTTCGAACCAATCTCCAGCCACCACAACCCTCCACACCAGGTGCGTCGATAGCGCGCGAATTCCGAGCCCTATCGACGCACCTTATTGGAGGAGTTCGGCGGCTTCTCGAGCGAGGTAGGTGAGGATGAAATCGGCGCCGGCGCGTTTGATCGCGACGAGGTGTTCCAACGCGACCGCGGTGCCGTCGATCCAATCGTTGGCGGCCGCGGCCTTGATCATCGCGTACTCGCCACTCACGTGATACGCCGCGATCGGAACCTCGAATCGGTCTCGCAACCGCGCGATCACATCGAGATATGCGATCGCCGGTTTCACCATCACCATGTCGGCACCCTCGTGCAGATCGAGTGCGACTTCGGCGAAGGCCTCACGGCCGTTCGGCGGGTCCATCTGATAACTGCGTCGGTCGCCGAACGCCGGGGCGCACTCGGCCGCATCCCGAAACGGTCCGTACAGCGCCGACGCATACTTGGCCGCGTAGGCCAGGATCGGCACCTCGGCATGACCGGCTCCGTCGAGCGCCGCCCGAATCGCCCGCACCTGTCCGTCCATCATCCCCGAGGGTGCGATCACGTCAGCGCCAGCGTCGGCCTGCGCCACGGCGATGGCCCCGTAGCGATCGATCGTCGCATCGTTGTCGACTCGGCCATCGGCAGTGAGGATGCCGCAGTGCCCGTGATCGGTGAACTCGTCGAGACAATCGTCGGTGATCAGCAACATCGAATCACCGACGTCGTCGCGCAACGCTCGCAGCGCCACCTGCACGATGCCGTCGGCTGCGTCGGCCCCCGACCCACGACCGTCCTTCGCCGCTGGAATGCCGAACAACATCACCGCGGGGACACCGAGCCCAGCCAGGATGCGTACTTCCTGACGGAGGCTTTCGATGCTGTGTTGGGCCACCCCTGGCATCGAAACGACGGGTTCCGGCGAGTCGATGCCTTCCTTCACGAACAACGGCGCCACGAGATCGTCGACCGACAGTCGATGCTCGGCGACGAGCCGGCGAAACGCGGCGTTGGCGCGCATGCGACGCATGCGGCGATCGGGAAATCCGGCAGACACGCCACTCATGCCGGTCAGGCTAGGTGCGCGACGACCGCGGCGACGAGGCCGTCGATGTCGTGCGGATCCGCCTCGCGAGCGACCGTGAACCCGGCCGTCACCGCGGTGGCCGACGTGATCGGACCGATCGAAATCACCGCAGGAGCCCCGTCGATCGACGTCGGCGGCCCAACCATCGATACGAAGTTGGTCACGGTCGAACTCGATGTGAACGTGATCGCATCGACGTCGCCCGAGCGCACCCGGTCCAGCTCCGACGGGTCGGGCTCGGCGGTAACCGTCCGGTACACCGGCAGCACCGTGACGTCGTAACCCCGCTCGCCGAGCCGATCAGGGAGCACGTCGCGAGCAACCTCGGCGCGGGCCACGAGCACCCGTTCGCCTGGCGCGGTCGGCTCGGGGAACGCGTCGAGCAGCGACTCCGCAACGAACCGTTCGGGAACGAGGTCGGCGCGCAGGCCGCGTCGGGCGAGCGCGTCGGCGGTCCCCGGACCGATCACTGCGACCTTCGCCCGATGCAACGCCCGCGCATCGAGGCCGGCGACGTCGAGACCGCGTGTGAAGAAGCCGTCGACACCGTTCGGCGACGTGAAGACGATCCATGCGTACGTTTCGAGGTCGGAAATTGCGACCGGGAGCGGTTCGATGGCGATCGACGGAAGCTCGATCACCTCGGCGCCGAGCGCTTCGAGGCGATCGCGCAATGCGCTTGCTTGTTCGCGCGCCCGCGTCACGACCACGCGTCGGCCGAACAAGGGTCGTTGTTCGAACCAGGCGAAGTCGAGCGCGGCGACATCGCCGATCACGATGGCC
Organism: Actinomycetota bacterium; assembly: GCA_005772765.1. Lineage (GTDB taxonomy): Bacteria > Actinomycetota > Acidimicrobiia > IMCC26256 > PALSA-610 > SXJQ01. The sequence continues at coordinate 6,644 of SXIR01000101.1, forward strand.
GAGGGCGACTCGATGCCCGCGCCCGCGGCTTTGCCCAGCGTGGTACGGACGGTGCGCTGTTCGGGTCGGGTTCCCCAGCGAACGGCGGCCACTGGGGTCGAATCGGCCCGTCCCGCCGCGATGAGTCGCTCGGTGATCGCCGCGAGGTTGCCAGCGCCCATGAGGACCACCAACGTTCCGCCAATCCGGCCGAGCGCCTCCCAATCGGTGTCGGTCGAACCCTTCGTCGGGTCCTCGTGGCCGGTGACGATGGTGACGTGTGTCGACACCCCGCGGTGCGTCACCGGGACACCCGCGTAGGCGGCGGCCGCGATCGCACTGGTGACACCGGGAACGACTTCGAAATCGAGGCCCGCGCCGATCAACGCCTCGGCCTCTTCGCCGCCTCGGCCGAACACGAACGGATCGCCGCCCTTCAAGCGCACGACCCGGCGTCCGGCGCGCCCGTGTTCGACGAGCGTGGCGTTGATCTCGTCCTGGGTCATCGCGGCACGTCCGGGCGCCTTGCCGACGTCGATGCGGATCGCGGTGCTCGGGGCGAGGTCGAGAAGGCGCGGTGATGCCAAGCGGTCGTAGACGACGACTTCGGCCGCCGTCAGCAGATCGGCACCGCGCCGGGTCAACAGGCCGGGATCGCC
>SXIR01000011.1 GCA_005772765.1 Actinomycetota bacterium
ATCCCGCGCTGACGTTGGCCGCCGGAGAGCTGATGCGGGAAGTCGTCCATGCGCCGTGCCGGCAGCCCGACCTGTTCGAGGAGTTCACCGACGCGGGCGCGGGTGACCTTCGCGCCGAGGTCGCGATCGTGCAACGTGATCGCCTCCGCGATCTGCCAGACGATTGTCCGCACCGGGTTGAGTGCGTGCAGCGCGCCCTGGAAGATGATGGCCATCTCGGTCCAGCGGACCGCACGCAGCCGACCGAACTTCATCGCGTAGACGTCTTCGCCGTCGAGCAACACCTCGCCGGTCACCGTCGCGGTTTTCGGGAGCAGTCGCAACAGCGCCGATCCCAAGGTCGACTTGCCGCAACCCGACTCGCCCGCGATGCCGAGCGACTGTGAGGCCCCGAGATCGAAGCTGACCCCGCGAACGGCCGGGACGGGCCCCGACCGTGTCGTGTAGGTCACCGCAAGATCGCGCACCGTCAGCATCAGCGCTCCCGCAGCTTCGGGTTCAGCACGCGATCCAAGGCGTTGCCGACCATCGTGAACGACAACACCACGGTCGTAATGATCAAGCCGACCGGTAGGAAGAACCACCAATTCCCGAGGCGAACGGCGTTGGCTGAGCGCGCCAATTCGAGCGTCTTGCCCCAACTGACGCCGCCGAACGGACCGATGCCGAGGAAGCTGAGCGTCGCCTCGGTGAGAATCGCGATCGGCACCGTCAACGTGAGGTTGGCGATGATGATCGGCATCACGTTCGGCAGGACATGACGGGTGATCACATGCCATCGACTGGCACCGAGCGCGCGTGCCCGCTCGACGTACATACGGGTCTTGACGGTCAAGGTCTGGGCACGAATCAGGCGGGCGCTTCCGGCCCACGACGTGATCGCGATGACGAGGATGATCGTTCGCAGGTCACGTCCCATCACGCTGACCATGACGATCGCCAGCGGGATCTGTGGAATCACGAGGAATGCCTCCTCGAGGCGACTCAACACGGTGTCGGGCCAACCGCCGAAGTATCCCGAACTGATCCCGACGGCAGCCCCGATGACGATCGAGAGAAACGCCGCGACGAGCCCGATCGTGAGGCTCGTGCGGGCTCCCCACACGAGGAGGGCAATGATCGGGCGGCCCTTGTCGTCGGTGCCCAAGAGGTATTCGCCGCTCGGCGGTTGACGCTCGGGGTTGTCGACGGTCTCGGTCGCCAATGTGTCGTCGTAGTCGGCGATGACGGGCGCGAGCAGTGCCAGCGCAATGAACACGACGAGAATGACGAGCCCGATCACACCGGCCCGCTGGCGGCGATACTCGGCTGCGAACTCGCGGCGGCTGCGCCGTCGGCGCTCGCGACGTACCGACCGCGCCGAGCGGATCTCGGGCACGGGCGCCGTGTCATGTCGCTCGGCCGCAGTCATGCGATCTCGACCCGAGGATCGAATCGCGTGTACGCGACGTCGGCGATGAGGTTGGCCACGATGACCGCGAAACTCGACACGAGGAACAGCCCCTGCAACATCGGATAGTCGTTGGCGCCGAGCGCCCGCGAGAACGCAAGCCCGAGCCCCGGCCAGGTGAACAAGGTCTCCACCACGATGGCGCCGCCGAGCACGAACCCGACGTTGAGCGCGATCAATGCGATCGAGGGCAGCAATGCGTTGCGAAACGCGTGGCGCCGCCGAACCTCCTCCTCGCGGGCGCCCTTGGCCCGGGCGAGTTGGAGGAAGTCTTCGCGGCTGGTCTCGATCATCGACGCGCGCATGACGAGCGAGTATCCGCCCACGTAGCCGATCGTCAAGACCGTGGCGGGCAACGTCATGTGGTGGAGTTGCTCGAACAACTTCATGATGCCGGTGTTGTCACTGCGCGGGTCGATGATTCCACCCGTCGGGAACCACTGCAGTTTCTGGGTGAAGACATACAGCAACACCAGCCCGAAGAACGCGTCGGATGTCGAGTAGAAGAACATCGAACCGCTCGTCGCGAGGCGGTCGAACCATCCGTTTGGTTTCCATCCGGAACGGGCGCCCAACCAGATACCGAGGGTTGCAGCGAGCACGGTCGAGATGCCGACCAAACTCAACGTCGCGGGGACTCGATCCCAGATCTCGCTGGTGACGGGTTGGCCGGTTTGGAAGGAATACCCGAGGTTGCCGCGCGCGAGTTCGCGCAGGTACTTCCAGAACTGGACGACGGTCGATTCGTCGAGCCCGAATCGCTCGCGCATTTCGTCGCGCTTCGCTGCGGTCACCTTCCGGCCACGCGTCATCGTCGCCACCGGATCGGCGGGGACGACTCGCAGGAGATAGAAGTTGAGCGCGACCGTGACGAGGAGCGTGATCGCTGCCGCGACCAGACGCCGCACCACGGTGCGCAGGGTCATTGGGTTGGCCCTGACTACTCGCGGTCGTCGCTGCGCCGTCGGGCCAACACCACGACCGCGACGATGATCCCGATCGCGGCAAGGCCGACGATGACGCCGATGATCACGCCAGCGGAACCCCCGTCGTCACCCTTGTCGCCATTGGTCTGGTCAGGGCCGTCGGTCGGCTCGGGTTCGGCAACGGGGTCGTCGGCTCGGGGTTCGACATCGACGGGACGAACCGTGCGGTAGGAGTGCGAGCTGTTGTTGAACAACTCGGGCCCGGTCTCGGCTGGCTGGCGCACGAAGCCGGTCCAGTCGGTCGAGTGAGCGCCGACATCGTCGTACTCGTACAGGACGACGTAGGGCGCCTCGTCGTAGAAGAGTCGCAACATCTCCTGCACGATCTCCTTGCGGCGTTCGAGATTGAGCTGTTGGTTCTGCTCCTCGTACAGCGCGTCGTACTCCTCGGTGCACCAGTTGGCATCGTTGTAGCCGGGTGAGTCGGGATCAGTGGTCAACTGGTCGCACGTGAAGTACGACAACTGCGAGTCGGGATCGACGAACGGCACCCAACCCCAGGTGAACATCTCGTATTCGCCGCGCCCGATGATCGCAGTGAGCTCGTCTTCGTTCGCGATGAGAACCTCGACGTCGATGCCGATGTCGGCCAGCCACGGCACGATGAACTCGGCCTTTTCGTTGTCGGCGGGGTTGTCGGCTCGGATGTACAAGCGGAATTCCAGCGGGTTCGTCCCGTCCGGCATCTCGCGCACATCGTCGCCATCGGTGTCGAGGTATCCGGCCTCGTCGAGGATCTCGTTGGCCCGGTCGAGATCGAACCGGTACTGCTCGTCCTCGGGGACCACGAGGGACCACTCGGGCGACGCAGACACCGGCATGCCGAGGCCGACCTTTCCTCGACCTCCGAGGTTTTCCTCGAGCAGGAGCTCGCGATCGATCGCCCAGTTGATCGCCTGGCGAACGGCGCGATCCTGTAATGCGGGGTGACCATCGCCCAAGCCGTCACCCGCGTTCAGCGCCAGTTCCGAGAATCCGCCTTGGCGGCCCTGAACGACCTCGATGTCTTCGTTGGCGAGGGCTTCATCGACCAGGTCCTCGTCGACCGTGTCGATCGCGTCGACTTCACCGTTCTCCAGCGCTGTGAACATTGCGTCGGGCTGCGCGAAGTACCGAAAGATGATCTCGTCGATGTACGGCTCGAATCCGTACCAGTTCGGGTTCTTCTCCATGCGCCAGAACTCGCCCGGCCGATGTTCCGCAAGCGTGAACGGCCCGCTCCCGACTTCGGTTTCGCCATCGAAGGTTGTCATGTCGACGTCCGCGTAGACGTGCTTCGGCAGGACGTACACGTCGACGACCGGAAGTTTCGGGTCAGGCACCGACGAGGTGACCGCGACGGTGCGTTCGTCGATCACTTCGGCGTCGAGGTTGGCGACGATGGAAATGGCGTTGATCCACTCCTCGTCGCGCGATGTGTTGATGGTCCACGCCACATCCTCTGCTGTGAGTGGTTCGCCGTCGGACCACAGCAGCCCTTCGCGCAATGTGTAGGTGTACGTTCTGCCGTCGTTGCTTGCTTCCCACGACTCGGCGAGTCCCGGCTCCGGGCTGAAGTCCTTGTCGGACTTGTCGGTCAACGTCATGTACTGGAGGTTCCATACCTCGTAGTCGGCGACGAGAACGCCGATGTTGAGGTTGAGGCTGTCGATCTCTTGGCTCACACCGACGGTGAACGTGATGTCGTCGTCGGATTGGGCGCGCGCCGGGTGGCTCGGCACGGCAGTGCTCAACGCAACGAGTCCGGCGACGCCGACTGCGGCGGCAGTTCGAGTAACGCGACTCATGTTCGTCCCCCTCGATCGGCGGATCGCCCGCCGTGCTGGGGTGCATGTTTCGTGCACCGAGGCCCGCGTGTCAAGGCACCCACGGAACGAATGCGTCGCCGAGGGCGATTTCGTTCCGGTCGCGCACGGTGACGACCTCGGAACGCCGAGTCCCAGTCCTGACTGGGCGAGCGATCAGTCACGGCAGCCACACGGCGTTTCGGATCGGTGCGCGACTCGAAGCGGATCCGCCGTGGCCGTTGGTCGCCGCGGTCGGGATGAACGGGCGAAGGCCGGTCAGCGACGACGCCGCAACTTGGCGAGTGCGCCAGTACGACGATCGTGCTCGATGCGCCGCACGACCTGGAGCGCAGGAATCCCCGTGACGCCGCCGCCCCCATGGGTCGCCGACCCAGCGAAGTACAGACCTGCGATCGGAGTGGTGAAGTCGGCCCAACCGGGCACAGGACGCATATGGAACATCTGGCTCGGCGTCAGCTCGCCGTGGAAGATGTTGCCGCCGACCAGTCCGTAGGTGTGTTCCATCTCGTACGGACCGATCACCTGGCGATGCAGGATTGAGTTCGTGAAACCTGGAGCGAGTGCCTCGACGCGAGCGATCACGCGTTCCGCGTACGCGTCGAGTTCGTCGGGATGATGCGCCTCCGCGAACTGGTGGGGCACCCACTGGGTGAACATCGACATCACGTGGTGGCCTTCGGGGGCCAGCGTGCGATCAAACACCGACGGGATGCAAATGTCCGCGAACGGCTCGGCCGCGGCGCGTCCTGCTCCCGCGTCCTGGAACGCGCCCTCGATCGTGTCGAGGCTCGGCGCCAGCACGATGGTGCCGCCGTGGACGAGTGGATCCACACCAGGATGACTCAGAAAGTCCGGGAGACGATCGAGCGCAAGGTTGACCTTGACGGTGCCGCTCCGAGTGCGCCAACGCTCGATCCCAGCGACGAAGTCATCGGGCAGGTCGTTGCGGTCGAGGTGATCCAAGAACGCGTACTTCGGATGCAACGTCGTCACGACGAGATCGGCCGCGAGCTCCTCGCCGGTATCGAGTGCGACGCCTTGCGCGCGGCCGTTGCGGACGACCACCCGCGCGACCGTGCAATCGGTTCGGATTCGCGCGCCGAACGATTCGGCGGCGGCGCGGAGCGCTTCACTGACGGCGCCCATGCCGCCTTCGGGGAATCCCCATTCGCCGGTGATCTGCCCATCGCCGAGGTCGCCGATCTGGTGGTGCGCCATGACGAACGCGGTTCCCGCGCTGCGCGGGCCTGCCCAGGTCCCGATGACACCGCTGACCGCGAGAACACCTTGCATCGGGTCGGACTCGAACCACTCTTCCAACAGATCGGCGATGCTCATCGTGAAAAGGCGAGTCACATCTCCGACGCCTCGCTGGTCGAGGTTGCGTACTTTCCAAGCGAGGCGCGCTTGATCGAGGAGATCACTCGGTCGCTTCGACCCGAGGCGTGGCGGCACCGCCGACAACAGCGGGCCGAGGGTGTTGGCGAGGTCGCCGAGCCATGCCTCCCAACGTGGGTGCGCCTCGGCGTCGCGGCTCGAGAACTGGGCGATGCTCGCGTGGCGTTGCGCCGGAGTGCCGCTGAGTTGCAGCGCTCGCCCGTCGGGAAGCGGAGCGAAGTACCCGTGTTGCGGATGAATTCGGTATCCGTGGCGCGCGAGTTGCAATTCGTCGAGGATTGCGGGCGGCATGATGCTCATGACGTAACTGAGCGCCGTCATCTTGTAATGCGGCCCCCACGGCTGCTCGGTCACGGCCGCGCCGCCGACCTTCGATCGACGCTCGAGCACCGAGACCGATGCGCCGCGTTTGGCAAGGAGTCCGGCTGCGACGAGCCCGTTGTGCCCGCCGCCGACGATTACGACCCTCGGTGCTTCATCGGCCATCGCTGCGGAATGTAGTTGCACGCTCCGCGCCGAACCGGCCCGTCATGTTCCGCGCCGGAACCCGTCGAGTGTCGCCGTGACGAAGTCGCCGAGCCGATCGACCACATAGCCGCCTTCTTGCACGAACACAGTCGGGGCTGCGATGGCCGCGATTGCCGCGCCGCCGACGCGAAATCCCGCTTCGGTCACCCGCAACGGACTGTTCGGATCTTCGAGCGCGGCATCGACACCGAGCGACACCACGACGGCTTCGGGTCGTGCGCGGGCGGCGTGGGCGCACAGCACCGCGACGGCCTCGATCCACTCGGCGTCACCAGCGGTTTCGGGTAACGGCACGTTCATCGTGGCGCCGATCCCTTCGCCGCGGCCCGTCTCGTCGGCGTGTCCGACGAAGTGCGGATACCAACCCGCCGCCGGATCGATGTGGACCGAACCGAACCAGACGTCGGCGCGGTCGTAGAAGATTGCTTGCGTGCCGTTGCCGTGATGTGCGTCGATATCGATGATCGCAACTCGTTCGATGCCGCTGCGGCGAAGATGCTCGGCCACGCCGGCCGCGTTGTTGAGGTAACACGAGCCACCGAAGAAGTCGCGGCCGACGTGATGGCCGGGCGGGCGAGTCAGCGCGTACGCGCTCGTGGCTCCCTGTACGACGAGGTCTGCTGCGGTCAGCGCGCAGTTGAACGCGGCGCGAGCCGCGACGGCTGTTCCGGCCGCGATGGGTGTCATCGTGTCGGTCGCGTACCGCCCGATCCACGCATGCAACGCGCTGGGGCGACGCGGCAGTTCGCCGAGCGTGAAGGCTCGACTCGGAAACAGATACGGCATGACGAGCGGTTGACCGGTGCGTTCCGGATACCCGTCGGCGACCCACTCGGCGTGCACGCTGTCGAGAAAGTCGACATAGGCGCGTTCGTGAACCGCGAGCAGCGTCGAGTCGTCGTGGCCGACGGCTTCGACAAACGGTGCGTTGCGCGCCCGCAGCGCTCGCGCGATCGCCGCGGTCCGGTCCGGCTCTTCGTCGCCAGGCTCGGGTATGCCGATCCACACCCCCGTGATGTCGCGATGACGGTCGGTGTCGGGGTGCCACACCACCGCGATGTCGAGTGCCCCGTCGGAGCCGACCATGACGGCACGGTACCGTGGCGCGCCGTGACCCTGCCTCGTTCTCGCGCTCGGGCTCGCGACCTGGGTCTGCACATCGGGCCGCTGCCATCGGGCCCGCAGGATGCCATCACCGACGTTGGCGGCGTTCGTGTCGGCAACGCGACGGTCTGGCACGACGAACCGTTCGTGGCCCGAACGGGTGTGACCGCCATCGTGTTCGACGATCTCGCGGCGCTGTTCGAACGACCAATGGCGGCTGGAACCGCCGTACTGAACGGAGCGGGCGAGCTCACGGGTTCGGTGGAAATCGCCGAATGGGGCCTGCTCGAGACTCCAGTGTTACTCACGAACACCATGGGTGTGGGTGCCGCGTATCAGGCGACCGTTGAGGCGATGCTGGCGGCGTCGGCACGTGTCGGAGTCGACGATGTCGTCATTCCTGTCGTTGGCGAGTGCGACGACTCGTGGTTGCACGACGCGCGCGGTGTGGCGATCACCGTCGATGTTGCCCGGCGCGCGATCGTCGACGCCGTGCCAGGAAACGTCGAAGGCGGCGCGATCGGGGCCGGCACCGGGATGATCTCGTTCGGCTGCAAGGCTGGCATCGGTCACGCGTCACGTGTGACGTCGATCGGCACGGTTGGCGGATTGGTACTCGCAAACTTCGGACAGCTCGATCGCCTGACGGTTGCCGGCGAATCGATCGGCCCGCGCCTGGCCGCCTCGGGACTCGGACGCGACGACCGACCGCAGCCCGCTGGGAGTTGCATCGTGGTGCTGGCAACCGATGCTCCGCTCACTCCCCACCAGTGCGAACGGTTGGCGCGTCGCGCCGGCCTCGGTCTCGCGCGCGTGGGATCGACCGCGCATCATGGGAGCGGAGAGATCTTTCTTGCTGTGTCGACGACCAATCGATTTGAGCGCTTTTCCACGGAGGCGTTCGACACCCGCCGCGTCGTCGCCGACGGATCGCTCGACGAGCTGTTCGCAGCCGCCGTCGACGTCACCGAGGCAGCCGTGCTCGATGCGCTGAGCTGCGCCGACACCGTGACGGGCCGTTCGGGTCTCACGATTCGCGCGATTCCGAGCGACGAGTTCGTACGCCCGCGCCGTTCACGGGCCTGACGGCGGGGCTCAGCGAGCGTCGAGGAGTGATTCGCCTGGAATCGACCCGAAGAGTGGACCTGCTTCGGATGCGTTCACGGGTGGCGCGAGCAGGGCGCCGGTGGCGAAGGCGCAACCGAGATTGAACAAGGCGGCGAGATGTTCGACTTCGTCGATGCCGTCGGCGAGCACGCGACGGTCGAGCGCAGATGCGAGCCCGATCACCGCATTGACGATCGCCGCGCCGGCTGCGTCGACCGCCAACCCGAATGCGAACTTCGGGTCCAATCGAATGATGTCGAGCGGAAGTTTGCGAAGATCGGCGAGTGACGAGTGAGCTCGGCCGAAACCGTTGACGGCAATCCGGACACCGCGTTCTCGGAGCCCGCTCATGATGTTGGCGGCCGCGTCGGTGTCGTCCGCCAGCCACTCCTCGGGCACGCCGATGCAGACGAGCTCGGGTGCGATCGAGGTGAATGCCGCCCCGAAGTCGGTCGCGAACGCACGATCGAGCAGGTGTCGGGTCGTCGGCGACAGGTACAACCTGATGGCGGCGTGATCGACGTGCGGTAGGCCAGCGTCGATCCACGACGTGAGATCGATCGCGGCTGTGTGCAGCAGCCGCTCACCGAGGAGCCGGCCGAGGCCAGCCTCGTCGGCGAGCGAGCGAATCGCGGCGCCGCGCAGCACCTCGTCGCCTCGCCGCCACACGGCCCGGGCATGGAAGGCTTCCACGGTTCCGTGGGCTACAGCGATCACGGGTTGGTATTCGACCTCGATCTCGCCTCGTTCGAGCGCGTGGCGAAGGTCGACTTCGATCGACACCCTTGCGGCGGTGTCCGCCCGCATCGCTTCATCGAACCGTTCGACCCTGGCCCGACCATCGCGTTTGGCGCGGTATACCGCTGCGTCCGCATCACGAAGCAGTTCGCTGGCCGATTGCGCAGGCTGCGCGAACGCGATCCCGACGCTGGCGCCGACGAACGCCTCCCGATCTTCGATGAAGATCCGCTGCTCCACGGCCCGCACGATTCGCTCGGCGATGTCGATCGCCCGTTCCTCGGTGTCGAGGTCTTCGCACAGCACCACGAACTCGTCGCCGCCGAGTCGAGCAATCGTGTCGGCCGAACGCACGCAGCCCTCGATCCGGCGCGCAACCTCCACGAGCACGTGGTCTCCGGCAGCGTGCCCGAGGGTGTCGTTCACCTGCTTGAACCGATCGAGGTCGATGAACATCACCGCGAGCGGCGCCGTCGTGCGTTGGTGGCGCGCGATGCCTCGCTCGGCGGCAACCATGAAGGCCGCTCGGTTCAAGAGACCGGTCAGGGCGTCGTGGGTTGCGTCTTGCTGGAGTTGTTCTTCGAGCTGGCGGCGCCGGTCGACGTTGCGGGCCGTGATCACGACGCCACCGACGTCGGCGTCGTCGCCGAGGTTCTGGCCGACGCACTCGAAGTAGTGGTAGTCGCCATTGGCGCCGCGGAGCCGCAACATGATCGTGTCCATCGGTCCACGCCGACCGTCGAGGACCTCGGCCAACGCTTCGGCCGCGGTGCCGAGTTCGTCGGGGTGCACGAGCGAAAAGACGCCTCCCTCAGGATCGAATCCCTTGGGATATCCGAGTTGACGCGTCCCCGCGTCGCTGGCTGTCCAATGACCATCGGGCTGCAGCACGGCGATGATGTCGGTCGAGTTGTCGACGATCGCTCGGTAGCGACGTTCGCTGTCCTCGAGCGCCGCCCGAGATGCTCGTTCGGCGGTGATGTCGGTGACCGCGACGAAGATCGACTCGGGTTGACCTGTTTCATCGAGCAGCAGGCGACCGGTTGACCGTCCCCAGAACTCGGTCGCGTCTTTGCGAACCCAGCGCGATTCGAAGGTTGCCGATTCGTCCCGTGCACGGAATGCCGCCGCGATCGTCGCGCGGTTGTGGCGGTAGTCAACGGGGTTGAGCAAGGTCTTGATGGCACTGTGCAACAACTCCTCGCGGCTGTACCCGACGAGGTGCGCGAACGCCTGGTTGGCAAAGACGGTGCCATCGACGCGTATGAAGGCACTCGCGATTGGTGACTGTTCGAAGAACAAACGGAATCGGCGTTGTTGGTCGAGACGATCGGTGAGGTCCCGCCCGTGCAAGACGATGCCTTCGACGTCGGGGTCGTCGAGCAGGTTCGTTGCGATGATCTCGAAGGATCGGTAGCTGCCGTCGGCTTGACGTAACCGCACCTCGAGCGGTTCTTTGACGCCGCCCTCGGCTGCGGTCGTCGCCAGCGACGCGTTTGCATCGGTGACCTCGTCGGGGTGCAGCATTTCGACGACGTTGCGTCCCTCGTATTCGGAGACGGAGTAGCCGAGGATCGTGCTGGCCGACGGCGATGCGTAGCGGATCGTGCCGATCGCGTCGGTGACGACGACGAGTTCCGAGGAGTGATCGACGATGGCGCGAAACATTGCCGCGTCATCGCTCGGAACGGGTTCCGATTCCCTCGCTGCATCCTGGGTCATGTCGATGTCTGATCGGCCGCTGCGACCGGGACTTGCGGTCCGGGTTCCGCCGCCGGAACCCAATTCGACGGTTGGGCGACACAGCGAGGGCGGTCACGCACGTCGATTCGGACAATCCGGGATCTGTCGGTCGCGTTCGGGGCCGAGCGACGCCAGGGCGCTGCCGGTTCGGGGGCTCGGTCAGCGCCCCGACCGACTCATCGGCGAGCCGGAAATGCTTTTCGTTCGAGCCCGAGTTCGATCGCCGCGAGGGTCCGCGCGTGTTCGAGCATCTGCGTCCGGCTCATCGTCGAGCGGTGCAACACGACCTGGAGCCCGAGGCCATCCATCAGTGCAGCGATCCGCCACGCCGATGCCCTGGGGTTTTCGCAGGTGAACGCGCCTTCGTGCACGCCGTCACGAATCACGCGTTCGAGGAGCGCGACCCAGGCCTCGTCGAGTTCTTGGGAGATTTCCTTGAGGTTCTCGTTGCGTAACGCCTCGCCCCAGGCATCGATCCACAATCGCCACGACACATCGCCCGGTCCGGGGAGATAGTTGCGCAGCATGCGATCGAACCGTTCGAGCGCCGGTCGAGCCGTGTCGACCGCTTCCTCGAGGCGTGCGATGTCGTCGTTGGCGGCAAACCGCAAGGTCTCGGCGAGCAACTCGTCCTTGCTGGCAAAGTGGTAATGGATGAGCCCGTTGGACACGCCGAGTTCGTCGGCGACGTCGCGCACGCGGGTGCCGCCGAAGCCCAGCCGCAGCACGACGTCGCGCGTTGCGTTCAGGATCTCGGCGCGCCGCTGTTCGACGGTGTAGCGGTTGCGGGCGCGCGATCCGGCGGTGTCGGCCATGGATGTCCGAGCATATTGCTGCTCAGCGCCGCGTCGTTGCGAGGGACCTGGCGAGCAGGTGGTGGATGTGGGCGATCGAGGCCTCGTGCTCGGTCGACAACACGCCGTGTGCAGAGAGGCCGGCGTCGTAGGTGCGTTGCAACGCGACGCAGATATCGAGGTCCTGCTGGACGACTTCGCACGTGGCTGCGTAGTCGCGTTCACGTCGTTCCGCGTCGATCTCGGGGTGCCAGAGGTAGTCCCGCTCGACGATCGTCGTGTTCGCGCTCGTCGGTTGGAGACGGAAGGTCGCGGCGAAACCTGCGAACATCGAGATCATCATGTTGGGAAAACACGTGATGTAGGCGCCGTTGTTGAACGACTCGGGTGCCTGGCGACGGGCGACATCGGCCCAACCGGGATCGAGCGGGGTGTGATCGTGCAGCGCCTGTTCGCTTTCGTCCCGTGGCGTCAACGGCCGGTCCCACGCCACCACGAGTCGTCCGTCGCACAAGGTCGGGTACTCGTAACCCGCGAACGGGAGCTGCGTGTGGATCGATGGTGTGTGGTAGTTCTCGCTGTAGTTCTCGACGAGCACTTTCCAGTTGAAGGCGACCTCGTACCGATCGCGACGTCCGAACTCGAGGGTATCGAGTTGGTAGGGCGCAACGACGGCGGCGAGCGGCCCCGGATCGAATGCGGGCGGGTCTGGTTGCAGATTGACGAAGACCGACCGGGCGAACGTCGTGACGGGGATCTCGAAGAGTCCGTAGGCATCGGGATCGAAATCGTCGGGCGCGCCGACGCCAGTGGCACGCGCCAGCGAACCGTCGAGGCGGAACACCCACGAGTGATACGGGCATCGCAACGCTCGCGCTGCGCCGCACCCTTCGGCCACAGGCGCACCGCGATGTCGACACACGTTCAAGAACGCCCGGAGTTGGTTCGACTCGTCTCGAGTGACCAACACGGGCGCAGTACCGGCGAATCCGGTGAGGAAACGTTCGGGTTCGGCGACGTCGTGGTCGAGACCGATCGCCACCCAGTCCCGCCGGAACACGGCATCGAGTTCGCGTTCGTGGTGCGCGGGATCGCTGTAGACCGCGCCAGGGAGGGTGCGGGCACGCGCGACCGGATTGTCCGTGGAACCGGCGAGCGTTGCGAGGTACCCGTCGACGTCGAGCGCGTGGGGGAGTTCGGGCTGCGGGCGTTGCACCATGGGACGCTCCGTTACTGACTCTCGAGTCAGTAACGCTACCCGCGGTGAGGCCGCTCGGCGCTTGCCTCCCGACTGCCATGGCTGCGACAATGCGGCGTGGCCGCTGACCCGTCGTCGCTCACGCTCAGTGGCGGCAAGCCTGCGCACGGTGGGCGAATCGAGTTGGTCGGCCTGGCGAAGTCGTTCGGCGACTTCGTCGCACTCGAACCGACCGACCTGGTCATCGAGTCCGGCGAGTTCTTTTCGCTCCTCGGTCC
>SXIR01000102.1 GCA_005772765.1 Actinomycetota bacterium
ATGTTCCGTGTCGAACTCGAGAACGGGCACAAGGTGCTCGCTCACATCTCAGGCAAGATGCGCATGCACTACATCCGCATCGCGCCTGGCGACAAGGTGCAGGTGGAACTCACCCCCTACGACCTCACCCGAGGTCGGATCACGTTCCGTTACCGCTGAGCATTCGCGGTCACGACGCAAACCACACGAACACTCGAGAAGGCCCAGTCATGAAGGTACGACCTTCGGTCAAGAAGATCTGCGACAAGTGCAAAGTCATCCGACGCCACGGCAAGGTGCGGGTCATTTGCGAGGACGCACGACACAAGCAGGTGCAGGGGTAACCATGGCACGAATCGCAGGCGTCGACATCCCCCGCGAAAAGCGGTTGGAAATTTCGCTCACCTACATCTTCGGAGTCGGTCGCACGACCGCGCAGCAGGTCTGCGACGAAACGCAGATCAGCCGCGACACCCGCGTGCGCGACCTCACCGAAGAAGAGGTCTCGCGTTTGCGCGCGCATATCGACCAGTACCTCAAGGTCGAAGGTGACTTGCGCCGCGAGGTCTCCCAGAACGTGAAGCGCAAGATGGAGATCGGTTGTTACCAAGGCTTGCGTCACCGTCGTGGTCTTCCGGTCCGAGGCCAGCGGACGCGCACCAACGCGCGTACTCGCAAGGGCCCGAAGAAGACCGTGGCCGGTAAGAAGAAGGCCCGGAAGCACTGATCGCTCGCCGGACCACGTTGGTGGATTCGGCGCAGCGGTTCGAAGCATCCAGCAACACGAGCTCCGCCGAACGAGCGGAGCACGAAGACCAACGAGTACCAGCGGTCGTCACCGCCATCCGCCGAGCGAGCGGAGCGGATGGCGTGAACGACACCAGCAGCACCATGTGAGCGTTCGACTCCCTGAGGAGCGAACGGAAGTAGTGAAGTGGAAGCGAGGCAATAGATATGGCAAAGCCCGCAGCCGGAGGTCGTCGACCGAAGCGGCGTGAGCGCAAGAACGTCGCGTACGGCGTTGCGCACATCAAGTCGTCGTTCAACAACACGATCGTGACCTTCACCGACCAGCAAGGCAACACGTTGAGCTGGGCGAGTTCGGGCAACGTCGGTTTCAAAGGTTCGCGCAAGAGCACGCCGTTCGCGGCGCAACTCGCGGCCGAAGCCGCGGCGCGCCGAGCGATGGAGCACGGATTGCGCAAGGTCGACGTCGTCGTCAAGGGCCCCGGTTCGGGTCGTGAGACGGCGATTCGGTCGATTCAGAACGTCGGTGTCGAGGTCGTCGGCATCAAAGACGTGACCCCGATCCCCCACAACGGTTGTCGGCAGCCCAAGCGCCGCCGCGTCTGACCGTTCGAGATTCGAATCGGTGCCGTACCTGACGGCACTGAAGGAGAGAGCGAAGAACCATGGCTCGATACACCGGACCCGTGTGCCGACTCTGTCGGCGTGAGCGCACGAAGTTGTTCCTGAAGGGCGCCAAGTGCGATTCGATGCGCTGCCCGATGGAACGCCGTCCTTACCCGCCGGGAATGCACGGGCGAGGTCGTATTCGCGAGAGCGAATACTTGATCCAGTTGCGCGAAAAGCAGAAGGCCCGCCGGATCTACGGACTGCTCGAAAAGCAGTTCCGTTCGGTCTACGCCGAAGCGACTCGTCGGCCCGGCATCACGGGTGAGACGCTGTTGCAGCTCCTCGAGTTGCGCCTCGACAACGTCGTGTTTCGTGCCGGGTTCGCGTCGAGCCGCAACCAGGCTCGCCAGTTCGTGCGCCACGGCCATGTGAACGTCAACGGCAAGCGCGTGACGATTCCGAGCTACACGCTGCGTAAGGACGACGTGCTGGAGTTGCGTCCGAAGGCGAAGAACATGATCGTCGTGCGGCACAACCTCGACACGATCGACCGGCAGGTTCCGGCCTGGCTCGACGCGTCGACAAGCGAGCACCGTGCATCGGTGCGCGACCTGCCGATTCGCGAACAGATCGACACGCAGGTCAAAGAGCAGCTCATCGTCGAGCTCTACTCCAAGTAGCCGCAACCAGCCGTCCCGTTCGTGGTGGCAGCGCGCCCCCGAGAAGTGTGAGGTAGCACCATGCTCATCATCCAACGTCCCGAGATCGAAGCGCTCGACTCGCAGGGCAACACCCAGTCGTTCACGATTTCGCCGCTCGAGCCCGGTTTCGGCCACACGCTCGGGAACAGCTTGCGGCGTACTTTGCTGTCGTCGATCCCTGGCGCGGCAATCACGCAAGTCCGGTTCGACGAGGCGCTGCACGAGTTCGGTGTGATCAAGGGCGTCAAGGAAGACGTCACCGACATCATCTTGAACCTCAAGGACGTCGTGCTCTCGAGCTACAGCGATGAGCAAGTGTCGCTGCGGCTCGACAAGCGCGGTCCGGGGGTTGTGACCGCCGGCGACATCCAGACCACCGCCGACGTCGAGATCTTGAACAAGGACCTCGTGATCGCAACGATCAACGCGACCGGGCGCCTGGCGATGGACCTCACGGTCGAGCAAGGTCGGGGTTACCTGTCAGCCGAGCGCGCCAAGCGGGCGGGCACACCGATCGGCATCATCCCGATCGACGCGATTTTCTCGCCGGTGCGTCGTGTGGCGTTCTCGATCGAGCCGACCCGTGTCGAGCAGGCGACGAACTACGACAAGCTGACGATCGAGATCGAGACCGATGGTTCGATCTCGCCACGTGATTCGCTGTCGTCGGCCGCGAGCACGCTCGGGAACCTCATCGGCCTGATTGCGAGCCTGTCGGACGAGCCGAAGGGTCTCGAGCTCGGCGAAGTCGCAGCGACGGCGGGTCACTCGCCCGACCTCGACCTGCCGATCGAGGAGCTCGACCTGTCGGAGCGTCCGCGCAACTGCCTCAAGCGGGCGCGGGTCGACACGATCGGTCAGCTCGTGTTGAAGACCGAAGACGACCTGTTGGCGATCACGAACTTCGGTTCGAAGTCGCTCGAAGAAGTGATCCAGAAGCTCGACGAGCGCGGCCTGTCGCTGCGTATCAAGGAGTAGGCGATGCCCACACCGAAGAAGGGCCACCGATTCGGTGGGAGCCCCTCGCACCAGAAGGCGATGATGGCGAACCTCGCCGCGAGTTTGATCATCGCCGAAGCGATCACGACCACCGAGGCGAAGGCCAAGGCGCTGCGGCCGTACACCGAGAAGCTCGTCACGAAGGCGAAGCGCGGTGGCGTGCATCAGCAGCGGATGGTGGTGTCGCGCATCCACGACAAGGACGCGGCGCACAAGCTCTTCGCCGAGATCGGACCGCGCTACACCAACCGTAACGGTGGGTACCTGCGCATCCTCAAACTCGGCCCGCGCCCGGGCGACAACGCCCCGATGGCCCGGATCGAGTTCGTCCGGTGATGCGTCGATAGGACCCGTTTTCCGGGCCCTATCGACGCACCTAGATTTTTGTTGTGACGTTGTTCGATCCGCCGAGTGAGACGGCGCGGCTGAAGATGGTCGTCGCCTACGACGGTGGCGACTTCCACGGCTTCGCCCGCCAGCGCGATCAACGCACCGTCGCCGGCGAACTCACCACCGCGCTCGAGCGGATGGCTCGCGTGCCGATCGAGATCACCGGTGCCGGTCGCACCGACGCCGGCGTCCACGCCTGGGGCCAGGTCGTCAGCTGCGACGTCCCCGTCTCGCTCGATCCGGTACGCGTACGCAACGCGTTGAACAAGATGCTGAACCCGCACATCGCGGTGCGTTCCGTCGAAGTCGTCGACGCCGACTTCAACGCCCGGTTCTCGGCACTGTGGCGCGCCTATCGCTACACCATCGTCAACCGTGACGTGATCGATCCCTTCCGGTCTCGCAGCGCCTGGCATGTGGAACCGCCGCTCGACCTGCATCGGCTGATGCTCGGAGCCGACGTGTTCATCGGCGAGCACGATTTCGCGTCGTTCTGTCGCCGCGGCCCCGAAGGCTCCACGACCACCCGTCGCGTGTTCGACAGCCGCTGGGTCGACGAGGGCGATGGCGTGCTGCGATACGAGATTCGGGCCACGGCGTTCTGCTGGCAAATGGTGCGCAGCATCGTGGGAACACTCGTCGATGTCGGCCTCGGGCGCAAGAAGCCGGGCGAACTACGCGGCATCCTCGCGGCGCGCGACCGTGCCGCGGCCGGCCAGGTTGCACCACCCCAGGGATTGTCGCTCTGGGAAGTCGGTTACGCGCTGAGTTGAGCGGGGAGTTCGAAGATCGCCGGGTCGACGTTACCGACGTCGACCTTGCGGACTTCGATGCCGCGGGTCGCGCTGCCGTCGTCGCCGCTGGCCGACAGCACGATGCCGATCTCGGCGTCGAGACACACTGCGAATCCGCCCGCGTCGGTGGTGGCGATCGCACACCGAGCCGGCCGATCCGCAACCGTTTCGTCGACGATCTCGGTGGTCG
>SXIR01000103.1 GCA_005772765.1 Actinomycetota bacterium
GACCCTCATTCGCGCCGATCGCGACGACGTGTGGAGAAGCGTTTGTGACACTACAGATCTCATCGCGCGAACAGGCGAGTCGGGTGGAGAGCGTTTCGCAACCGGTCGCGGCCTCCACATGCCAGCTCCGCAGGAACTGCGTCGCGGTCCGGGGCTGAGCTGGCGGTTCTTGGTCGGGGTGAGAGGATTTGAACCTCCGGCCTCAGCGTCCCGAACGCTGCGCGCTAACCAAACTGCGCCACACCCCGTGATGTGAAGGTGTCAGCGTAGCGGTCGTCCTCGATGCGGACCCACTCGGTTGATCGCAGGCCTTCGAGGGTGAGGCCGCATACGACGTCCGTTCCCGAGTCGGCTCAGTCGCTCGGCGCGGCCGCGATGGCGGCGAGCATCTCGTCGGCAAGCTCAGGCCGACAGATGAGCAGGTCGGGGAGATACGGGTTCTCGTTGTTGTAGACGAGCGGGCTGCCGTCGAGGCGGGAGCAATGCAATCCCGCGGCGAGCGCGACCCCGACCGGCGCGCACGAATCCCACTCGTATTGGCCGCCGCCGTGCGCGTAGACGTCGCTTTCGCCGCGCAGCACCGACATCGCCTTGGCGCCGGCCGAACCCATCGGTACCAACTCCATCCCGAGCGTCTCGGCGAGGTGCGTTGCGAGCGCGGGCGGGCGAGTGCGCGACACGACGAGGCGAACCGGTCCGTTGTGGGGCGGGGCGATTGTCTCGATCGGGTCCATGTTCAAGACGCGGTCCAATCCTGGCAGGGCGACCGCGGCCGCAATCGGCGCGCCCGCGCGCACGAGTGCCACGTGGACGGCCCAGTCGCTGCGCGCCTCGGAGTACTCGCGGGTGCCGTCGACGGGGTCGACGATCCACACTCGATCGGCGCCGAGGCGGACAAGATCGTCCTTCGATTCCTCCGACAACACCGCATCGGCGGGTCGGTGTTCGGCCAGCAGCGCCAGGATCAAGTCGTTCGATCGGGTGTCGCCGAGGTTTTTCAGTTGCTTCGCGTCGACGCCGTCGGCCAATGCCTCGGTTCGCACCGAGAGCAAGAGCTCACCGGCGGCGCGGGCGATGTGGGCCGCGAGTTCGTGGTCGTTCACGCGCCGGTGCCCGCCGCCGCAAGCACCCGCTTCGCGGCGCGGCGCAAGACTCCGGCGTCGACTGGTTTCACGAGTTCTTCGTCGGCCGCGGCCCGTTTGGCCAAGAAGCGATCGGCGTCGCGGTCGAGCAAGAGAATGATGCGCTGCTCGGGCAGGCGCCCGGCTTCGGCTTCGAGGCGCAACTCGATCGCACACGCCACGCCACCCATGTTGCCGATCTGCATGTCGAGGATGACCAGGTCGGGTTCGTGTTCGGCGACGGCTTCGATGAGCCGACGGTTGATCGCACTCACCGGCCCGCCGACATTGCGAGCGTTGTCGATCTCGATCACGGTGGCGTCGGCCGCGGCAAACGCGGTCCGGACCTGGTTCCGCACCCACTCGGCATCGGCAGCTACGAGAATCGTTGTCATCGGGCGGCGAGGCTACCCGGGAGAGCTGATCGGGTTCGCCTCCGCGGCCGTCGTCAATCGACGCTCGGCCCAGCGAAGAGGTGTTCGCCGATGTGTCCCAGGCTTGCGAGGTCGTGCACGTCGCTGGCGAGCAGCGGAACGGTTGCCATTGGTGTGCCCGGCACCCGTTCGAGCACCCGTGCGACCTCTGCCTGTTCGCGTGTTGCGACCGACTCCAAGTCGATCAGCAGTCGGTAGGCCGGTTCGGCCGGGCCGATGGCACGCGCCGTGAGCTCAGCCGGCGCGACGTCGGTAAAACTCGGATGCACACGGTTCACGATCAACGCGTCGACGTCGAGGGACAGTTCCACCAGCCGTCGGGCGAAGTAGTCCGCTTCGTCCACCGCGTCTCGCCGAGGCGTCGTGACGAGCACGAAGGCCGTCTCGGGGTCGGCGATGAGCGCCTGAACGTGCGCGGCGCGCTCGCGGAACCCGGCCTCCATGCCTTCGAACGCGCGAAAGAACGCGATGACGTCGTCGACGACTTCGCGCCCGACCACCCGCGACATCGTTCGCAAGAGGGTTTGCAGCGCGACGCCCGCGACGCGCATCGACGCGCGGGTCGGCATCATCATGATGCGGAACAGGCGGTTGTCGAACAGCCGCAACAGCCGCTGTGGTGCATCGACGAAGTCGAGTGCGTGCCGTGTCGGTGGCGTGTCGACGACAACGATGTCGAACCCGCCCTCGGTGTGGAGCTCGTGCAACTTCTCCATCGCCATGTACTCCTGGGTGCCGCCCAGTGCACCGGAGATGTTGCGGTAGAAGCGGTTCTGGAGAATGCGGTTGGCTTGTTCGTCGTCGGCGGCGTATCGCGTGACGAGCCCGTCGAAGGTCCGTTTCGGATCGAGCATCAACGCCGCCAGCGAACCGGTCGACCGGTGATGCGGATCCCACAAAGCGGCGCTGATCTCGCTGGGGGTGTCGCTGAGCGCGTCGAGCCCGAGCGCGTTCGCGAGCCGACGAGCCGGGTCGATCGTCACCACACACGCGCGTCGTCCGCGCCGCGCTGCTTCGAGTGCGATCGCGGCGGCCGTTGTGGTCTTGCCGACCCCGCCGGTGCCACAACAGATCACGACGGCGCGATCGTCGACCAAGCCCTCGATCGCGCTCACCACGCCTCGACCTCCGCCGTGAACGCATCAGCCAACGTATCGATCTCGGTTCGCCCGACCGCGACGCTCGAGAGCAACGGGAGGTGAATCTGGGGGAGTGCGAGGCGTTCGGCCAAGCGATTGATCTGCGATTGCGCCAGGCGGTGGCGCTCGGTCGTGAAGGCAATCGCGGCTCGGAGCGCATCGAGGTCGGGCGCGTCGACGGGCACGCTCGACTCGTCGGGCGGCGCGGCGATGCACGCGTTGACCACGACGGGACCGAGTTGGATGCCCACCCGATCTTCGAGGGCGTAGGCCGTGTCGACGAGCTCGTTGACCGGCGTTTCTTCGGGCAACGTGACGAGCATGACCTGGGCGCGGGCCGGGTCGCGCAACATGGCGACCACGTCCTCGGCCTGTTTGCGGATGGGACCCATGCTGACGGCATCCAGCAAACCCGCCGGCGACATCAGAAACGACACCGCGTGTCCCGCGGCCGGAGCGTCGACGAGAATGAGGTCGGCAGCTCGGGCTTGTTCGAGTTGCTTGATCTTGCCGAGCACGAGGATGTCGCGCATCCCCGGCACCGCGGTTGCCGTCACGTCGAGCACGCCGGTGGACGCGAGTCGCCGAGCGACCCGGCGCATGCCGTGATCCTCGAGGTAATCGACGAGCGCTTCGTCGGGTGTCAGGGTCCTCGCCCGGATGTTTGGTGCGAGGTCGATTTCGTCGTAGGTGAGCGGTTCGAGACCGAAGGCTGCGGTGAGACCGGACTTCCCTTCGACTTCTACGATGAGCACGCTCAGCCCGGCCCGGGCGGCTGCCACCGCGAACGTCGCGGTTGCGGTCGTCTTGCCCACACCGCCCTTCCCGGCCACGATCACGACTCGTGAGGTGGCGCAGAAGGCGGCGAAATCCATTGATCGCGACGCTAGTAGAGCCCTGATGCGCATCGTTCTCCGACATCGACCCGCCAGGCACGTGCGGTCGCGAGCGGCTGGTCGTGCTGTCGCCACCGCAGCTCTCGTGTTCGTCGGACTGACGCTCGCGGGACCGCGTACCGCGGTTGCCGGCGACACCGAGTCTGGCGACACCGAGTCTGGCGACACCGGGTCGGGCGATGGTGGCGGCATCGACGTCGTGCAGATCTCGGGCCTGATCGATCCGCCCAACGTCGACCTGTTGCTCGACACGATCGAATCGGCCGAAGAACGTGATGCGACGATGGTCGTCATCCAACTCGACAGTCACGGTGCACTCGACGTGAACGTCAGCGAAATGCTCAGCCGCGTGTCGACGGCGAAGGTGCCGATCATCGTGTGGATCGGCCCGGCCGGATCATCGGCGAGCAGCGTGGGCGCCGCCCTCGCGACGTCGGGGTCGTACCTGTCGATGGCCAGCAACGCCAAACTTGGTCCCACCGACCAGTTCGCGCTCGACGACCAAGGCGCCCGACCCTCGGTGCAGCTGAGTCCGCATACCCGCATGAACGCACAGGAAGCGATCGATGCCGGATTTGCCGACTCGACCGATCCAACCTTGCGCAACTTGTTGACCGACATCGACGGCACCACGGTCAAGATTCCTGCCGGTGGCAAGGTCACGTTGCGCACGAAGATCATCGACCCCGAAACGGGTGATCCGTCGGTCAACCAAGACGTGCGGTTCCACAAACTCGGCGTCGATGGCCAACTGCTGCACACGCTGAACGCGCCGTGGGTTGCCTACTTCTTGTTCGTGCTCGGCATCGGACTCATCGTGTTCGAGTTCTACGCCGCGTCGATTGGTGCGGCCACGATCGTCGGCGCGGGTGCCGTGATCGGCGCGTTCGTCGGGTTCTCGCATCTGCCGGTGCAGCCCGCTGCGTTGGTGCTGCTCGCGCTCGCGCTGTTCGCACTCACCGTCGATCTGCAGGCTGGCGGCGTCGGCGTCTGGACGGGTGTCGGCGTTGTGTTGTTCGTCGTTTCGTCGCTGTTCCTCTACGACGGTTCCACCGTGCTCGACCTGGCGTGGTGGACGATCGTGCTGGTCGGGCTCGGGACGCTGGCGTTCTGGGTCGGCGGGTTGCCCGCGATGCTGCGAACCCGGTTCTCGACGCCGACCATCGGGCGCGAGGGCATCATCGGCGAGATGGGCACGGCCGAGGTCGACATCGCGCCCGAGGGTGTGGTGCGCGTACGCGACGCGCTGTGGCGGGCCCGGGTCAACCGCGCCACCCCGGTCACTGCGGGCGACGCGATCCGAGTCGTGGCCGTCGAAGGCCTCATGCTCGAGATCGAACCCGAATCCGGCGGCGCGCAGGACTATCGCGAACGGGCCCGACGCAAGACCTGACCACCCAGCGCGCGACGGCCGCTCACCCGACGCTCGGACGCAGCCCGACGGTCGCTTGACGGCGGCGCCGGGGCCGTCGTACCGTCCGCTCCGCTGGCAGTTGGTGGGTTGAGGGGGGCTCGACGTGACCACCGGAGCGGTCCAGGAGACCTGGCAACGTGAGGCGTTATGTCGCGGCGATCAACGCCGCTACTTCTTTCCGCCCGCGTCGTCCGAACGACGCGACGAACGCGAGCGACGCGAACGACAGGCCAAAGCGCTCTGCCAACGTTGTCCGGTGCGCGAGGCGTGCCTCGACTTCGCGATGTCTGCGAACGAACCGTTCGGGATTTGGGGCGGACTCAACGAACTCGAACGACGGCACTTGGGAACCCAGACGGTCTCGTAGCCTCACGGGGTGACGACCGACCCGCAACCACCGCTGCATTTCGAGTTCACCGTCGCCGACACGCTGAGCGCGGGGACCTATGCGAACTTTCTCGGGGTCTGGCACACCGCGCACGAGTTCACGCTCGACTTCGCGGTGACGCAACCGCCGTCTCCCGCGCAAACTCCCGACGGCCAGATGGTCACGCGTGTGCCGTGTCAGGTGGTTGCGCGAGTCAAGGTTCCGCCCACCGTCTTGTTCGACTTCTTGCGGACGCTCAACGAAAACCTCGATCAGTGGGAACGAGCGTTCAACGCGCCACCTGCGGTCGAGTAGGCGCACGGCCGCGCCGCTCCGTCAATCGGTGTCGGTGCCGGCGGCTTCGGCGCGCGGCCCAGGAATGCGGTCGTCGCCGCGGCGACGAGTCACCCCTTCACGGTCGAGCTGATTGACGATCGCCAATACGTACGTGCGGGTCGTTCCCAACAGGTCGCGGGCATCGGCCACGGTGTAGCTCCCGCGTTCGATCGCGGCCCGCGCGAGCAGTCGTC
>SXIR01000104.1 GCA_005772765.1 Actinomycetota bacterium
CCCCTGCCGTCGCCGTACACGTCGATCGCTTCTTGGACAATGTCGCCGAAGGACTGCACGCGGCCACCTTCGAAGGGCTCAGTGCTGTCGGGACTGTCGTTCTGACCGGAGAACGAACAGATCGAACGCGCCCGGTACTCGGCGATCGGAGTCGGTTTGCCCTTCCCCGTGATTTCCCCGGCGAATGCCGGTGTGCTCCCACACGCGATGATGCCGATGACCAACGCGCTCCCAGCGAGTGCCTTCTTCATCTGGACTCCTCTTGGTGTTTCGGTACCGTTGACGGACGTCGCAGGTGTGCGCAGTCTGGCGTCGAAACGCAACAGCATGAGTCGCTCACGACACAATCCGCAGTCCGTCTGGCGAAAGACGCAATTCGTCCACTGATGCGACCCGAACAACTGGTGGCGCGGAGCGCGCGCATCAACCCGGCGGCGATCGGGGTGGGGCCTCTCCAGCCTGAAAGCATCACGATGAAGTCGGACTCGGCCACGCGAGGGTCCGCTTCACCGTCCCGCGAGTCGGCCAGATCCAAGACAACAGCATCAACCTCAATTACCTCAACGCCCGCTACGACGACCCCAACCTCTTCCACTTCATATCCGTCGACCCCATCGTCATCAAGACCCACGAGGCCTACGGATACGCCGACAACAACCCGGCGACGAAGAGCGATCCGACAGGATTGGACCCGTGCCCGAAGACCGGTTGCACAGGCGAAGAACGACGCAACCCGAACGACACCGGGAGTCCCACGTGCGGAGATCCCGACTTCATCGGGCCATGCCCGGTCTCGGAGCCGACTTGGAGTGAGGACAATGAAACTCTCGACCTTTCAGGGACCGACGAAGAGCAGATGTCGTTGTTCATTCAAGATGGGTCGACTGCATTCTCGGCGCAAGCGAAGGACTCCGTGGCAATTGCATACGTATGGACGACGGATAACGAGGGGAACGCTACGGCGTTGGAGGTTGGCAACAATTTCGGTGACGGCGGGGCCTCATATACCTGGAACAACACGGGAGAAATCTACGATTCGGGGATCCAGTGGGACTTCTAGTTCTCTCCGCTGGTGTGCGCAATGAAAATTGCGCGTTTCGGATATTTGGAAGCGGTCGACCGCATGCTCGGGGGAATATTGTGGAGAAGGTAATGCTGCTGTTGCTCGCCTCAGGCGGTCTTGCTCTCGCCTCCCTCGTGGCAGCGCACAACAGTCGATCAGCGGCTCCGCCGTGGGTGCGGGGCGAAACTGCCGCAGCAGATTGGCGGCTGCGGGAAAAGCGACAAGCAGTAATCGCCGGTGCGGTTTCGGCTGTCGGCGTCTTGCTGTCATTGACGATCTTGATGGTTTTGGCAGCGCGCGCCTTGATCGCCTGACCCGCGGATTGGACCGCTCGACGATTCGAGCCGAGTCGCGTGCGCCGACTGCTCGACGATCGCTCCTCAGGCGCCGTATTACCGAACGGTTTCGTAACGTGGTCCGCGGGCGTCGCTCAGGGCCAACGCGAGTCCGACCGAAAATCCAGCGTCATTGGCGGACGGTCAGCACAGGCTTCCAGACCGCCGCCTGGAGTCCGCTTGCAACGTCGCGGTAGTCGAAAACCGCCTTGTCGATCTCATCGAGCGCATCGACGATCTCGAGGTAGAGCAAGCGCCTCGTTTCGCCTTCCGCACCGCCCGATCTTCTCTCCGGAGGTTCGCCGCTTGCGTCGCCTGGCGATGGTTCACCCACCACTGCCCGAACAGCGCCATGCCGGCCGCAACGAACGCTGTCAGAAGACCGCCTATCAAGTCTCGCCACAGACTCGGCACGGATGAGGTCGACGCATCGGTAACGAGCTCTCGGAGCATGGGCGCTTCGGTTCGTCCGGTCGCAACTCGACCGCCTCAATTTGCATCACTGCTGGTATCACTCGCTTCGTTGAGATCAACTCTTCGAGTCTTCGCAGGTCAGGTGGTACGCCCCCCGGGACTCGAACCCGGAACCGACGGATTAAGAGTCCGTAGCTCTAACCAGTTGAGCTAGAGGCGCTAGCGGCTGCGATGGTAGCGAACGCCGTGTCGTCGTGGCGACTCCTTCGACCCCGCACCGATTCGGGCGGTGCCGCGTGCGTCATTGGGTTCGGTTGGTGATTTGAGCGCGGCGGGTCCCTAGCGTGCGCGACAGCAGCGAGTGCCGTTATCGCACGTCTCTTCGAGGAGTCATCCATGCGGGTGTTGATCACCGGAGCCAGTGGTCTGGTCGGTTCGGCGTTGCGTCGGGCGCTCATTGCGCGTGGCGACGAGGTGGTCGCGCTCGGCCGCGGTGGTGGTCCGATGTCTTGGAACCCCGCCGCTGGGCAGATCTCGGCCGATCTCGCCGGGATCGATGCGGTGGTCAATCTCGCGGGCGCCGGTATCGGCGACGCCCGGTGGACCGACGAGTACAAAGCCGAGATCCGCGACAGTCGGGTGAACGGGACAGTGGCGTTGGCCGAGGCGATCGCGACCACGACCGATCGGCCGAGCGTCTTCGTCAGCGGCAGCGCGATCGGTTGGTACGGCAACCGTGGACGAGAAGAACTGCTCGACGAACGTTCGACGCCGGGCGACGACTTCCTCGCGCAGGTGTGCCGTGACTGGGAGGCCGCGTCGCAACCGGCGGCCGATGCGGGGGTGCGAACCGCATGCATCCGCACGGGCATCGTCTTGTCGCGCGACGGTGGCGCGTTACGCCAGATGCTGCTGCCGTTCAAGCTCGGTGTGGGCGGCAAGATCGGACGCGGCAGTCAGTACATGAGCTGGATCACCCTCGACGACGAAGTGCGCGCGATCCTCCACATCATCGATGGTGAACTCGCCGGTCCGATCAACCTCACGGCTCCGCATCCGTGCACGAACGAGACCTTCACGAAGATGCTCGGCGAGTTGTTGCATCGACCCACGTTCTTGCCGACCCCGTTGGTCGCGCTCCGGGCGTTGAAAGGCGCCGAACTCGTTGAGACGTTGTTGCTGAACGGCCAACGCGTGTTTCCGAAGGCGCTCGAGGCCGACGGCTTCGAGTTCTCCGCGACGATCGTCGAAGACGGTCTGCGCGTCGCGCTGCGCTGACGGTCGCGATGCGGCTCTGGATCGATACCGACCTGGGCGACAACCCCGACGATGTCGTCGCGTTGGCGCTCGCGGTTGCGCACCCCGGCATCGAGCTCATCGGGGTCTCCACGGTGTCGGGCGATGTCGTGGCCCGCGCCGAAATGGTCCGCAGGTTCTTCGGCGATCTCGGTGTCGACGTGCCGCTGGTCTACGCCGGACCTGCCGATCCGCGCGCCCTCGCCGCGGCCGAGGCAGTGCTGGCGATCGGACCGCTCACGAACCTCGCCGGACTGCTACGGGCGGGCGTCGATCTCCCGCCGACGGCGGTGATGGGCGGGGTCATCCGACCGACGACGCATCGGGGTGAGCGACGCCAGCTCGAGAGCAACTTCGCCGCAGACCCCGTTGCCGCTGCGGTCGTCGTCGACCAAGCCGAGGATCTCCTCATCGTTCCGCTCGATGTCACTGCCGGCTTCGTGGCCGACAAGGTGACTCACGATCGCCTCGCTTCGATCGGTGCGGTGCGCGCCCACCTGGATCGTTGGTCGAGCGCCGACAACGAACTCGTGTTGCACGATCCGCTGGCGTTGCTCGCGTTGGTCGGGGAGTGCGTGACGATCGGGCGGCGGCAACTGGCGGTGACGGTCGAAGGACGACTCGTCGAGGTTGTCGAGTCGGGATCCGAGCACGACGTCGTCGCGCACGCGGATTTGGCGGCCGCGCGATCACGAGTCGTCGATCTCGTCGTCGGGACGCCGTTTGGCTGACTGGTCTGAGCCCGGCCCGGTCCTGCTGAGCCGTGATGAAATGGGGTGACTGAGGGGACTCGAACCCCCGGCCTACGGGATCACAACCCGTCGCTCTAACCACCTGAGCTACAGCCACCAGGAAGCTTGGCATGATACCCGACGCCGAATCGGCAGCTCCGTCCGATTCCCCTCCGCCCCGGTCCGGGTGGCGATCCGACAAGGTCGTGCGCGATGGCGCCGTGCTCGGCGTGGCCGTCGGGCTCTTTGGCGCCGCCTTCGGTGTCTTGGCCGTCGATGCCGGGTTGTCGGTGGCGCAGACGAGCGCGATGTCACTGCTGGTGTTCACCGGTGCCTCGCAGATCACGGCGGTGTCGGTGCTCGCGACGGGGGGCACGATGCTGGCCGCCCTCGGTGGTGCGTTCTTGCTTGCGATGCGCAACGGCGTCTACGGGGTCTCCCTCGCTCGGCGCCTCCAGGTGCGTGGGTTGCGCCGACTGCTCTCGGCGCAACTCGTGATCGACGAGTCGACGGCTATGGCGATCGCGCAGTCTGACGACCGAATCGCCCGGCGCGCGTTCTGGGCGACGGGTATCTCGATCTTCGTCGCATGGAACGTCGGCACCTTGCTCGGCGCGGTCACCGGCGATGCCATCGGTGACCCCGAGCGGTTCGGCCTCGATGCCGCATTCCCGGCGGGGTTCGTTGCCTTGTTGATGCCCCAACTGCGCGATCGCGCGACTCGCACGATCGGATTCGTCGCCGTGGCGATCGCGCTCGTTGCAATTCCGTTCGTGCCGGCAGGCTTGCCGGTGTTGCTCGCCGCCGTCGCTGCGGGGCTCGCCGCTCGATCGGTTCCGAGTCGATCGATCCGCGACGGCGCGTCGTGACCTGGCCCGCGATCTTGGGGTTGGCCGCGGCCGCCTACGGATGCAAGCTCGCGGGTCTCGTGTTCGGCGATCGTTTGCGCGGCATCGGCGTCGTCGAGCGCGTCCTCGTGCAGTTGCCGGTTGCGGTGCTCGCAGCGGTTGTCGTGGTGTTGACGGTTTCAAATGAACGTTCAATTGCTATCGACGCTCGCGCCGCGGGGGTCGTCGCGGGCGCCGTCGCAGCATGGCAGCGCGTCCCGTTCGTCGGCGTGGTTGTCGTCGCTGCCGCGACGACCGCAGTGATGCGCGCCGTCTGAATACCCTCCAAAATCGATCGACGTTCTACCTGGTGAACCCCGACGATTCGGAGTAAGGTCCGAAGACCGGCTCCCACGACGAGCCGATTCAAACAATCGAGGAGTGACGCATGACCAGTGTGGCGGCACCGGTTGTTGCTCGGGTCGAACGTGCTCTGGCGCGTTGCGTTTCCGATGCCATCGTATTGACCAACGGCGATCTCGTCATCGAGTACATGTCGCCGTCAGCAGTCGAAGTCGGAGGGTGGCTGCCCTCCCAGATCGAAGGCCGCAGCGCGCTCGAACTGGTGCATCCCGAAGATCACCTGCTCGTCGCCGAGGCACTCGAACGACTCAAGGCGAAGAACTCGGGCCAGTCCGGTCCGGTGAGCATCGAAGCCATCTCGCTACGCGCCAAGATGATCGGCGGCGACTGGGTCACGGTCGACGTACGCGCCGCGAACCTGCTCGATGACCCGGGGGTGGGCGGCATCATCGTGCTGTTCGCGGCAGTCGGCGATCCGCTCGACCTCGCGTTCGGCGAGGCCGCTCGACGACTGACGCCTCGCGAACGCGAAGTCGTCTACATGATCACCGACGGTTACCGCGTGTCGACGATCGCACGCGAACTCGGACTGGCTGCGAGCACCGTACGGAACCACCTCTCGGCGATCTTCCACAAGTTGGGCGTCGCGAACCAAAGCCAACTCGTCGAACAACTCGCACGGGCCGCAGGCCGCGGCTGAGCCGCAGAACGCATCACGATCCCTCCGCAACCGACTTCTCGAAGAAGAAGTCGGGGTAGGGGTTGTCGTTGTAGCGCTCGATGGATCGGTACCCGGCACGCTGATACAGCGCAACTGCCTCGGGCAGGTTTGCGTTCGTGTCGAGGCGCAGCGTGCGATGACCCAGCGCCCGGCTGCGCGCTTCCATCTCGGTCAACAGCCGCTTCCCGACACCTCGCCGTCGCACCCACGGCGCGAGCCACATGCGTTTCAACTCTCCGATGCCGGCGTCGAGGGTCTGGAGTCCGGCGCACCCGATGGTGTGCCGTTCGAGACTGTTCGCTTGCCGCACCACGACGAAGCAACCCACCGGAGCGCGGAGGCGGTGCGCGTCGGCGTCGACAGTGTCGCCCGGATCGAAGCCATCCGGAAAGCGCCGATCGAGTTCGGCGAAGTACTGACCCAACGCCCACACCGCGTCGGGATGCAGCGGGTCGACGAGGTCGAAACGGACCGTCATCGGCGTGGCGTTGTCGTCGGCCATGTCGCGCCCCCGGCAGGATTCGAACCTGCGACACTCGGGATAGAAGCCCGCTGCTCTGTCCAGCTGAGCTACGGAGGCGTGGCCCAAGGCTAGAACGTCGTCCGACTGCGGATCGCGGGCGTTCGCGTTCCCAGGACGACCTCGTCGAACGGTGGCGAAGTCGCGCGGCGTCGCCGTAGGGTCGGCGGCGTGAAACTGGGGCTGGGTCTGGACCTGTGGGCGGGCAAAGGCTTGCGCGTTCCGATCGAGACGATCCGCCAGGCCGAAGCGCTCGGTTATGACTCCGTGTGGACCGCCGAGGCCTACGGATCCGACGCCGTGACGCCACTCGCGTACATCGCGGCCCAGACCGAACGGATCCGACTGGCGACGGGCATCATCCAGATTTCGGCGCGGACGCCGACGATGACCGCGATGCAGATGGCCACCGTCGACGCGCTCGCTGGCGGCGACCGGGTCATCGTCGGATTGGGCTTGTCGGGGCCGCAGGTGGTCGAAGGCTGGTACGGCCAACCTTGGGCGCAGCCCGCGTCGCGCATGCGCGACACCGTTGCGATCTGCCGCAAGGTGTGGCGGCGCGACGGTCCCATGGAACACGACGGACGCGCGATTTCGGTGCCGTACTCGGGTCCGGCAGCCACCGACATGGGCAAGCCGTTACGGTCGATTCTGCACACCCAGGATCTGCCCATCTGGATCGCGGCCGGCGGCCCGCAGATGGTCGCGCTGACCGCAGAGATCGCCGATGGCTGGATCCCCATGGGGTTTCGTCCCGACATGATGCCCGCGATACGCGACCAACTCGAGGTCGGCCTGGCTCGACGGCACGACGGTGTCGAATGGTCGACCTTCGAGCGGGCACCGAGCGTGACGGTGCACATCACCGACGATCTTCGGGCTGCGTTCGACGCAGCAAAACCGCGAATCGCGATGTACGTCGGCGGAATGGGACATCCGTCGATGAACTTCCACAATCAATCGATGGCTCGGGTGGGCTTCCCCGATGCCGCGGCGCGCATCCAAGAGCTGTTCCTGGCCGGCAAACGCGATGAGGCAACCGCGGCCGTGCCTGACGAGTTCATCGACGGCGGCGGGCTCTACGGCTCGCCGGCGCGGATCCGCGAGCGATTCGATGCGTGGGGAAGTTGCGACATCACGACCATGGTGGTTCGCGGTCACCAGCCCGAAGCGCTCGAACTACTCGCCGACCTCGCAGGAGTGCGATGAACTACGACGCGATCGTGGTCGACCGACCGGCAACCCACGTCGGTCGGATCACCTTGAACCGCCCCGAGAAACGCAACGCCATCAGCGGTCAACTTCGTTCGGAACTCTTCGACGCCCTGCATCGCCACGACGACGATCCCGAAGTGCGCGTCACGATCATTCGTGGGGCGGGTCCGTGTTTCTCGTCTGGTTACGACCTCGGTTCGTCGCTCTGGGACGACAAGCCGGCGTGGTCGGCCGATGGCGACGGGAAGTGGAGTCGCCATGTCAGCGAAGGCTGGTTCGGTGTCTGGGATCTCGCGAAACCCGTCATCGCCCAGGTGCACGGGTATGCGTTGGCCGGCGGTACGGAGCTCATGGCCGCGTGCGATCTCGCCTACTGCGCCGACGACACGCAGATCGGATATCCGGTCACGCGCATCATCTCGCCGCCGGACATGCAGTTCCATCCGTACTTCGTCGGGATCCGACACGCGATGGAACTACTGCTCACCGGTCGTTCGATCGACGGGGCCGAAGCCGCGCGGATGGGCCTGGTGAACCGCGCGTATCCAGCGGCCGACCTCGAGGCCGAGGTGCTCGGCATCGCCTCAGAAGTCGCGCGCGTGGCACCCGATCTCCAACAGATCAACAAGCGTTCGGTGCATCGAGCGATGGACATCATGGGAATCCGCGCGGCGATCCGCGCGGGTTCCGATCTGCAAGCGCTCGCCGGGCACCAACGATCGGTGCAACGGTTCACGGCGAACGCACTCGAATCGATGAAATCGACCAACAAGGAGTGACGATGGACGTTCGCGAAGCGCTGTACACGACCCGGGCAATGCGCCGGATCAACGACGACCCGATCCCGATGGACGTGCAACGACGAATCCTCGACGCCGCCGTACGCGCGCCAACCGGCGGCAACGCACAGAACTGGCAGTTTCTCCTCGTTGACGACCCCGCGATCCGCGGTCAACTCGGACCGATCTATCGGCAATGTCTCGCGGACCTGTGGGACGGGTTCTACAAGGCGCGGATCGATGCCGCCCTGGCCGAACCCGACAGCGACGACAGCAAGCAGATGTTCTCCGTGCAGAAGTCGGCGAACTACATGGCCGACAACTTCGAGCGCTACCCGCTGTTGATGTTCGCGTTCGCGCAGTATGACCCGACGGGCGGATCGATCTACCCGGCGATCTGGTCCGCGATGCTCGCCGCGCGGGCCGAAGGCGTCGGATCGACGCTGACCAGCGTGCTGTTGTTCCAGCTCGACACGGTCCTCGACCTCTTGCAGGTCCCGAAGGATCAAGGTTGGAACTTCGCGGGCTGTGTGCCATTTGGCTACCCGACCGGGCGGTGGGGCGTGCCGAAACGCCGCCCGGCGCATGAAGTCGCCCATCGCAACACTTGGGGTACGCCGGTCGGCTTCACCATCGATGAGCCCCTGTGGCCGTAAGCGACCGCACGATCATCGAAGCCGCGATCAACGGCGTCACCCGCAAAGACCACAATCCCCACGTCCCGATCGAGCCCGGCGAGATCGCGAGCGATGCGCTCGCCTGCTTCGATGCGGGTGCTGGGATCGTCCACAACCACATCGATCGTTTCGGCGTCGACGGCGCAACGGCCGCCGAGCGGTATCTCGAAGGTTGGCGTCCGGTGTTGGACGCGCGCCCCGACGCCTTGTTGTACCCCACGGTCAATGGCGGTGGCGCGGTCATGGACGCCTACTCGCACCTCGACCCGCTTGTCGCTGCCGGCGCGTTGCGGATCGGGTTGTGCGATCCGGGTTCGGTCAATCTCGGATGGAAAGACGAGCATGGCGCGCCGGCAGGCGCGTACGTCTACGTCAACTCCCATGTCGATGTCGGCTACCAGCTCGATCTCAACGGTCGCCTCGGCCTGGGTCCGCAGTTCGCGATCTTCGAACCGGGTTTCTTGCGAGCGCTGCACGCCTGGCACGAAGCCGACCGAATCCCTTCCGGTGCCATGATCAAGCTCTATTTCGGCGGTGAACGCGGCTATTTCGGCAACGGCACACCGTTCGGATTGCCGCCGACGCCGGCTGCCCTGGCTGCGTACGTCGAACTGCTCGACGACATGCCGTACCCGTGGTCGGTCGCCATCATCGGCGGTGATCTCACGGCGCATGAGTCGTTCGCGCTCGCGGCGCTCGAGGTAGGCGCGCATCTGCACGTCGGGCTCGAAGATCTCGGCGCGGACCGGACACCGACAAACGCGCAACTCGTCGCGGAAGCCGCGACGCTGTGCCAACGCGTCGGCCGTCCCCCCGCCACCTGCGCCGAAACCGCAGCCATCCTGTTCCCCTGAGGCGTCCTTTCGTTGCGACTACCCCAACTAAAGCACGCCTCAGGAGGGGCGGTGGGGTGAGTCGGGTGGTGGGAGCGGATGGCGGAACAGCGTCGCGGCGTTGCGATGGCTGATCATCGCAGCTTCGTCGGCGGGCAGAGCGCCGAACACGTCGGCGAACACTCGCTGGCTGTCGGGCCACGTTCCGTCACCATGCGGATAGTCGGTTTCGAACATGATGTGGTCGACGCCAATCGTGTGTCGGGTCGGCAACGTCGATGGATCGTCGATGGTGCAGAACCAGAAGTTGCGGGTGAGCACTTCGGCCGGTCGGAGATCACCCGGGAAGTAGTGCCCGTACCCGGAGCGATGGACGAGGTTCTCGAGCCGGTCGTGCAGCATCGCCACCCATCCGATGCCGCCCTCACTCATTGCGATCTTCAGATTCGGGAACTGCACCGGCCAGCCCGACCACAACCATTCGGCGCACGCGCCGAGGGACAGTTGTCCGAACAGCGTTGCCGCCAACGGCACCATTGGAGACCCGTTCGGCATGTCGACCACACCCGTCGAACCGACGTGCAGGCAGATCACCGTGTCGGTCTCGGAACACGCACGGATGACCGGTTCCCACCACGGCGAAAAGATCGGCTCCATACCGACTCGGTGAGGTTGTTCGGGCAAGGTGACGGCGACGAAACCGCGGTCGGCGTTGCGGCGAATCTCGCGGGCGGCTTCATCGGGATCGCCGAGGAACGTGATGCCGCACGGGATGGATCGATCGGGATACGGCTGCCACCAGTCGTCGTGAAACCAGTCGTTGAACGCTCGCGTTGTGGCCCGACCGAGTTCGGGGTCGGAACATTGCGAATAGACCCGCCCGCAGAATCCGCTGACTTGCGACGGGAAGTTGAGCGATGCCCAGACCCCGTTGATGTCCTGGTCGCGCACGCGGGCGTCGATGTCGTAACACCCGGGCCGCATCTCGTCGTAGCGGGTCGGCTCGACGAGCCAGTCCTCGCGTGGCCGACCGACGACCGCATTCAGCCCGACCTGAAAGAAGATCTGATCATCGAAGGCCCAGACCTCGTGACCTTCGTCGGTCTCGACGATGCGGGGCGCGCGGTCTTGCAGATGCCGCGGTAAACGACCGGCGAACAACTCCGCCGGTTCGACGAGGTGATCGTCGACCGAGATGATGGTGTGGAGGACCTCACGGGGCTCGGGATCTGGCAGCAACCCGTGAAGTTCGGTCTTGCGCCAATTGAGTTTCATCGGATCACACCTCGAACACGACTGGCGCGCTCACGACTCCCGCGATGATCTGTGACGGGGTGCGAACGATGTCGCCCGCCGTACGAATCGTCGAGAATCGATTCGCGAGTTCCTCCAGCAAGATCCTGATCTCGAGTCGCGCCAGCGCAGCCCCGATACAGAAGTGATGCCCGAACCCGAACGCAACGTGCGGATTCGGGTCGCGGCCAACGTCGAACGTCTCGGCGTTGTCGCCGAAGACGGCTTCGTCGCGGTTGGCCGCGGCGTACAACATCACAACCGGCTCGCCCGCCGCGACGGTGACGCCACCGAGTTCGACGTCTCGGGTTGCTGTTCGCATGAACGCGATGACGGCCGTTCCCCAGCGCAAGAACTCCTCGACCGCGGTTGGAATCACGCTGCGATCCGCGCGTAGGCGCGCCCATTGGTCGGGGCTGCAGGCCAACTCCCACACGCCCGACGACATCGTGTTGCGAGTCGTTTCGTTGCCGGCAACCAACAGTTGATTCTGGAACATCACGATTTCGTCGTCGCGTAACGACTCGCCGTCGATGACCGTATTGGCGAGCACCGTGGTGATGTCGTCACCCGATTCGCCCCGGCGGGACAACGAGAGCTCGAGGAGATACGCCTGCATCTCGTTGCGCAGTTCGTTGCGGTACTCCTCGCTCCAGTCGTTGCTGCCGGGGATCGAGGCCTCGGACCAGTCGAAGAAGCGATCGGACTTGTCGGGCGGGATTCCCAAGAAGTCGGCAATGACTTGCAGTGCGAGCGGGATGGCAACCGCGACGGTGAAGTCGATGGGTTCGCCGGGCGCAATGCGGTCGAGCAACGCGTTGACGCGCTCGCGCACGAGGGGTTCGTACGCCTTGATGATCGAGGGACGAAAACCCGGCGAAACGAGTTTGCGATAGCGAGTGTGTTCGGGCGGGTCGGTGTGCATCATCGTCGGCGGGGTGCCGTAGTCGACGCCGATCTCGAAGTACAGGATCCCCTTGGCGCTACAGAACACCTCGGGGTCGCGGGAGACCTCCATGACCTCGTGGTGACGGCTGGCAACCCAGTAGCCGTGTTCGGCGTGCCAGGCCATCGGTGCCTCGCGCCGCAGCCTTGCGTAATGAGGAAACGGATCGCCGACGTAGAAGGTCGGATCCTCGAGAACGGCCGTGAGATCGGTACCGGGGCGGGTCATGGTTGCAGTCTGCCGCAAAGCGGAAGGCGGATGCGGCCGATGCTCACTCGTCGAACTGTGGTCGATCTCGTTCGAGAAAGCGGCCCGATGCGGGTTCGCCGACGAACTCGCCGTCGCGTGCAAGCGCCCGGCCGCGGCCGAGGACAAGGCGCGGCCAGCCGTGGGTGAACTGGCCGGCGTAGGGGGAGTGGTCGACGCGCATGTGGAGGTCGACCGCGTCGAGCGATTGACGCCGGCTCGGATCCCAGACGACGACATCGGCGTCTGCGCCCACGCGCAATGATCCCTTGCGGGGCCAGAGGCCGAACAACTTGGCGGGAGCTTCGGAGCAGAGCCGGACCCAGTCGTGCGTGGTGATGTGTCCGGCGACGACACCGGAGTAGATCAACGCCAGACGGGTCTCGATCCCGGGGAGTCCGCCAGGGATGGCGGTGAAGTCGGCGAACTGATCGTCGCCACGCGTCCCGGCCGAGCGATCGTGCATCCAGAAAGGACAATGGTCGGTCGCGACCGTGTGGATCCAGCCCTGCGCGAGGCCGTGCCACAACTCCTCGTGATGCCACGGATCACGCAGCGGCGGAGTGCAGACGAAGTGTTCGCCGCCGGACGCGGCGAGTTCGGACGCGTCGAGGTGGAGATACTGCGGGCAGGTTTCGACGTGCAGCGGAACGCCGGACTCCTGCGCGGCGCGGACGCTGGCCAGCGCGGGCGCGCTCGACAGGTGCACGATGTACGCGGGCGCGCCGGTTTCGCGAACGAACTCGGCGACGCGA
This sequence comes from Actinomycetota bacterium, assembly GCA_005772765.1. GTDB lineage: Bacteria > Actinomycetota > Acidimicrobiia > IMCC26256 > PALSA-610 > SXJQ01. The sequence continues at coordinate 13,015 of SXIR01000104.1, forward strand.
TCGGTGGCCTCGGCTTCGAGGCGGGCGGGGCGGGTCGCGGCGTGTTCGTAGGCGCCGGTGCGGCCGGCGGCGAGTGCTTCGCGCCGCAGTCGCTCGATCTCGCCCCCGTTCTCGGCGTGCAACGTGACGAGGGCGCCGTGCTTGTGCGAGTGACGCAAGATCGTGCGAATCGTGTCGTCGTCGACTTGGAGCAACTCGGGATAGGCCATGTAGAGCTTGATGCTCGTCACGCCGGCTTCGACGCAATCGGCGATGGCCGACTCGGGCACGGGCTCGGTGAACGTCATGTGCAGGCCGTAGTCGACGACCGCGGGTTCGGCCCAGGACTTCCAGGTGCGCAGCGCGGCCATGGGGTCTTCGCCGCGGTAGGCGGTGACGTAATCGACGATGGTGGTGGTTCCACCGATGGAGGCGGCGCGGGTGCCGGTGTCGAAGTCGTCCGAGACGCGCACCGAGCCGACGGGGAGGTGCAGGTGGGTGTGGACGTCGACGCCGCCGGGGATGACGAGGCAGTTGCGGGCGTCCACGATGTCGTCGGTGCGGGTGGTCGGGTCGACGACGAGATCGACTCCGACGTCGGCGATCCGGCCGTCGCGACCGATCCGCACGTCGGCCACCCGCATCCCGTCGACGTCGACGACGGTGCCACCCCGAATCAACACGTCATTGCTAGGTGCGTCGATAGGGTCCGGA
>SXIR01000105.1 GCA_005772765.1 Actinomycetota bacterium
AATTCGGCCCGACGAGGACACGCTGCGATTCTGGGTGGCTCTCGCAACCCTCAAATGGGGTGTGATGTGTCTGATCCAGACGTTCACACACCTGAACGGCGTCGTGCGCTCGGTCGAGCTTGCCGCGATCGGGCGGCGCGTCGTCGAGAACGAGTGGGATCTGATGCGGCTCATGGAAGGAAACTGGTAATGGCAGATCGACCGACGGCTGCTGAGCTGGTGACCGCGGTGCGCGAGTTTCTCGAGTCCGACGTGCTCGGCGCGATCGAGGGGCGCGTCGGGTTTCACGTGCGGGTCGCGATCAACGCGCTCGGCATCGTCGAACGCGAACTCATCGACGGCACAGCCAACGAGGAGTCCGAACGCGCCGCGATACTTGCGCTGCTCGGCAACACCGCGCTCGAAACGGCCGCCACCGACGACCTGCGCCGTGACCTCGCAGCGGGGATTCGACGCGGCGATTTCGACGCCCGTTTCGATGAGGTCTTCGCTGCGCTGCAGGCCGTCACGGCCGCCACCATCGCCGTCGACAACCCCCGTTACGCGGGATAGGTGGGGGCTCGACGCGAAGCCGTGTCGCCAGCGGCGCCGCGACGCAGGCCAGGTTCGCGTTAGCGTGCCGATCCGGTTTCGGCGAGGGAGATGCACCACCATGCGATCGACGCGACGCGCAGTCGTCACCTCGCTCACGATGCTCGTCGGGCTGAGTTCCACCAGCGCAGTTGCCCAGACCTCGTCAACGCCGACAAGCCAGGCGCCGACCGCAGTGGGCCCGACAACGGGCGCGCCGACCACCGCGCCGGTCACCCCCGACGGGCGCTACCGCGGCTTCGGCGATGGCGGCGGGTTCTTGAACGTGCTGCCCCCGGGTCAGAACGCGGGCGTCACCCTGGCGCAGTACGAAGCCATCAACGCCGCGCTCGACGGTAGCGGCGACTTCCCGGAGCACTACGTCGACCAACTCGAGCTCTACGAGTCGCTGGTGCATGCCGACGATCTCACCGACGACGACCTTGCCACCTACTTCAAGGACGCGAGCTTCGGCGTCGAGCCCACCGACATCGATCGCGTGTACGCGCCGCACGACGACGTCGTCGTGATTCGCGACAAGAGCTACGGGGTCCCGCACATCTATGGCCTGACTCGCTACGCAACGATGTACGCGCAGGGGTTCACGACCGCCGAAGATCGACTCTTCTTCATGGACGTGTTGCGCCACGTCGGCCGGGGACGTCTCGCCGAGCTCATCGGCTACAGCGACGGGTTCATCGGTCGCGACCGCGACACCGTTGGATCGTCGCCGTACACCGAAGCCGATCTCACGGCCCAGATCGAGGCGTTCACCGACACACCCGAAGGGAGAAGCATCCTCGCCGATGTCTCCGCGTACGCGGATGGGGTCAACGCCTTCATGGCCGAGCTTGCCGACAACCCCGAGCGCAACCCGGTCGAGTACACGTTGTTGGGCATAGAGCCGAAGCCGTGGGTGCCCGAAGATGCGGTCGCCATCGCCACGCTCGTCGGCGGCATCTTCGGGCGCGGCGGCGGGCGCGAGGTCGAGAACCACTGCGCCATCGAACGTCTCACCGCGAATCTCGACGGCGATCGCGCCACGGCGCGACGCATCTTCGACGACCTCCACTTCGTCGACGACGACACGGTCGTCACCACCGATGCCGCCGCCGACTACGAGCTCGGTCCCCCGACGGAAGTGGCTGCGGGCGCGCATCCAGAACTTGCATGCGGTTCGCTCGAGCCGGCCAACGATGCGTCACCCAGCACCGAACGCGCGGTGTCGGGCTTCGCCGGTTCGGAAGCGCTGCTCGCCCGCGACGACGCGTTTGCGCCCGCCGTTGCGTTCCTCGATTCGCTCGCTCGCGCCGTCGCCGATGGTCCGCACATGTCGAACGCTTTGCTCGTCGCCGCAGATCGCACCGAGGCGGGACGTCCAATCGCGGTGTTCGGTCCGCAGATCGGCTACTCGGCGCCGGAACTGCTCACCGAGAAAGACGTCCACGGGCCGGGCATCGACGCTCGGGGCGTCGGGTTCCTCGGTGTCGACTTCTACGTGCTGCTCGGTCGCGGCACCCGATACGCGTGGTCGGCCACGTCGAGCGGCGCCGACAATGTCGATCAGTTGCTGGTCGAACGCTGCTCGACCACGACAGCTGCCGACGCTCCCCTCGACGGTTACCGACGCGGCGGCTCGTGCGTCGCGTTCGAAACGTGGCAGCACACCCTCGATGCCCCGGCGACGCCGCTCGCACCGCAGCCGAAGCAGGTCACTTGGCAGGTGTGGCGATCCGAGTTCGGTCCGGTGTTGTGGTGGGGTGAACTCACCAACGGCACTCCCGTCGCGGTTGTCGAGCGGCGGAGCACCTACGGCCGTGAAGTCACATCCGCGATCGGCTTCAAGCAACTCAACGACCCCGAGTTCATGGCCGCGGGTGTCGATCAGTTCCGCGCCGCGGCCGGAGCCGGTATCGACTACACGTTCAACTGGTTCTACGTCGACGACCGCGACATCGCGATGCAGGATTCGTGTCGGTGCCCGGTGCGCGCAGCAAACGTCGACCCCGCGTTGCCCGTGCTCGCCGGCGGCGATTTCGACTGGACCGGCGAGTACCTCACCACCGACCAGTTGCCGCACTCGGTCAACCCCGACTCGGGAATGCTCGTGAACTGGAACAATCGTCCTGCCGCAGGCTGGGGGTCGAGCGACGCGGAGTTCGGATACGGACCGATCCACCGATCACTCGCATTGTCGATTCCGTTGCAGGCGCGCCTCGATCAAGATGTCGCCGACGCCGGAGAGATCGTCTCAACGGTGACGCGAGCCGATGTCGTGACGATCATGCGCGACGCCGGCACCCAAGACCTGCGCGGCGCGCTTGTCCTCCCGCGTTTGCTCGACGCGCTCGGCGAACCACCCGACGATGTCGACCCGAGGCTGTTCGATCTCCGTGAACGCCTCGAGATCTGGTCCGATTCGGGCGCGTTCCGCCGCGACCAAGACGACGACGGCGCGGTCGACGACCCCGTCGCGCCCTCGATCATGGACGCGTGGTGGCCGCGCATCGTCGAATCCGTTTTCGGCGACGACGGCGACGCGTTCGACGCGCTCGGACAAGGCCCGGGTTCTCGCGACGACAGCTCCACCGCGGCCAGCGCGCTGATCGCCGCGATGGACGGCTCGACCGATCACCCGTTCTGTCGGTCCGACGGCTGTCGAGACGAGATGTGGGCATCGTTGGCGGCAGCGCGAGCTGACCTCGCCGAACAGTTCGTCAGCGACGACCCGACGACATGGCAGCTGAGCGTCGAAGCGAACCAGATCGAGTACGCCACCTTGCTCGCCGGCGTACCGTCGATGCACTGGCAGAACCGACCGACATTCCAACAGGTGGTGCAGCTCGAAACCGAGCTCGACCGGCCCGAACCCACACCCGACTCGACGTCGACGACCACCGACGACAACGCGTCGGGCGACGATGGGGGCGGCGCCGGCGGGCCCCTCGCGCTGGTCGCAGGCGTGGTCGCGCTCGGCGCCATCGTGGGCGGTGCGATCTGGCGGCAGAACCGGCGCCGTCGGGTCCGCTGACCGACGCCCCATACGATCACCCGCGATGCGTATCGCAACGTGGAACGTCAACTCGCTGAAAGCTCGTCTCCCGCGTGTCGAGGAGTTTCTCGGTTACGCCGACGTCGACGTGTTGTGCCTCCAAGAAACCAAGTTGTCGAACAAGAACTTTCCTGCGCTCACCTTCCGTGAGCTGGGGTACGACTCCGTGCATCACGGTCAAGGGCAATGGAACGGCGTCGCGATCTTGTCGCGCGTCGGTATCAGCGACGCGACCGACGGATTCGGTGCCGACTACACCGATCCGTACGAGGGCGACGCGCGACTCGTCGCGGCGACCTGTGACGGCGTGCGCGTGGTGTCGGTCTATGTCCCGAACGGACGAGCGGTCGACACCGAGCACTACACCCGCAAGCTGGAATGGCTCGACGTCCTCCACCGCTGGCTCGACGCGCACCACTCGTCGGCCGATGCCGTCGCCATTCTCGGCGACTGGAACGTCGCGCCCGACGACCGCGACGTGTGGAGCCCGAAGGCGTTCGTCGGTTCGACGCATGTCACCGAAGCCGAACGGGACAAGCTGGCGACACTCGAGTCGTGGGGCCTTGTCGACGCGTTCCGCCGGGTCTATCCCGACGCCGACGGGCTCTACTCGTACTGGGACTATCGGGCCGGCGACTTCCACCAACACCGCGGCATGCGCATCGACCTTGCGCTGATGACCCCGACCCTTGCCGATCGAGTGCACTGGGCCGTCGTCGATCGCAACGCCCGCAAGGGCACGCTGCCGAGTGACCATGCGCCGGTGATCTTCGATCTCGCCTGACCGGGCGACAAGAAATGAAATGTCACGCGATCCCATCGATTCACGAATGATGGAGGGCGTATTCTGCTGCGAGTGACGATCGAGGCACCCAACCTGCGCACGGTGCCCCCCGAAGGCGGGAAAGGCGACCGCACGAGACGTCGCCTCCTCGAAGTCGCGGTCGAGCGGTTCGCCGCCGAGGGATTCCGGCGCACGAGCGTCTCGGAGATCGCCCGTGCCGTCGATCTCACGCCAGCCGCCGCGTATGCCTACTTCGCGGGGAAGGAGGCGCTGTTCGCCGCAGCCGTCGACCACGACGCCGAGGGGCTCGTCGAACATGCCCGCCGGGTGATGCGCGCCGGTGGGAGCCCCCACCAAACGGTGATCGCAATCATCGTCGAACTCATCGACAAACTCGCCGAACACCCACTTGCCCGGCGCGTGCTCGCCGGCCAGGAACCCGATGCCGTCAAGCGGGTCATCGACCTCCCGAGCCTCGCCGAGTTCCGGGCCGACCTCGGCGACGAGATTCGGCGTGCGCAGCGCCGAGCCGAGGTCCGCGACGACATCGACCCCGAAGCCATGGCGGCAGGACTCGAAGCGTTCGTGATTGCGCTGCTGATGGCGCAGATCCAAACCGGCATCGCACCGGGTTCAGAACGTTCGAGCGGCGTCGTCACGCTGCTCCAGGCGGCGCTGCGGCCCCCGAGCCCACCACGTTGATCACGGGACGGCGCTGATCACGACCATCGGATCGTCGGGGTCGCCGGACAGGTCGGGTGGCCGCGGGACCCGTTGGGTCACACCGAACGCGAACAACGCCAGCCCACACGGCAGCAGGTACGCCCACCCGAACCCGTAGGCGTCCGCCAGCGCGCCGACGACGAATCCGCCGATCGCTTGGCCGATGTCCATCGCCGCGACGAGCGACCCCAGCGCACTGCCGCGTTCGTCGTCGCCGACGCGACTCGCCAGCCACGCGCTCTGCGCGGGCAGCACGAGGGCCCAGCCGCAACCCACGAGGGCAACACCGACGATCACCGGCGCGGGAACATCGAAGGCGGCAATGCACGCGAAACCGGCCGCGAACGCGACGATGCCGGCATTCACGACCGGCACGGGGCCCAGCCGGTCGGCCAGTCGTCCCGAACCCAACCGGATCAACAGCACCGAACCGGCGAAGGACAGGTAGAGCGGCGTCGAGTCATCGAGCCCGATGCGGCGGGCGTTCAGCGCCGACAACGCCGTGATCGACGTGTAGCCCAAGCCGAGCCCGAGCATCGCGACACCCGGCAACACGGCCGCGGGGTGCAGCCAGCTGCGACGGCGCTCGCCTAGCGGTCCCCGTAGCGGAACCGGCAGCGTTTCGGGCAACGTGACGGTGCACAACGCGCCGATCGCGCACATCACGGCGAGCACGTTCCACGCCACACCCGGTCCGAGATCGAGCAGCCACTCACCGACCGCCGGGCCCACCGCGAAACCGAGGTACAACGCGATCGACAGACGAGCGATCGCACTGGCGCGTCGGTTCGAAGGCGCGAGATCCGTCACCGCAGCAACGAGCGCGATGTAGAGACCGCCCCCCACAGCCCCCTGCACGAAACGTAAGGCCAGCACGACACCGAACGAATCGGCGAAGTGAAATCCGAGCATGACGACCGCCAGGACGAACGGTGGCACGACGATGAACCAACGCCGTCCGACCTGGTCGATCCAACGCCCGGCGACCGGCCGGGTGATCACCGCCGCGGCGAAGAACATCGACACGCCGAGGCCACTTTGCGCGCGGGTTCCGTCGAGGTACTCGTCGACGAAGCGCGACACCACCGTGAACTGGCACCCAAAGGCGCCGTAGACGAACAAGGCCCCGGCCTCGATGCGTCTCGTAGGAGACATCGAGCCGGGGCCGACGTTCGCAAACAATCCGCGATCGGGCGCGGAATCAGCCCTTGGCCGCGATCGCGTCCTTCAGTGCGGGAACGACCTTGTGCACATCACCGACGATGCCCAGGTCAGCGACACCGAAGATCGGGGCTTCGCCGTCCTTGTTCACCGCAATGATGTTGTCGGAGTTCTTCATGCCGACGAGGTGTTGGGTCGCGCCCGAGATACCTAGTGCGATGTAGACCTTCGGCTTGACGGTCTTGCCGGTCTGGCCGACCTGCAGCGCATAGGGCACCCACCCGGCGTCGACGATCGCACGACTCGCACCGAACGCACCCTTGAGCTGCTTGGCCAACTCTTCGACGAGCGGCTTGTAGCTCTCCTGCGCACCGATACCGCGGCCACCGGACACGACGATCTCGGCTTCTTCGAGCTTCGGGCCGCTCTGCTCTTCCTCGAAGACCTCGAGCACTTTGGCCTCGCCGGCCCGGCCCGCATCGATCGAACCGTGGTTCGTGACCGCAGCCGCGCCGCCACCCGCCGACTCGGCAGCAAACGACTTCGGCCGAACGGCGATCAGGTGCGGGGCATCGCTCGACAGCGTGCAGTCGACGAGCGTCGCGCCACCGAAGATCGCAGTGCCGAACGTGAGCTGTCCGCCGTCGACCGACAGCGAGAAACCGTTCGTGAGCACCGGGCGGTCGAGCTTGACCGACAGGCGAGCGATCGCGTCACGCCCGTCGTAGCTCTGCACGAACAGAATGGCGTCGGGCGCTTCGCTGTGCGCGAGCTGCGCGATGGCCGCCGCGGCGACTTGGCCCGGCATGCCGCCCTGGGCGTCGATCGCGTGCAGCGTCGTCGCGCCGTACTCGCCGACCTGTGCGGCGACTGCGTCGGCGTGTCCACCTGCATAGACCGCTTCGACCGTCGACGCGATCTCGCGTGCCTTGGTGAGCAGTTCGAGGGTCGCGGTCGTGACCTTGTCACCGTTCGCTTCGGCGTAGACCCAAACCTTGTTGAGTGTCATTGGTGAAGTCCTGTTCTTCTCGTCGTTGACGGCCGGCGCAGCGTGCGGGCTCAGATGACCTTGAGGTTCTCGAGGAACGCGACGATCTTTTCGGCGCCGGTTCCGTCGTCTTCGAACTTCTCGCCGGCTTGGCGGGCGGGGGCCTGCTCCACGTTGCTGATCGCCTGGCGGGCTCCGGCCCAACCGACTTGCCCCTCGAGACCGAGGTCGGCGGCGGTGACTTGGTCGACCGGCTTGCTCTTGGCGGCCATGATCCCCTTGAAGCTCGGGTAGCGGGGCTCGACGACACCGGCGGTCACACTCACGAGTGCGGGCAGCGACGCCTCGACCACGTCGTAGCCGGCCTCGGTCTGGCGCTGGATCTTCACCTTGCCGTCGGCGATCTCGACCTTCTTCGCGAAGGTCAGCGCCGGCCAGCCGAGCAGCTCGGCCATCTGCGCGGGCACCGTGCCGGTGTAGCCGTCGCTCGATTCGGTCGCGGCGAGCACGAGATCGGCGTTGCCGACTCGCTCGACGCACTTGGCGAGCACCTTGGCCGTGCCGAGCGCATCGGTGCCCGAGCAGGCCTCGTCGCTCACGAGCACGGCCTTGGCCGCGCCCATGGCCAACGCGGTGCGCAGTCCGCTCACCTCGCCGTTGGGTGCGAGCGAGATCAGCGTGACCTCACCACCGCCGGCGGCGTCGACGAGCTGCAACGCCATCTCGACGCCGTAGCTGTCGGACTCGTCGAGGATCGGCTTGGCACTGCGATCGAGGGTGTGATCGGCCTCGAGTTGACCCGGAACCGACGGGTCCGGGATCTGCTTCACGCAGACGACAACGTTCACGAGGGGCTCCTTCGAGTTCGGGTGATCGCCTCGGGCGCCAGAGGGGCCGGCCCGAGGACCGAGAGATTCTGACCGCGAACCCTGCGCGCGCACGAACCGGAGGCGACCTGGGGGGCGGTACCGACCCGCATGCCGCGGCGGCCCATGTCACCCCGATCGAGCTCGCCTGCGTCAGCACAACAGGGCGCGTTGTTGCACAACGACGGTCGGCGGTGTCTGTACGGAATGACCAAGGCCATCGGGTTCCACCCGTAACCTCGCCACGCCCGGCGAGCGAGCCACATCCAGGGTCAGCAACACGAGGGGGATCGACGTGCACGCGATCGAGATGAGCGGGCTCACGAAGACGTACCGGGCGCGAGGAGGCATGGTGCACGCCGTGGCCGGCCTCGACCTGGTCGTGCCAGTCGGCGGCGTCCACGGTTTCCTCGGGGCGAACGGTGCCGGCAAGACCACATCGATCCGGGCGCTCGTCGGCCATCTGCGTGCGTCGTCGGGCGAGATTCGGCTCCTCGGTGCCCGGATCCCTCACGAGCTGCCGACCGTGATCGACCGGGTCGGAGCGCTGGTCGAGCAGCCAAGCTTCTTCCCCAACTTCACCGGCCGTCGCAACCTCGCGCTGCTCGCCAAATCACGCGGCATTCCGAAATCGCGGGTCGGTGCGGCACTCGCCACCGTCGGACTCACCGAACGCGCCGACAGCCGATTCGCGACCTACTCGCTCGGCATGAAACAACGCCTCGGCGTCGCGGCCGTGTTGCTGAAAGACCCCGAGGTGTTGATTCTCGACGAACCGGCCAACGGCTTGGACCCGCCGGGAATTCTCGAGATGCGCAACTTGCTGCAGCGCCTCGGCAACGAAGGACGCACGGTGTTCGTGTCGAGCCACATCCTGTCCGAGGTGCAACAGACCTGCGATCGCGTCACCGTGATCGCTCGCGGACGCCAGATCACAACCGGCACGGTCCACGAGTTGCTCGCCACTGCCGACGCGAAGTTCCACGTGCGCGTTCCTGGTGACCAGAGCGAACGACACGTCGCTGCGACCGTGCTCACCAACGCAGGGTTCGAGGTGCTCCTCGACGAGAAAGGCGAGTTGTTCGTGGGGGTCGATGCAGCGCACAGCGACATGGTCACGAAAGCGCTCGCCGACGCGTTGATCTACGTCTCGCTCCTGGCACCGGTCGAGCGTTCGCTCGAAGACGTGTTCCTGGAGCTCACCGCCGACCCGAATGCCTCCAACGGCGCTTCCCCCGCCGGGGGTGCGTCGTGAACCTGCTCGGCGCCGAGCTGTGGCGCTTCACTTCCCGTCGAATCGTGAAGGTCACCCTGGTCGTCGTGCTCCTCTGCATGACCGGCGGCATGGCCATCGCCGCCTGGCAGTCCGAGGTCGACCTGTCGTCGCGCTACGACAGCTATTCCGAAGCCTGTTTCGAGAACCCGACGTACAACACCGAAGGCGAAATCGACTTGTCGGAGTGCGAGACGATCGTTGCGTACTCCGATGACGGACGCGTACGCCTGAACGACCTCGGCAACGTGTTGAGTGCGACGGGCGTGTTGTTCATGCTTGTCGCCATCCTCGTCGCGGCATCGAGTCTGGGCGCCGAGTTCGGCGCGGCGTCGTTGTCGACGCAGCTCATCTTCGAACCGCGACGGGTTCGCGTGTGGGCCACCAAGTCGGTGGCGGTCGCGATCGGCACGGCTGCCATCACCGCCGTGTTGGCCGCGGTGCTCGTCGCGCAGTTCACCGCGATCTCAGCGTGGCGAGGGATCACCGCGGTCGAAGACGGCTTCTGGAACGATCGGGTGCTGGACGTCGCTCGGTTGATCGCGGCCGGCGCGCTCGGTGGGCTTCTCGGCTTTGCGATCACGGGATTCGCCCGGCGCACGGTCGCTGCGGTCGTCGTGTTCATCGCGTTGTTCATCATCGAGCCGCTGCTCTATCAAGTCACGGACTTGTTCGACGCGCGACTGCCGCTCTACCCATTGATCGCATTCGTGACGAACCCGTTCCGCGAGATCGCCTTCGAGGCGGAAGACGCGTGGGGAATGGGCACACTCGCCGACGCGGTCATCGTCCCCGTCGTCTGGATCGTCGCGTTGCTGGTCGTCACGGGCTGGCAGTTCCGGCGCAGCGAAATCCGCTGATCCGGCCCTGCACCGACGCCATCGAACCGGATCGTCGACGACGATCTCGATAGCGTCGCGACGGTGGACGCCACACCGAACGAGCGCGCAGGTCTCACCCGGAGCACTGCGCCGGGCACTGCGCCGGCCGACAAATACGATCTCGCCATCGTCGGCGCAGGTCCGGCGGGTTGTGCCGCAGCGCTCGTCGCGGCACGTGCGGGGTTGCGAGCCGTCGTGGTGGATCGCAGCGAGTTTCCGCGTGACAAGACCTGCGGCGATGGCCTCACGGCCCAGGCCCTGCGGCTCTTGGACGAACTCGGCATCACGCCAAGCGATCTCACCGACGCTGCGCCGGAAGCAATGGGCTATCGGCCGGTGGCCGAGGTCGCGCTGCGCTCACCGAGCGGACGCGTCGTCGAGCTTCCGCTCCCCCGCCGCGGCGACTTCGCCGCCGTGATCAGCCGCCGGCACCTCGACGCGCAGCTCGTCGCGGCCGTCCGGCGCGCAGGTGTCGATGTCGTGACGAATTGGGCGGTCGACGCGATCGAGTTCGTCGGCGACGAAGTCGAGCTGCGGTCAGGCGACGCACGATTGCGCACCAGTTGGGTCGTCGCGGCCGACGGTCACTGGTCGACGGTGCGTCGGTTGGTCCATCCCGACGGCGCGCCGTACCTCGGCGAGTGGCACGCGGTCCGTCAATATCACGAACACGTCGACGCCGACCGGCTTTGGGTGTTGTTCGAACGTGACCTGCTGCCGGGTTACGCGTGGGTGTTTCCGCTCCCCGGTGGTCGCGCCAACGTCGGGTTCGGAGTGCTCCGCGCCCAAGGACGCCCGGG
>SXIR01000012.1 GCA_005772765.1 Actinomycetota bacterium
GACGCCGCAGCTTCCGCCCCCGCCGCCGCCGCCACCTCGGCCGCGGAGTCCGGCACCGCTGGCCCCACCGGTGCGGCCAACCCACGTTGCGCCGGCGATGCCGCCGTCGTTTGCGGCACCGACACCCGCGGCTCCACCGGCACCGCCCGCACCGCCGCCGCCACCGCTCGCCGGCTGGGCACCGCTGATGCAACCGACACCCGTCGAACCGGCCGCACCACCATTGCCGCCGGGTTCGTTCACCGGCGTGGTGACGCCGCCTGCGCCCCCGTTTCCGCCGCTGCCGAGGAACCCGCCGCCGAAGCCACCGGTGCCGGCTCGACGGCCGTCGGCGGTCGCGGCGTTACAGCTCGCCGTGCTGCTCCCGCTGCTGCCCGGACCGTTGAGTCCGGTGCAACCCGTCGAGGTTCCGTTGGCGCCGGTCGCGGTTGAGTTCGCTGCCGCGATGCCGGCCTGCGCGCTCACGGCCACGTTCGCGAGCGTCACGTTGGCGCCGTTGATCGCGCGTACGCCGTAGACACTCGCCCCGGCTCCGAGACCAGTGTTCAGTCCGTTGAACGTCATCGTGTCGGCCTGGATCGTCTTCGATCCGCTGACCAACATCGCTTGGTCGACTGCGGTCACGCTCGTGTCGAGCGGGTTCGCTTGGCCGCTGACTCCCGCCGAACCCGGCCGAGTCCAACCGTGATACTGGTTGAAGCCGCCCGACAAGCTTTGGTTGTTGAGCGGAGCGATACCGCCCGGGGCTGCGGTGTAGGCACCACTGCCGAGGATGATCTCGCCGCCCGCACCTGCTGCGGCAATCGCCGCGGCCACGGTCTGTTTCGGCGCCGCCGCGGTACCGGGGTCGGCGTCGTTGCCCACCGGTGACACGAACATCGCGTCGCGCACCTCGAACGTCGAGGTGTTCGACAGCCCTACGTTGCCGGCCCAGTCGAACTGCTTGGCCACGGCGGTGTAGATGCCGTCGGCGAACGGCGCGTCGATGATGGAGAACTCGCCGGACACGGCCGCGGTGAACAGCGACCGTTCGATCGGACCGAGCGTGTCGGTGCCCTGATGGACGTCGATCCCGATCAACGGAAGGTCGGTCGCCTCGATGCCGGCGTCACCCGCGAACGTGATCGACGCACCGTCGTCGGTGTTCGATCCGTTGATGGGCGAGTTGAGAGCGAGGATCGGAGCATCCGTTTCGCCGAAGCCGAAGAGATCACTGCTCGTGATCGCCGGGCTCGAACCTGCGGTGCTCACGGCCCGCACCTGCGCCTTACAAAGTGCGCCGCAGGCAAGTCCCGCCATCGACGCACGGCGTCCGGCCCCAGTCGGCAACCAAGGTTCGGAGTCGAACGCGAGGTCGGTGGAGATCCGGTACTCGTAGTCGACGACCGCAGCACCGTTGTCGTTGAGCGGCGCATCCCAACTCAGGTCGATCCCACCGATGAGGGCGGTCGACGCGATCCCTGTCAGGTCGGTCGGAGCGTCGGGCGCCAACGGATCGTCGTCGAGGATGGTCACGATGCCGATCGGCTTCAGGTAGTTGAGGACCTGGCTCGTTGGGTGATGCGCAAAGAACGTCACCCGGAACGACTCGGTACCTTCTTGCGCGACGTCGGGAAGGATGTTGACCTTCGCCTGACCAGTGCGAGCACCCGCCCCGATCGCCACCGTGCCGTAGGGCGTTCCTGGGGTGGTCGTCTGTTGGAAGTCGCCACCGTTCGTGGCCGCTCCGGGCCCGGCGGGAAGCGCGACCGCTTGCCACTTGATGACGAGCGGGACCGGCGCGGGCTTCGACAGCGAGATGTTGACGAGTGCCGAGTTCTTGTTCGAGCCAGCGCCCTGTGCGTCGCCTTCCCAGATGATCGCGTCCGCAGCCGAAACGTCGATCCCGGCGGACGTTGGGTTGTCGTCGTCGACGATGGTGATCGTGCCGACACCGTCGGCCATGATCGCCGGGCCGGTCAGGCTGCTCAGCTGTACCGTGAGTACCTCGTTGCCTTCGTTGACCGCATCGGGAACGACAGGGATGAGGAGTTCTTTCCAGATCGTTCCGGCGGGAATCGTGAGCAACGGGCACTTGTGTTTGTAGTCCGACGGGCTCGTGGCCGAGCCATTGACGGTGCACGCACGCACTGTCACCGTCGAGGTGGCCGGCTTGTCGAGCGTGAACCGCACTCGCCCGTTGTTGGTGGTGCTGCCGCCGGGGTCGGTTTCTTTCAGCGTGAGGTCCTGGATGTACATCCGCGGTGGAATCACCGTTCCTTCGGCGATCGTGCCGTTCTCCGCATCGCTGCCTCCGCCGACGACGCTGGCCGAGAAGCCGAACTCCTCGAAGTCGCCTTCGTACACGGTGTCGACAAACGTTGGCACCGATACCGTTTGGATCATCGGGAACGCGCCCGGGTTGAACGTGAGCGCGCCCGAGGTGGCGAGAAAGTCGCCCGGTGCGGCTGCACCAGCATTGGCCGTCGAGTAGGTGACCGTTGTGGGAACCGTCGGCGGACGCAACAACCGGACGGTGCACGTCGCCGAAGCACCTTCGGTTGCGGTGCCACAGGCAACGTCGACGTTGCCGCCGGTGTCGTTGTCGATGATGCGGCCAGGCACCGCGGTGCCGATGCCGACACCTGGCGCGCTCGTGGCGATCAGGGAGAAATCTTCGGGATCTTCGAGATCGGAATCGTCGATGAGGTCGACCGTGACGGTCTGGGTGAGCGGGCCGCCGACGGTGAACACGACCGCGGTACTGACGGTGTCGTAATCGTCACCCGCCGTTGCGGTGCCGTCTTGGGTTTCGAGCGTGACCGTCGTGTTCGCTGGCTTGGTCAGCGTGACCTGGAACGGGATCGGGCCGTTGTCTTCTGCACGAGTGGCCCCGTGGATCTCGACGATCGGCAGATCGACAACCGCGTACGAAGCCACGACGGTGCTCGGGTTGCCTTGCGTGTCGAGCGCGTTGACTGTGAACGTGTAGTTGCCAGGAACCGACGTATCCAGGTTCGCGCCGTTCGGGAGATCGCCGATGCAGGCGACGACGCCGGAGACGTCACTGCACGAGTACGCGACGGTGACGGCCTGGCCCTGTGCGTAGGACGTGCCGTTGCCCGGTCGCACGACGGTGATGACCGGTCCGGTCGTGTCGGGCGGCACGATGGCGGTCGAGTGCAACGACACGGGCGGGGTTCCCGGCGCGAAACAACGCACGATCACATCGAGGGCACCAATGACCGGCGCATTGATGTTCACCGTCAAGTTGAGTGACGGGTTGCTCGTGTCGTTGTAGGTCGGCGCACCGCCGAGTCGGAACTCGATCGTGCTGTTCAACGGCCCCGACGACGTCAGGTCGTAGGTGATGGTCGGAATCGCGATCGAGGAGAGCGGACCGAATGAGTTGTTGTTGGTCAAGACCGTCCGGGTGCCGCCTGGGCGGGTCATCGTCCAACCGGCCGACCCGCCGGAGATCGACACGTTGTTGACGATGGCGTTGGCCGGGTCGGGGATCTCGGCTCGCAGGTTCCTCATGTTGTTGACCGGGAAACCGCTGTTGGAAGCGGGGACCTCGATCGACGCCATCTGCACGGTCAGCAGAAAGTTCTGTGCCTGCAGTACCGTGTCGGGCGCGGTCACGGTGAACGTCGCGTCGGTCGGCGCTGCCTGCGGACCGCCGGCCAACGAGTTCTGCGGATGCGCAAGACAACTCATCGTGACCGTCGTGTTCGACGCGTGCGCGTCGACGCTATCGGGGGCGAAGACCCCGACCATCGAGAGCGCCAATCCAAGCGCTGCCACTGCGGCGGTCGTACGTCGTCGCATGACGTCCCCCTCTGCCATACGCGAGCCCGCGGGCCCGCCTCCCCAGGACCGGACATCGTTTCGTCCGCATCGGCAACGTACACCGGTCCGTCCCAGATTTCATGCGAACTTCGGAAATGTTTCGATTCGTGGAATCGCTCGATCCACGAGGATTCACTCCAGCCACATCTGCCGCACGGCACCACCGGCATGACCGCGCCTTGCCGTCCTGTCGCAGCCGCGACGACCTCAGTCTCGGCCGGACTGGTCCGTCTCGTAGAGCGGTTCGCCAAAGGCCTCCCGCAATCGCGCGTGCTCGAGCAACGACGCACGCACGACACTCGACGTGCCGAAGCGGCGGTGGAGGTCGTCCAGTGCAAGGTCGATTCGAGGATCGGCCCGGCCCGCCCGACCAAACGGCAAGGTGGGCTGAAATGGATCGTTGGGAACCAGGTTGGACGCAGCCAGGCCGATCAAGGTCACGCCGTCTCGACGAATCAACGCTCGGGTCGTACCGAGCAGGTCGTGCGCCGCAGCGCCGATCCGAGCGGTTGCATCGGTCGCATCCCCGAACGAGTGCGACCGAGTGATCCGGGTGCTGTCCGAGAACCGCATTCGCAATGTGACGGTGCGGGCGAGGCGATCGTCGGCCCGCAACCGCCGACTCACCCGATCGACGATAGCCAGTAATGCCCGCTCGAGTTCGTCGAGGTCGTAGCGCGGCCGTCCGAGGGCGTTCTGCGAACCGATCGACCGGCGCCGAGGCCGGGTCACGACCCGACGCGGGTCGAGGTTGGCCGAGACGGCCAGAAGGTGCGCCGCGTGCGCGCGGCCGATCGACGAGCCAAGCGCGGCCGGCGGAATGCGCGCGAGCTCGCCGACCGTACGCACGCCAATCGAATGCAATCGCTCGGAAGTCTTCGGACCGACACCCCACAGCCGCTCGACCGGCAGCGGATGCAGATACTCGAGCTCCTCACCACACGGCACGTAGAAGATGCCGTCGGGTTTGGCACTGACGCTCGCGACCTTGGCAAGAAACTTCGTGCTGGCCACGCCGACCGAGACCGGCAACCCCACTTCGTCGCGCACCGTCGCGCGCAGTCGCCGCGCGATCTCGAGCGACGGGCCGAGGAGTCGACGCGCGCCTCGTACATCGAGGAACGCTTCGTCGATCGACAACGCCTCCACCGCCGGCGTGACATCACGGAAGCGATCGAACACCAAGCGGCTCGCTTCGAGATAGGCCTCGAAGCGGGGTGGCACGACGATCGCATCAGGACACAGCGCCTTGGCTGCCCGTTCGTTCGTGGGGGTCGACACGCCGCATCGTTTGGCTTCGTAACTCGCCGCGACGATCACGCCACCGCCGACGAGCACTGGTCGGCCGCGCAGCGCCGGGTCGTCGCGTTGTTCGACCGACGCGAAGAAGGCGTCGAGGTCAGCGTGCAAGATCCCGGGCTCACGCCGATCGCCACCCCCAGCCGTATCGGGTGCCGGGTCAGTGGAATCGAGTGCATCACGATCGCTCGCCCCGGCCCGTGTCACGAACACATGTTCGCATATCTCTGCCGCGGGCACAACCCCGGCCGCCGGTCAACCCACCGGTTGCCCCATAGCGAGGCGGGCTCAGGCGGCGCTCAATGACACCGGGTACTCGGTCATCGCGAGCATGATCGGGTTCAGCAGGGTCAGCGGCGTGAAGGTCGGCGCCTCGAGCGCTTCGACATCGCGCACCCGACGGCAGAACTCGTCGAAGAACAACGCGATCTCCATCTTCGCCAGGTTGGCACCCAGGCAATAGTGCGGTCCCCCGCCGCCGAACGAGACGTGATGATTCGGCGTGCGCATGAGGTCGAACTCGAACGGTCGGTCGAACACCGAGTCGTCGCGGTTCGCCGACGGATACCACAGGGTGACCCGCTCACCCGCGCCGATCGTCTGGCCGGCGACCTCGACGTCGGTGTTGGCCCGGCGCGCGAAGTACGCCACCGGTGAGGTCCACCGGAGGATCTCGTCGACCGCAGTACGCATCGCTGGCGCCTGGATCCCACCTCCGCTCGCGACGATGGACCGCATTGCCGCCATCTGGTCGGGGTGTTCGACGAGCGCGTGGACACCGCCTGCGATGGCGTTGCGGGTCGTCTCAGATCCCGCAACGGTGAGCAACAAGAAGAACATGTCGAGTTCGGCTTCGGTCAAGGTCGTTCGTTCGCCGGCGTCGGTCTCGACCTCGACGGTCGTGAGCAACGTCCACACGTCATCGGCGGGATTCGCGCGCTTCTCCCGCCCTAACGACTGGGCGTACTCGAACATCTCGAACTGCGCTGCGAAGTGACCTTCCGGTGTGTCACCGTCGTTGGTGCCGCTCTGGATGAACCGGTTCGCCAACGTGAAGAGCCAATCGCGGTCGGCAACGGGAATCCCGACGATGTCGGCGATCATGTGCATCGGCAACCGGTACGCGACTTCGCTCACGAGTTCGCACGATCCTCGGTCGACGGCCGAGTCGATGATCGACGTCGCCCAACGGCGCGCCTGCTCTTCGAGCAGTGCGATCATTCGGGGCGTGAACCCGGCGCTGACGAGGCGTCGGAGTCGCGTGTGTGCAGCACCGTCGAGGCTCGCGAGCATCGCGCCCTTCATCGCCGGGACGTCAGCGATGCTCGGTCCGTCGTAGGCCGTGAATCGGTCGGCGTCACGGTTGACGGCCTGCACGTCAGCGTGCGAAGTCAGCACCCAACACCCGCGGTCGTCACCGAGGGGAAAGCTCGTCTGTTCGAGCGGCAGCCAAGAGACCGGGACTTCCTGGCGCATGCGGGTGAACGCGGCGTGCGGGAACCCGTTGCGGAACAGCTCGACGTCAGTGAGATCGACGCCGGGATGCGGGCGTTGCGCGGTTGTCATGGCGGTGAGCATGCCACACCGACCACCCACCCACATAACACCTGTTGTGATGTACCGTGCCGCCATGGCGACCAGCGTCGAACCGCTCGTCTACAACCCATACGCGTTCTCCGTGCACGACGATCCCTACGAGTTGTACGCCCGCCTGCGCGAGGAAGCACCCGCCTACTGGAATCCGGAGCTGCAGTTTTGGGTGCTCAGTCGATTCGACGACGTACTCGAAGGCTTCCGAGACTTCGAGACCTTCTCGTCGGCCGGCGGGATCTCGCTCGAGAATCGGCGCGCGCTCGGCCGCAGTAACGCGGGGTTCGACTCGATGATCGAGATCGATCCGCCCGAGCACACGGCATACCGCAAACTCGTCAACCGCGTGTTCACCACCCGCAAGGTTGCGGCGATGGAAGGCGAGATTCGTCGCATCGTCGACGGCTACCTCGACCGAGTCCTGCCAACAGGAACCTGTGATCTCGTCGATGACATCACCGGGCCATTTCCAATGGACGTCATCAGTGCGCTCCTCGGAATTCCGGATGCCGACCGAGCGGTGTTGCGCCACCACGCCGATCAGATCCTCATTCGTGAGGACGGCAAGATGACGATCCCCCAAGCCTCGCTCGACGGAATCTTCGGCTTGCTCGACTACTTCATTGCCGACCTTCCCAAGCGAACGCCCGGCGACGGGTCCGGCATCATCAGCGACTTGCTCGGCCTCGAGGTCGACGGACGGTCGCTCACGCAAGAAGAGCTCCTCGGGTTCTGCGTGCTGTTCGTGATCGCCGGTCACGAAACCACCACGAAGATGGTCGCAAACGCAGTCGAGTTGTTGTCGCGTCACACCGACCAGCGCGCCGCGATTGTCGCCGACCCCTCGCTCGTCTCCGGTGCCGTCGAGGAAGTGCTGCGATTCCACAACTCGACGCAGTACATGCACCGGACGGTCACGCGCGACATCGAACGTCACGGCGCAACGATGCGCGCCGGCGACTCGGTCCTCCTGCACATCGGTGCGGGGAACCACGACTGGCGCGAGTACGGCGACACCGCCGAACAGTTCGACATCCACCGTCGGCCTGAGCGAGTGCTTTCGTTCGGCTACGGGGCGCATTTTTGCCTCGGCGCTGCGCTGGCTCGCATGGAGGGCAAGGTCGCTCTCGAGCAGATCCACCGTCGAATGCCCGATTACCGCGTCGATCACGACGCCAAGGTGCGGTTCCACAGTTCGAACGTGACCGGGTGGATCAGCGTGCCCATGACGTTCACGCCACAATCCGTCGGCTGAGGCCGGCGTGTCAACGCGGCAAGCCCGCAAGCGCGTCGAAGGCCTGGTGGAGGTGTTCCCGCTGGCGCTTCGGCGGCCAACGCTTCGGGTCGACCACAGCCTGGAGCGCGATGCCGTCGACGAGCGCCACCAGATGACGGGTGGCATCGAGCGGGTTGCCGGGAATCATGGGCGCGAGCCGAGGCGGCAGGTACTTCTCCCACCAACGCAAGATGCGTGCTGGATAGTCGCGCAGGCTCTCGTCGACGATCGCGGCTGCGCGCACACTCAGCGCAAACCGCCAGTTCTCGCGCGTCACGTCGTCGGTTGGCAGCACGAGCGCGAGGAGTTCGACAGGTTCGGCGTCGAGACCTGCGGCCTGGACTCGTTCGACGATCACTTTCGCCGCGTGATCGAGCGCGACCTCGAGCAGTTCGGCGCGGTCGGCGAAGTGGTGTGACACCAGCCCGGTGGTTGCATCGAGGCGACGCGCCAATGTCCGCAACGACAAACCTTCGAGTCCTCGCTCGGCGATGAGTTCGTAGGCTGCGCGCGCCAACTCGGCGCGGCGATCGACGGCCTTCGGGTTCGTCGGAATCGTTTGGGAGGCGTTCGATGCGGCGATGCGGCGACCGTAGCAGTCGACCACGTCGCATCACACCTGTTGTGATGTAGCGTCCCGCGGCGCTCAGCCCTTCGATGCTTGGAGCCAACCCGTGAACGATCCAGCGCGCCGCGAACGTGGCCTCGAGGTGTACCGAACGGTCTACGGCGACGACGCGTTTGCGTTCGAGCCCGGACAATCCGACTTCTTCGACGGCATGCTCGAACAGCTCTTCGCCGAGGTCTGGTCGCGACCTGCGCTCGACATCGCGCAACGACGCTTGCTCGTGATCGGTGTGCTCGCCGCACAAGGGCGGTTCGATCCGCTTGCGATCCAACTCGAACGCGTGCTCGCGACCGGCGAGATGCGCGAAGAACAAGTGCGCGAGATCGTGCTCCAGCTCGCGCAGTACGTCGGTTACCCCACCGCGAGCGACCTGTACCGCGTGGCCGAGACCGCAATCGCGAAACATCGAAAGGCAACCAAGTGACGTCGAAACCACACGTCGCGTTCGTCGGGCTCGGGCGCATGGGCGGCCCGATGTGCGATCACCTTCCCGCTGCGGGATTCGACGTCGCGGTCTATGACGTCGCACCCGACGCGATCGCCGCTCGCGTCGAACACGGAGTGCGAGCAGCCGCGTCGCCCGCCGACGCCGCTCGCGACGCCGACGTCGTCAGCATCGTCGTGTTCGACGCCGACCAGGCTCGTGATGTCCTCGCCGGCCCCGCCGGTCTCCTCAGCGGTCTCGCACCCGGCGCGGTCGTCTGCGTGCACACCACCGTTTCGCTCGACGCGATCCGCGAGCTCGCCGCGACCGCCGAACCGCACGGCGTGACCGTGCTCGACGCCGGGATCAGCGGCGGCGAACCCGGTGCCGCCCAGGGGACGCTGCTCACCATGGTCGGCGGGCCCGCCGACGCGCTCGAACGCGCTCGACCGGTGCTCGACACGTACTCGAAAGCCGTGCTGCACGCAGGACCGCTCGGCACCGGTATGGCGCTCAAACTCGCGCGCAACGCGACGAGCTTCGCGTTCATGGCTGTCGTCCACGAAGCGCTCGTCCTCGCCGATGCTGCCGGGGTCGAGCCTGCGATGTTGCGACAGGCGCTCGAAACCACGGGCCTGTTCGAACAGTCGCTCACGCCGCTTGCCCTCGGGCCGCCCGTGCCGCTCGCCGCCGATGCACCTGCCCCGTTTCGGGCAACACTCGAGCACGCGGTCGCGATGGCCGACAAAGATCTCGATCAGGCGATCCAACTCGCAGCCGAACTCCACGTCCCGAGCGGGTTCTTCAGCCAGACTCGCGCCAACTTTGCGCCCGTGATGCGCGTCGGTTGACGCAACACCGTCGATCGCCTCTCGGCACCCGAAGCCGTACGCTCGATCGCTGATGGCAGCGACCCCGGCGCATGGAGTTGTCGACGCGCACCTTCACGTCGTGTCGAACGACATCACGACGTTCCCGCTACAGCCGCGCGGCGTTGGCCGCGACTGGTGGACCGGGCGGGCAGTCGACGCACCCTCGGTCGGTTCGACGCTGCGGGCCAACGGTGTCGAGCGAGGCGTGATCGTCCAAGCCGTTGGCCCGTATTTCACCGACAATCGCTACGCCCGCGCCGTCGTGGAAGCCGAACCCGACCGCTATGCGCTGGTCGTTGCCATCGATGCCAGCGCCCCAGACGCAGCCGACCAACTCGTCGCCGAGGTTGCGCGAGGTGCAGTCGCTGGGGTGCGGGTCTTCGCCGCCGGGGGCGACGGGTCGTGGCTTGCTGACGATCGCGCCCGGGCAGTCTGGTCGGCGGCCGCCGACGCCGGCACCGCGCTCGTGGTCGCGTGCTTCGCCGATCACCTTCGGCTCCTTGCTCAGCGTCTCGCCGAACAGCCCGATGTCGTCGTCGCCCTCGACCACTGCGCGTTCGTGTCGCTTCGCGGCGGGCCTCCATATCGAGCGGCCGACGCCTTGTGGGATCTCGCCGCCCTGCCCAGCGTGCACGTGAAGATCTCGACGATCGTGCTGGAAGCCGCCGCTGCCGATTCCACCGCTGCTTTCGTCGAACACGCGGTCGCGGCCTTCGGCGCCGACCGATTGGCATGGGGTTCCGATCACCCGCAGTCGTACGAGACCGGATACGCCGACATGCTCGCGCTGGCCCGATCCGCGTGCGTCACGCTCGACCCGGCCGACGCGGAAGCGATATTGGGCCGCACCGCGCAGCGTCTCTGGTTCGCCTGAGTCGGCGTGTGGGTCGCGCCACGCGCGCTTTGTTCAGTCCTCGGGGAACCAGTTCGAGTGAAAACCGATCGGCACCCGCCGAGGCATGTGCACGCGCGCAACCGGTTCGCCGGCGATGTCGTGCGCGTCGAGGATCACGAGGTCGCTGGAGTCGGTCGCACGATCCGTCACGATGCTGAGCAACCAGCCGTCGTCCTCGGCCGTTCCGTTGGGATCCGGGGCAAACACATGCTCCCCGGACACCTCCGAATCGGCGTAGAACCGTTCGGTCGATGCGCCGGTCTCGAGGTCGTACTTGACGACCCCGTGGAACTCGAACTCGAACTCCCACGTGCGTGGCATGCAGTTGTAGAGGTAGCGCGTCGGACGCGTCGCAAGGTTGTCGTTGATCCTGGGGAACTCCCCGCCTCGGTCGTCGGTCTGCTCGTCGGTCACGGTTCCGGTGGCGAGGTCGACGGAGTAGCGCCACGGCATCGGCGCTTCCTTGCCGGTCGGGTTCTCGAACTCGAACGCACCCGGCATGGCGCTGAAGCGCGGCGATCGAATCTCGATCCGGTCACCGTCTTCCCATGCATTGAAGAAGTGCACGACGTACTGGTTGTCGATGTCGAACCACCGGACGTCGGCGCCCGTTCCTCGTCGCGGCATGACACCGATGCGGGTTCCGTTCTCTGGAGCCCAACGCATCATCGGACCGCCGGCCATCATCGACGCGCCGTCGAAGACCGCCGGGGAGTCGAGGAAGATCGCGTAGTGCTCGGTGAGCGCGAAGTCGTGCATCATGATCGGCGCCGGAATATCGATTTCGGCTGTGTGCACGAGCGCGCCCGTCGCGTCGACCACGTAGTACCGCACGAACGGCGGGATCGGCTGGTAGCCGAAGAACACCATCTCGCCGTTGTACGGGTCGATTTTCGGGTGTGCTGTGAACGATCCGTTGAGCCGGCCGTCGAAGTCCCATTCGCCAATGGTGTCGAGGTCACGCGAGAACTGAGTCGGCAGGCACGCTTCGACCAGCGCGAGCATCCGATCGGCGTGTCGCACGATGTGGGTGTTCGCGACGTTCTTGATCATGCCGCCTTCGGCAATGACATCGGGTTCGGGGACGACGAACTCCGACAACCCGCCATAGATCGCCGCGCCTCGACGTCGCTCGATCTGGAGACCCTTCGATTCGACCCACCGGTTGCGATATCGCGCGCCGTCGCCCTCGAAGTAGACCGCGTGGAGCATGCCGTCGCCGTCGAACGGGTGGTACTTGCCCCGCGGCGGAAACTGCGGGTTCGGTCCGTTGCGGACGAACATCCCGCGCAGCCCTTCGGGAATCCGACCCGTCACGGCGAGATCGCGGTCGTCGCGTTCATCGAAGACGGGCGCGAGCAAGCCGGAGAGAAACGGGGACGCGGGCGGGTTGGCGATGGTCATGCGGAACCTCGCAGGTCGGTGGGCAACGGCGCTAAACAGTGTTTAGCAAATGGCGGGGGCCGGCACCAACCCCCGCTCCCGTTTCGTTGTCGGGCCTGCCCCGCCGCAAGCGAGCGCGGCTACCGTCCGCCCGCGTGCATTCAGCACCTGCCGCACCTGTTGTCGAGGGTCGGAGCGGAGTTCAGAACTCGAACGGCAACGGAGGGGACATTTCATGGTTGGTGGCGCGCTGCGGTCGGCGAGCAGAGACGACTTCGATCTGCGAATGTCGGAGAAGGTTCGCCCGCTCTACGAAGCCGTGCTTGCCTTCGTCCGCGACGAGGTCGACCCGATCACCGAGGAGTTCTATCGGCTCGGCGCGAACCGAGCCGATCGATGGAGCTGGGCGCCGGGCCAACTCGAGTTGCTCGACGGCGCCAAGGCCAAGGCCCGAGAACTCGGACTCTGGAACTTCTTCCTCCCCGATGCCGACACCGGCGAAGGACTCTCGAACCTCGATTACGCGTACATCGCCAACGAACTCGGCAAGAACCGTCTGGCGTCCGAATGCCTCAACTGCTCGGCCCCC
>SXIR01000106.1 GCA_005772765.1 Actinomycetota bacterium
ACGAATGAACGACAACGGACCGGACCTGGGTAAACGTCACGAGGTACCACGCGGCAGAAGGACCGGATGACGCTTACAAGGAGGGGGTCGGGGGTTCGAGTCCCTCAGCGCCCACTACCAAGTCCAGGTCAAGTGCCGGGGAGTCCACCCAGGGTCCCTCGAGTTGTACTCCCGCCTCACGATCCGCCGCCGCACTTCCACGCGCTGTACAACGGCGACGAGGCGATCGTCTCGATCGCCGATGGGTCCTTGCTCGCCGGCTCGCTCCCGAGGACCGCGTTGCGCCTTGTCCGGGAGTGGATTGACCTTCATCGAGAGGAACTCGCAGCCAACTGGGAACGCGCTGCAGTGCCCGAGGCGCTATCTCGGATCGTGCCGCTCCGGTCGACCTCGCTCCACTTGTCGTGGGCGAGTACCGGCTACGTCCGACCGCGTAGCCGCGGTCCCGGAGATCAGCGACTACCCGACTGCCCGCGCTTCCGTGGCTCAACAAGGCGACCGGCCCGTCGAGAACCGCATGCGAAAGACCGAACGGATGGGACGTGCTCGTGGCTGCGCTGATCGACGAAATCGGTGATGACGATGCCTTCGTCGACGTCGACGTCGACGTAGTGAAGGCGAGGTGCAACTCCAACCTCGGCCGCGCTCCGCAGACACGCGTAGTGCCTGGCGCAGAATGCGGGATCGTCTGTGTCGACACCCAAGAAGCGGGCGCCCGCTCGGCTCTGGACGCAGAATGTCGACGCGCCGGACGCGCCTCCGGTCACCTTCGTCAGGTGTGCATTGTTTGTCGTCCCGAGTTCCCGTGCGATCACTGGGACCGGGACAGCCCGTGAGTGGAGTCCGCGGATCGCGTCGATGTGCTCCGGAACGAGACGGTTGGAACGCGACACGCGCGCAACGGTGTGCAGGTCCTCGTCGCCTTCCGCTCGAATTCCCAGTTCGGCGGTGTGTCCGGAGTCGACCGGTCGCCTTCGGGCGCTCGTCACGGACCACTTCGCACTCCGATCATCGATCGCGGCTCGGTGCGAGTGTGCTGGCCTGGCGAGGTTGGGGCGCGAGTCGCGTCTGGGCGCGTCGTCGAGCGCAGGTTTCGCAGCCGTCTCGGTACGCTGCGCCAAGCGCGGTGGGCCGGGACAGAAGCGGTGAGATGCGACGACTGCGATATTCGATCAACATCACCCTCGATGGTTGCTGCCATCACGAGGCGGGCCTTCCGCCGGACGAGGAGTCGATGAGCTACTGGTCCGAAACGATGGAACGAGCCGATGCTCTGCTGTTCGGACGAGTGACATACGAGATGATGGAGTCGGCATGGCGGCGGCCGGCGTCGGGCGTATGGCCCGACTGGATGGACGAGCAGGACATCCCGTTCGCCGAGGCCATGGACCATGCGCCGAAGCACGTCGTGTCGAACACGTTGGCCACGGTCGATTGGAACGCCGAGCTGGTGCGAGGCGATCTGAAGGGGTCGGTCCAGCGGCTCAAGGAAGCGCCGGGCGAGGTCTTGTGGGTGGGCGGGGTGACGCTGCCGATCGCGTTGGCCGAGTTGGGACTGATCGACGAGTACGAGTTCGTTGTGCATCCAGTCGTTGCTGGACACGGCCCGACGGTGTTGGCGGGCATTCGCGAGCGCGTCCGGCTCGAACGTACCGACCGGCACGATTTCCGGTCAGGTGCAACCGTTCTGCGATTCCGTCCGGTGACGAGCTGACCAGCGCCTGATCGCCGCAGAGCGGTGTCCAGCGGCAGCGCGAGCGGAACATCGACGTCGGTGCACATCCGAAGCAACAGCCCGAACGAATGCGAGCGTCAGGTCAAGTGCTTCGCCAGGAGTGAGTGATGGCCGAATGCAGCGCGGCCGAACCCGCCTGCGAAGTGTTCCTCTGTCGGCTACTCGATGGCGGAGGCGTTCACTGGGACGACGGGTCGAGCGACTGGGCGAACTTGATCATGTTGCCGTCGCCGTCGATGACGGCGAACTCTCGCAGGCCCCATGGCTGATCGGTCAGCGGACCGCGCGGGTGGACGATCCCGGCAGCGCTCATCTCCGCGTAGAGGTGATCCACGCCGTCGACATTGATTCGGCACGACGTTGCCGCTGGGATACCGGGGTCATCGGTCAGCCAAAAGTGGATCTCGACGCCGTCTCGCTCGACGATTCCGTAGTCGGGATAGCGGGCAAGCGCGGTGAAGCCAAGCCTCTCTGCGTAGAAACGCAGCGTTGCTTCGATGTCGAGTGACGCGAGCACCGGGACGGTGCTCCTCAGATGGGCCTGGGTGGGATGGACTGGCATGGTTCGACCTCCGACCGAGGGGGCGGTGGACCGTCGACCTTAGGTTCGGCGGGCCGAAACGGGAGAGGATCGTGGTTCGGGCCGGCGCCGGGAGCGCCCGAGCCAAAATGTCACGCATCGGCGTCGGTGTTTGCGCTCCGTCACCGCCGGTGGTTTACTAAACGCTGTTCAGGTGCGAGTGCTCGCAGAGTGGAGAAACCATGACAGCCTTTTCGCGTTCGACCATCGCCCGCATCCTTGCGGGGGCGATGGTCGCAGGAGCCGGTTTCACGGTGGCGGCGACGCCCGCCGGTGCCGAGACCCAGGTTCTGAGCTGCAGCGGCATGAGCCAGATCGTGTCGATGAACCCGCCGACGGGCTCGTCGAGCGCCAAGTACCTCAAGTGGGCGGTCAAGGACTCCGACGGGACCAAGGTCGACCTGTTTGGCTCGCCGATTCCCGCTGACGCCTTCGCGTGCACCGTGAACTCCGGGATCCGAACGAACCTTCCCGCGACGAACTCCGACAGCGGCAAGGAGAACCCGTTCGACAACCAGACGAACGGCAACGCCTCGCTGACGACGTCTGGTGTTCTTGCGAAGACCGCGATGAGCTTGTCGGGAAGCGGAAGCTGCCGCACCGACCTGCCGAACACGAGCTTCCCGCACGCCTACACGATTCAGGGCAAAGCGACGACCAAGTTCGACCAGACCTTCTCGAACCTGGCCCAGATCCAGATGCAGTCCTACCTTCGCCTCGAAGCCGACACGGCCGACCCCGAAGACGACCTCAAGGTGCGCGGCGTCGTGACGAAGGGCCCGGGTATCGGCGGCGAAGTTCGTGCGACGATCGCCTTGTTCCCGACGAACAGCGCGAAGAACGTCAACGTGATCGACTGCTCGCCCGCCCTCACCCCGGTGCCTGCCGGCAACGCGGTCGTCGCTGAGATGAAGCTCACGCTGGCCGACGGCTCCGACGGTGACGCACTCATCGACCCGTGGGAAGTCGTGCTTCCGTAATCCGCGAACTCTCGTAACACCGATCGAACGATTCCGCCGCCCCATCGGGCGGCGGAATCAGTTTTCGCACCTCATCGCAGCGCCGACGCCTCGGCACACATGTCGGCGTCGGCGAGGTCGAGCGCGTCGGCGATCTCGCGACTGGCCCCGAACGAGTCGGGTTCGATGATCCAGCCCGCTGTCCGGTCCTCGACGTAAGGAAGCCCTTCGAAGTCGTTGCTGCCGTCGGGTTGTTCGCCCAGCTCGCGTCCCTTGGCGCACACGAGTTCACCCTTGCGGGCGACGAAGTCGGCGGCCGTCGGTATCTGCTGCGTCGGAAACACTTCGATCAACACGTTTTCGCCGGCCGGTCCGGTGCAGCTGGCCGACCCGAGCGGCAGCGGTAACGAGACCTCTTGGTAGCTCGTGACGAGCGCACCGAACTCCTCGATCTGGAGGTCCGTGCACGCCACGCCAGCGTCGGCGAGCCCGCGCAAGACGTCGAGCGCCTGTTGGTTGGCCGCATCGTCGAAGCCCTGTTCGGCGCGTTGCGTGTTCCAGAGGTCGATCGGCGAGGTTGGCGCGGCTGAGGTTTGCGTCGTCGATGCCTCCGTCTTCTTGCCATCGCTGGAGCAGCCGGCAATGACCGCGCTGACGGCGACGGTGACTGCGACCACTCGGTGACATGCGACGCGCATACGACCTCCATTGGTTGCGGCAATGTTGTGGCGCACGGTTATCCGCTCAGCGCTCGTGCGTCGGCTGCGCTGAGGCAGTTCCACGGCGTGCCGACGAGATCGTCGTTCGCCCCACCGCCGGTGTCACGTGCGGTGAAGTCGGCTTCGTTGTCGACGCCCACGGGGCCGCAGACGAGATCGGCGTCCGGGGTCGTGACGAGTGCGAGGCCGACGATCGGTGCCGGCGGTCCGGTGTACAGCGCCAATCCCGTCGCACCGGCTGTCGTCGAGACAGATTCGGCTCCGAAGCGACGGAACTCGACCTCGGAGCCAGGAGGCAGCAAGAAGCCGAGAAGCGTGTACGGCATGCCAGACGCGGAGGAGAGCGGGATGGCGTAACGGTCCTCGGGGAGGTCGTCGGGCAGCGGCGGCACCACACACGCTCCGCCGCTCGCCCGGGTGTCCTGGAGCCCGCGAAAAGGCGGGTCGGACTCGACCTTCCAGCATGTCCAACCTCGCGTCGCGGGAGCGCTGAGCACCGTGATGGAGATGCCTGCCGCCGCGGTCTCGGCGACGGCCGAGTACGGGGCGGTCGCGTCGGGCAACGGCACGTTCGGGTCGTCGACGGCCGCCGCGCTGGGTGCATCCACGCTGAGCGGATCTCGGCTGCGTTCGATGTCGTAACGCACCTCGCCGAACTGTGCTGTGGTGGCCGCGATCCGAACTGGAAGTGCGTCGTCGTCGATCCACACAGTGACGTCGCGCAGGCCGGTGGGTTCGTTTCCGCTGCTCGGCAACTCGACGCGCATGCCAGGCCGCTCGGCTCCGTCGATGGTCTGCGCACCGGCGGTTTCGAACTCCACGCCCGTCGCGGCGGCTGCGTCGAGCACTCGCGCCGGATCGAACATCGCGGTCACGGACCACACACGCTCCTCGTTCGGATCGGCCAGTTCGAGATAAGGAGGCGCGCCTGGCGCCCGCAGCATCACGAGGCTCATGGGTCCGGGTACCGCTGCCTGGTCGGTCGGTCCGAGGACCGCTCGCCGCACCCATGCACGTTCGCCCACCCCGACGAACGTCACGGACTGCTTGGTACGCGCGACAGGGATGGCCGAACGGACGAGATACCGGTACGGCGCATAACCGATCACGGCGCGCATCGCTCCCGATCCGTCGCCGGAACGGATCTCACCTTGGGTCTCGATCTGGTCGAGCGCGCGAATCGCTGCGGCGGCTTTGGCCGGATCGAACTGGAGGGGTGCATCGGGCTGGGGTGCGTCGGGCTGAGGCTCGTTCGGGTCGTTCGCGCTGCACGCGCCAACCATCACCGCGATGAGCAACGGCCCAGCCAAAACTGTTCGCAGCGTTCTGAGCACGGGTGAGAACCAGAAGTCGTGGATCGGCGGTCGTTTCGGGGCGGGTCGCACCCTAATGCTTGACCGGTCGAGATCGGTCAGCGCGAATTCCGCACGAACTCGCGGGTCCTCGCCGCGCAGAACTCGATGTTGTCGATCCATGGCGCGTGGCCCGCTCGCTCGACGATCGCAAGCGTGACGTTGGGAAGGTTGGCCGCGAACGCTTCGGCTTCGCGTACGCCGCCATTGATGTCTTCATCGCCCCACAACAGGAGTACGGGCATTCGCAACCGGTCGAGTTCTGCTCGGCTGAACAAGTATTCGGGGTTCTCGCCCTTGAGCGAGACGAAGGTGTTGTTGTCGGTCTCGGACTTGAACGTGTTGGTGTGCTGCATGACTGCGACGAACCAGGCGAGCATGTCGTCGTCGAACGTTCCGGACTCGATGGCACGCTTCATGCCAACCTGCTTGAGCATCATCTTCGCCGCCGAGGCACTGATCGGCATTCGGACCATCATCGCCTTCATCGGCGCCGGCGATCCGAGTCGCATCAGCATCGGGACCTTGGCCATCGGGGTACCCATCGCCCACGAGTACTCCACGATCTTGGTCACGCGATGGGGATGAGCAATCGCCGATCGAAAGCCGAAGAACCCTCCCATCGACGTGCACGCGATGGTCGCTGCGTCGAGCCCGAGCCCATCGAGAATGGCCGGCGTGAGCTCCTCGGCGAAGCGTTTGAAGTCGGCAGGAGATCGCAGCGGTCCATGGGGGACCGGGTCGCTCAGGCCGCAACCGGGACGGTCGACGAGGATGCAGCGGAAATCGTCCTTGATGGCGTCGGCTAACGCTATCCAGCTCGAACCCGCGACCGCCGCGCCGTGGATGAACACGATGGGTGGACCGTCACCGATCTCCTGCAAGCGCACGTCGTTGCCGGCCGGCAGGGTGACGCGGTGTTCGGTCGGCGTGATGCCGTACTTCGACCACAATGCCCGCTCCGCGACAGCGAATCTCGAGGGATCCCTGGGCACGAGGATGGTCTAGTGCTTCTGCCGACGACGCGCCAGCAGTGTTCTTGGCCGGCGTGGGGTCGAGTGCGGCCCGCCTGGACGATCACTGGACGTCCGGCACCGTCGCCAAACGGTGTGGCAGTCTGTTCGCCACGACTTTCCCGCGTCGCCCGGGCCGGTTGACGGGCGCCCAGGACGAAGGAGCCATTCTCATGGCGAGCTCGATGCGACGAACTGCCACGGTTGGCGTGCTGCTTGCAGCGACCGCACTTGCTGCGTGCGGTGACGACAGCAACGAGGTCGCGGGCAACACGACGCGCGCGACCTCGACCACTTCCGGGAATGTCGCATCGCTCTCCGACACGGCGCGACCGAGCGACCCGTCCGCGGCCGAGGCGCTCGAAGGACTGGGCTTGAGCGACCTGCCTGGAATCGGCGCCGACGAAGTCGCGCGCGTGCAGGCCGAGCGTGCATCGGAACCGTGGTATCAACCCGGACCGAGCGCGGTGTACGCCGGTGATCACGCGCACGACGACGCGGCATCGCAGGCGGCCCTCGAAGCGCTCGATGCAGATGAACGGACAACGCTCGACGAGCAACTCGCCCGCGCCGAGGCCGCGGCCTTGAAGTACCCCACGTTCGGCGACGCGCACGCGGCGGGTTTTCGTGCCATCGGCCCAGCGGTGCCAGGGCTCGGTGTCCACGCGGTGCAAATGCGATTCCAGGCCGATGCCGACTTCCACTTCGATCACCCTGGCGTCTTGATGTATCAGGACACCAAGCCCGACGCGCCCGTCGTCGGCATGCTCTATCTGACCCGCGCGCAGGAATCGCCCGAGGGTTTCGTAGGTTCCGCCGATCAGTGGCACGGGCATATCAAGGTGTGCATCCGTGGCACGGACGACGAGATCGAAATCCTCTCGGTCGACGATGGTGAGTTCGCGAAGCAGAGCTGTGTCGACCAAGACGGCGTGTTCTTCGGTGAGAGCGGTTCGATGCTGCACGTCTGGCCGATCGAGGGCTTGACGCCGCCCGAAGGCCCGTTCTCCGACGACAACTCGCTCGTCACGCCGCGCCCCTGACGCCAACGCTGCGCCGACGGTGCTGTTGTTCATGCGCCCGGCACTCGGCTACGGCAGACGTGTTGACGAGCGCAGCGAGTGCAAGAGGGCGATCTCGCGAGCGAACGAATGCGTCTGCGCCACGTGCATCGCCTCGTCGATCGCTGGCTGTGCGCCGGCGTGATCGCCGAGGGTGATCCGGGCGGTCGCCAGCAACCGTCTCGCGACGACCCCCTCGAAATGCATGCCGATCGTGTCGGCCTGGTCGGCGGCTTCAGTCAACAACTCGATGGCTTCCGCATGGCGCCCGAGCGCGAGCGCGAGTTCGCCGAGTGATCGGGTGACGAGACCGAAGCAGAGAGAACCCGAAGCAGTGATTCCCACACGCCCGCGGAACGGACCGAGGCTCTCGAAGAGTTCCTCGCACCGATCGACGACACCCAGTGATGCCGCGACTTCCGATTGCACCTGCATCACGGTGATCCAGAAGTAGTTGCGCGGGACCGAACGTTGCTCCGCGAGCGCTGCTGCGGCACCAGCCGCGTCGCCGGCCTCGAGGCGCGCCAGCGCCAGTGCAGCCCGCCAGGTGCGCGCCAGCGGACCGTCAGTCATCGCTTCGATGATGTCGACCATCGAGCCGAGCGTCCCGGCCTGGTACGCCAGCGCGCCGACCTGCAACGACCACGTCCCCATGGTGTCGGCGTGGGTCAGGTCGTGCCGTTCCTTGAGCGCGTCGACTCGCGCCATTGTGTCCGACGCTCCGCACGCGATGTCGATCGACAAGATGAGCCGGTCGGTCAGGAACTCGAAGTACTGCGTGCGCGACGCGAGGATCGTGTCGTGCAAGTCCAGGAGTTGCTGGCGGGCGACATCGAACATCCCGCGTTCGGCGTTGCAGTACGCAGTGAAGAATCCGCCCATGAACGCAAGGACCGGATCGTCGATTTCGGCTGCGAGCCGGGTGATCTCGGGACCGATCGTGACTCGTCGCTCGAAGGTCCCCGGATCCCACAGGCTGATGAACTCGGCATTGAGCACGGTGCCGATGAGCGCGGGGTCGGCGTGCGCGGAGGCAATCCGTTTGGCTTCCTCGATCAGGTCGATACGCCGCTCGCGCTCCGACGCGAACGTGAGGTGCGACGCGAGGTTGGCGAGCACGCGAGCCCGCATCGGATCATGTTGGTCCAACGTCTTCAAGGCGTTGTCGCAGAGTCGAATCATGTCGTAGTCGGGGCGTTCGGCAATGAAGTAGAACGAGCCCGGCAGCGTCGCGAGGGATGCCGCCTCGGCGAGGACCGAAGATTCGCTGTCGGTGGGAGCCATCTGTGCGGCGCGGGCGAGTGCGGCCCCGAATGACGGTTCGCCGAGCGCTCGTCCGGCGGCACCGAGTCCGATCCACGTCTCGGCGCGCTCAGACACGACGGCCTGGGGGTTGTCCTGTTGTTCCGCGATGACCTCTCGATACCAGGTACGGGCGGATTCGTAGTCGACGTCGTCGGTGGTTTGTGGAGCGTCTCGGCCGGTAAGGGCAAACAGAAACGGGTCTCGGCCAACACGGAGCAGTGTGCCCGTAGTGCGAGCGGTAACGGTCGTCGTGCCGGGAAGCGTCGCGAGCAAAGCGACCTCGCCGAACGCATCGCCGTGATGGAGTTCGCGAACGAGTTTGCCCCGGATCGACACGTCGAAGTTGCCCCGACTCACGATGTAGCACGCGTTCCCGCGTTCACCTTCGACGACGATGCGATCGCCCGGTGCCGCGTCGACGCTCTCAGCGGCCCGCGCCACGCTCTCGAGTCTCGACGCAGGCAGCGACGCAAACATCGGAACGGATGAAAGCAGCGCCATTTCGAGGACCGGAACGTCCGAGTGCTCGTCGGCGTCGAAGAGGGAGCGAATGCTCGCGATCAACAGCACGGCGAGGAACGCGCCGAGTCCGATGAACGACGCTCGCAGCCCACCGAGGTGATAGGTCACCTGGGCGAGCGCCGAACCCGCGAGTTGACTGGCACCGGCGATGAATCCCAACAGGGCGAACAACGGGCCGACGCTGCGCGGATCGTTGGAGCGCTGCAGGAGCAGGCGGCTCAGTGCGTCGAGGGACGCGACGCAGAGGCCGAGCAACGGGAGGGTGAGGTAGACGAGCGGGCGCGTCAGCGACAGACCGAGCACCGCGCACGCCGTCGCAACGAATCCGAGTAAGAAAATCAGCGTTCGCCCCAGTCGGGCACCGCGCACGGCAGCGGCGGTGAACAGCATGCCCGCCAGCGCGCCCGCGCCGACGACTGCGTTGAGGTATCCGGGACCGCTGTCACCGAGCGCCAGCGCCTCGCTGGCGACCAACACCAAGAGCACATCGAAGGCGCCGAGGACGAGATTGCGGGCCGATGCCACGCCCAGCACGCCTCGGCTCCACGGCCGCGCTCGTGCTTCCGACACGATCGTGCGCAACGCTCCGCGCGTGTGCAGCAACCTCGAGGGCCGGTGGCTCAAGGCGAGCGGCGCCGGTTTCCATATCGTCTGGGCGGCGGCGAAGAGGGCGGCGAACGCGCACACTGCGAACACAGCTTCCGGTCCGCCCGCTTCGATGATCAAGGCCGATCCGAGGGATCCAATCAGCGCACTTGCAGCATCGGAGTACGACGTCCATAGGTTGCCCGACACGAGTTCGGCCGTCGATCGTGCCACCCTGGGAAGGAGCGCGGCCCCCGTCGGATGCAGGGCAGTCACGGCCGCGAGCCCGGTGACCGCGAAACCGCCGACGACCGGGCTCGGCACATCGAGCGCGGCGCAAACCGCGGCCCCGGTGAACGCAAGGAGTTGGATCGAGAATGCGCTCAGTCGGACGGTGTGGGCTCGCCAACGAGCGGTCGCGAGGCCAACGAGCGGCGCGCTCACCGATGTGAACAGGAGCATCGCGATCGACGCTCCGCCGACCGCAGACGAGCCGCCCCAACCGAACGCATGGACGAGGAGGGCAACCGTGGCAGCCCACTCACCAATGGCCGTCACGAAGTGGGCGAGAACCAGTCGCCGAACCCGCGGGCCGCTCACTGCTTCACCCCTCACACCTCGGTCGGATCGACGGCCAGAATCGCTGCGCCCGGCACGCGGCCGTTGTGGCGGCCGAATCATACGAGGCCTCGGGCGAGTCCCGTGACGATGGTGCTCAGCTGTCTGGTGATCCGAAGCGAGCGAGGACGAAACCTTGCGGGGAGGACTCGTGGGGGAGCGCGGCCGGTCGGACGGCTTCCCGCCGCACGGTGAAGCCACGGCGGCGAAGGATCGCAACGAGCGTGGCTGGGTCGTGGCGATAGCTCGTGAGCGTGAAGTCGGTGCCGTATGCGTTCGCGCGCTCGATGGATTCGCCGGCACCTGCTTGGAACCCGAACAGCACGGGACAACCTGGGCGCAGTACGCGCCCGATCTCGCTGACGACAGCCTCGAGATCGGCCGCCGAGGTGTGGATGATCGAGTACCAGCAGACCGCACCGTCCAAACTTCCGGCCCGTAAGGGCAGCGCGGCAAGAGCGGCGGCCGCGAGGCGGACGGCCGGGTGCGCGCGTCGCGCAACGCGCAACATCTGCGGCGACAGGTCGATGCCGATCACGTCGTCTCGCCCCGCGCGGGTCAACAACGCGGCGACGCGCCCGACCCCGGTGCCCAGATCGGCGACGATGCCGGGAGCCGACCCCAGCTCGTCGACGAACAATGCGAGCAACTCGCGGTCGAGCGGCGCTTCGAATGCATCCGAGATCTCGGTGCCGACCGCCTGCGCATAGTGGTCGGCGGTGGCGTCGTAGACCGTTCTGGTTGTCTCCCGATCGCCCACGCCCCGAACGTACCCGCGGTCGTCTCGGATGGGTCGTGGTTGCCTCAACCGAGGATTCGCTGGAGCTCGTTCGGCGCTTCGAGCGGGACGAAGTGCCCGGCGCCGGGCACGACCACGAAAGTGGCGAGTCGGGCCGTTTCGGCGATCGCTCGGCCGCGTTCGGGGCGGTCGTGTTCGCCCTCGACGACGATGACCCGTCGTTCGAATCGACGCAACCACTCCGCGCGATCGGGCCGACTGTGAAACGCGCGGACGCCCCGCGCGATTGCGTCGGGTCCGTGGCTGAACGCCGCGCGCCTCGCGGATTCGACGATCGCGGCGCTCGACGAGGCGAAGAGTGGTTGCCAGTAGCGCTCCCACGCGGGCGCGAGGCCGTCGTCGGCGAGCATTCGCAACGCGGCATCGCGGAGCTTCGGATCGGGAGCGTGCCCGGCCTTCGCGCCGATGAGCACCAGTTGCTCGATTCGCCCAGGTGCGCGCGCGGCGATCTCGATCGCGCATGACCCTCCAACCGAGTTACCAATCAAGGTGAGCGGACCGCTCGGCACCAGATCGAGCACGGCGTCTGCCCACGCCTCCAGCGTGTCGCCGAACTCGTACAGGTCCGGGCACAGGTCGGACGGGCGAGCGATCGCATGCCACATCTCCCCGCCGAATGGCAGTGCGTGCAGCAACACTCGTGTCACAGCCGTGCCGCCGCGATCGCGTGCACGGTCCACTTCTCGCGGTACTCCAGTCGGGTCAGTCCGCAGCTCGGCACCCCGGACTCGATGACCCCAGGCGCAAGTGCGTCGATTTCGGAATCGGCGAGGAGTTGGCGCAAGAGATCGACAGTGGCGCCGCCGTGCGTGACGGCAAGTGCGCGCCGGATTCCACGGTCGACCGTGTCGGTCAGTGCCGCCAACATTCTCTCACCGGTCGCGAACGCTGAACTGCCACTTGGAGGTGTCCACTTCTGATCGGTGGACGCGCGAGTCCAGTCCCGCAGGAAGTCGTCGATGGTCTGCTCCATGTCGTCGTCACCCCAGTTCATTCGCTCGCGGAGGCGCTCGTCGATGGTCGGGGAGATACGACAGGCTTCGGCGATGGACGCGGCAGTTTGGCGCGCCCGGAGGAGGGGAGAGGTCAACACGACATCCCAGGTGTGCGCCGCGAGGTATGACGCCACCGCCTGTGCCTGTTGTCGGCCGAGCGGCGTCAGCCCGGGATCGCCACGCTCGCGCTGCTTGTCGGCATGCTGCACGAGCACGACTTCGACGACCACCGAGCGAGTCTCGCACGACGCTTCACGGTGCTGGCTTGGTTCTGTTCGAGAAGAATTGTCGTCGAGCGTGTCCGGAACGGGGTTCGCCATTCGTCGTGTCTGAGAAGATCAACCTTGATCACCGACAAAAGGACCCACGACATGAAATACATGCTGCTGCTCGCGAGCGACCCGGCCGACGAGCCGACCCCCACCGATGCCACGTTCGGCCCGTACATGGCCGAGTGGGAGGCATACACCCAGGCCCTGGTCGAGGCCGGGGCGATGGTGGCGGGCGAAGCGCTCCAGGGGGCCGAGACGGCAAGCACCGTGAAGGTCCGCGATGGCAAACGCATCGTGACCGATGGGCCGTTCATCGAGTCGAAGGAAGTCATCGGCGGCTTCTACGTGATCGACGTCGCCGATCTCGACGCTGCGCTTGGGTGGGCGGCTCGAATCCCGAACGCGCACTTCGGGACCGTTGAGGTCCGTCCGGTGATGGAATTCGACGTCTGACCGGCTGACTCGTTCGGTCGGGTGATGCGTTCCGTGGAGGTCGCCGACGTCTTTCGTGATGAGTGGTCACGGCTGGTGGCCACCCTCATGCGCGAGGTCGGCGACCTCACGATCGCCGAAGACGCCGCGCAGGACGCGTTCGTCGAGGCGGCCGTACGGTGGCCGACCGATGGAATTCCCGATCGGCCGGGTGCCTGGCTGATGACGACCGGCCGACGCAAGGCCATCGATCAGATCCGCAGAGCCCGGCGATTCGACGATCGCCTTCCCGCACTCGGTGCGCAGGCGGCAACGGCGACCTCGTTCG
Source organism: Actinomycetota bacterium (assembly GCA_005772765.1). Lineage (GTDB taxonomy): Bacteria > Actinomycetota > Acidimicrobiia > IMCC26256 > PALSA-610 > SXJQ01. The sequence goes on from SXIR01000106.1 coordinate 13,276, forward strand.
ACGCCGCGGCGTCGGACGAAGTCGAGCCGGATGCTGCGCAGATCCTCGACGATCAACTCGCGCTCCTCGTCGGATGCTGTCACCCGTCGCTGGCCCCGGACGCGCAGGTCGCGCTCACCTTGCGCATCGTCGCAGGCCTCTCGACGCGCCAAATCGCGCGCGCGTTTCTCGTGTCCGAAGAAACCATGACGCGCCGGCTCACGCGCGCCAAGGCGAAAGTACGCGCGGCGAGAATTCCGTTCGGAGTCCCGACCTTGGATGCGCTCGGCGAGCGCGTCGGCGGTGTGTGCGAGGTCATCTCGTCGATCTTCACCGAAGGGCACGCAAGTGCCACCGATACGGCGTTCATCCGCGGCGAGCTGTGCGAGGAGGCGATTCGACTCGCCGCGTTGTTGGCGAAGCTGGTGCCGACCGATCCGGAAGTCGCGGGTCTGCACGCGCTGTTGCTGCTCACCGATGCTCGGCGAATGAGTCGACTCGACCGCGACGGTCGCCCGATCCTGCTGGCCGACCAGGATCGAGAACGATGGGACCATCAGATGATCGCTCGTGGTCTCGCCGAGCTGGCGCGGGCACACTCGTTCCAGCACGGTGGACCCTTCCAAATCCAGGCGGCGATTGCGGCGCTCCATGCGACGGCGCCCGCCTTCGAGACCACCGATTGGCAAGCCGTGCTTCGGCTCTACGACGTGCTCCTGCCGCGCGAGCCGAGCGCCCTCGTGGCGCTGAACCGCGCGATTGCGCTCGATCACGTCCGTGGCCCGGAGGCTGCGATCGCCGCGCTCGACGCGATTCCACCGGCTGACGATCTCACCGGCGACGTGGACGGCTACCCCTATTTCCACAGCGCCCGGGCCGACATCTTGGCGCGACTCGATCGGTGGGACGAGGCGGCGGCAGCGTTCGAACGAGCGATCGCGTGTAGTACCAACGAGTCGGAGCGGTCGTTTCTACGACGTCGGTTGCAGGGGCTCGGCGGGGTCAATCCGCGTTCCTGAGCCCGGCGGACTCGAACGAACCGGCGATGCCCCGGGGTGTCGTTGTCAGACGTGCCACATGGCAGATGTCGGCCATCACGCGTTTCGGTCCGTCAGTGGCCGGACCAAACGTGTCCCACAACGTCGAATTTTCGATTCGCGTTACGCTCGCGACATGGCGGGGAGCGCAACGATCGAGCGGCATCCGTGGAATGCTGCGTTCACCTGGGTCGATCGTGTTGGCCCGTTCCGCCGCGTCACGCTCGAAGAGGCCGATCAGTTCAACCGCGATGGATTCATCGTGCTCGACGACGTGTTCAGCGACGACGAGCTCGCGCCGGTCGTCGCGGCAACGGACGCACTCGAAGCCCGCACCGATACGTTCCTCGCGGGATCGGAGGGAGGTCGGCTCTCGATCGCCGAGCGAGGTGCCATCACCTTCAGCCTCTTTCCGGTGTTGTCCGACTCTGCGGTACGAGCGTTTGCAACCCACGAGGTGTTCGCCGATCTGTGTCACGACCTCGTCGGGCCCGACGCGCGGCTCTATCACGATCAGGCGGTCTACAAGAAGTCTGAAAAGCCTCGTCGGTTTCCGTGGCACCAGGACAACGGCTACGCGTTCGTGCTTCCGCAGCAATACCTCACGTGCTGGGTCGCGCTCACCGACGCCACGCTCGACAACGGTTGTCCGTACGTCGTGCCAGGTCTGCATCGCATGGGTACCTTGGCGCACCACTACACCGACCCGCTCGGTTGGGAAATCTTCGAAGATCATCCCGATGCCGTGGCTGCGCCGGTCGGCAAGGGTGGCATCGTGGTGTTCTCATCGCTGTCGCCGCATCTCACCGGACCCAACACTGCCGACGAGGTGCGGAAGGCGTACATCCTCCAGTACGCACCCGACGGTGCGCAGGTACTCCAGGGCGATCCGAACGTCGGGCCGCCGACCGGTCAGGCCCTGGCCAACGACCCGAACCGGCAATTCCCCATTCTGATCAACGGACAACCGGCCACGCCCACCTCGAGCGTTTGACGCGACGGCGTCGAACGACTGCGGTTCGGGGCACGGAGCGACCCGTCTGTCGCCAAGCGTGTCCTCGTAGCGATGGCGTGTCCGGGAGGTACACGTGCGACTGCTCTACATCGACATCGACACCCTTCGGCCCGACCACCTCGGCTGCTACGGGTATCACCGCGACACGTCACCAAACATCGATGCGGTCGCAGCGCGCGGTGTCCGCTTCGAATCGGTGTACACGTCCGACTCGCCCTGCTTGCCCTCACGTTCGGCGCTGGCCGCTGGGCAGTTCGGCATTCGCAACGGCGTCATCAGTCACGGCGGCGCCACCGCCGAACTGTTCAGCGACGGCGCAGACCGAGGCTTCTGGTCGCGGATCGCCCTGAAGTCATGGGCACGGCAGTTCCGCAACGCGCAGATCCCCACGACGACGATCTCCACGTTCGCTGAACGGCACGCCGCCTATCACTGGCTCGCAGGGTTCTCGGAGTACATCAACGTGGGCAGCGCCGGCATGGAGATCGCCGACCTCGTCTCTGCCCAGGTGCTCGACTGGATCGACCGCAAGGCGCGCACGCCCGACTGGTTCTGCCATGTCCACCTCTGGGATCCCCACACCCCGTATCGGGCGCCGGTCGAGTTCGGTCATCCCTTCGAGCACGACCCGATTCCGGCCTGGTACACCGAAGACATCCGAGCCGAACACTGGGAACTTCCCGGTCCGCACTCGGCCCGAGAGATCGTCGGCTTTTCCGACACCGGCTGGTATCGGCACTTCCCGCGGCAACCGATGTCGCTTCCCAACATGGATCGCGTGCAGGAGATGTTCGACGGCTACGACACAGGAATCCGCTACGCGGACCTCCACGTCGGGCGCTGGCTCAACGCGTTGGCAGACGCCGGCGTTCTCGACGAAACCGCAGTGATGGTCTCGTCCGACCACGGCGAGACGTTCGGAGAGCTCGGGACGTACTGCGATCACCACTTCGCCGACGAACACACGAACCACGTGCCACTCATCCTGCACTGGCCGGGCGTCGCAGGTGCGGAGGGGGGTCGGGTCGCGACGGGGAAGCACTATCACCTCGATGTCGCCGCCACCGTGGTCGAACTCGCAGGCGCGAAGGTCGCCGACGACTGGGACGGCGAGTCGTTCGCGGACGACCTCACGAGCGGCGTCGAACCGACTGGTCGTCATCACCTCGTGTTGAGTCACGGCGCGTGGACAGCGCAACGTTCGGTGCGGTTCGGTGATCACCTCTATCTCCGGACGCTGCACGATGGCTTCCACGGGTTGGCCGACGAGATGTTGTTCGACGTGGTGCGCGATCCGCACGAACAGCACGACCTCGGCGACACCGAGTTGGGCCTGGTCTCGACGGCCTCCGACCTTCTCGATTCGTGGCGCGACGACTGTCTGTCGGCGCCCGGGGCGCGATGGGATCCGATGGACGTGCTCCTCGACGAGGGCGGTCCGTGGCATGTGCGCGGCCGCCTCCCCGAATACGCCGAACGCTTACGAACCACCGGGCGCGCTCGGTGGGCCGAGGTGCTCCTCGACAAGCACCCGCGCGAGGCGGCGGACGCCGTGCGACGGGGTGGTTTCTGACTCGCCGACATCTTGCCCGTGGCTCACACCCTCACGGTCGGCTGTGACAATCCCGACTCGCTCGACACCCTGCCTACTCGGTCGACGACCCGACCGGCCGTGGACCTTGCCGACCTCCGCGACTGGCGTTCGTGACGGGGCCTGGCGCCGCGCCTGCTGTCGCGGGCTTCCGCGCGAGCGCTGACCTGCGAAGCGTTGCCCAGTAGGTTTCGAGGCAAAGCAACTCCATGAGGAGCATCAGACGTTGAACGATCGTCGGTACATCGGAGCCGATGGCAAACCGCTCCCCGGCGTCGCCCCGGCGCCGGGCCAACGTGCGGGCGTCGACGAGCGACAAGTGCGTGCGCTGCTCGCCGAGGTCGACGAGTTCGGGTATGTCATCATCCCAGAACTGTTGCCGCGCGAGGCGATGACCGAGATCAAAGCGGCGACGCAGCCGTTGCTGTTGCACGATGGTCGGAACGAGTTCGAAGGTCACAAGACTCGCCGCATCTACTCGGTCATCGAAAAGACACTCGCGTGCAATCCGCTCCTGGAGCACCCGCTGGTGCTCGCGTTGCTGGATCGAATTCTGCGACCCAACTACTTGCTCTCCCAACTGCAGGTGATCGACATCCAGCCGGGCGAAGTCGCACAACCATTGCACCACGACGACGGGTTCTATCCCTTGCCTCGTCCGCGTCCGCCGGTGAGTGCCGCAACGATCTGGGCGATCGACGACTTCAACGAGGAAAACGGCGCGACCCTCGTACTGCCGAAGAGTCACGAGTGGGGGAACGAGAACCCGACCGAAGCTGATCGGGAACGCCTCGTTCCTGCGGTGATGCCGGCTGGTTCGGTCGTGTTCTTCGTGGGCACGCTCTGGCACGGTGCAGGCGCCAACCAGAGCAGCCGCCCGCGCATGGCCGCGACGGCGCAGTACTGCGAACCCTGGGCGCGCCAGCAAGAGAACTACAGCCTCGCGATCTCGAGGGAGCGGGCGCGGCTGTGTAGCGAGACCGTGCAGGGCATGCTCGGCTACAGCATGTTGTTCCCGTTCATCGGCTTCGTCGACGGCCGCGACCCGCGACGACTCCTCGCGAACTGAGCGCAGCAGCAGAGCGGATGAACGTGCGCCGTCACGGCGCGAGTTCGTAGGTGCCCTTCATGGCAAGGACGTGATCCCACACTCGTGCGAACCGGCCCGGATCGACGTTCGGGCGGCGAACCATCTCGAGCGCGAAGTCGGCCTGCTTGTCGGTTGTCGATGACTTGCCGTGGAGCGTGACGGCTCCCGCCGAGAAGTCACGGACGAGCACGTCGAAGATCTGCTCGGTGACCGATTCGTCGATGCCGTGCAGCTCCACGTTCTCCAGAATGAGTTGGCCGTAGACCACCATCGAGAACAGTTCGCCGAGCGCGAGGAGGAAGTCGACGTCACTGGATTGGGCGTCGTCGGGCGCGGCGGCCTCGAGCATCGACCGGAAGGTCTCGACCTGGCTGCGAAAGATCGCGATGTTCGGCGAGTCGAACCGATCGAAGGTTGCGGCCCAGTCGTGGAACCGAATCTTGCCGAGGCCCCTCGTGGGTGCCTGTTCGAACAAGTAGCGGTCGTGGGTCGCGTCGTGGCGAACGCCGACCGGCTCGTACTCCTGCGGGGCGAAGAAGTAGTTCGCCATGAACTTGACGATGAGCGCGATGTTGACGTGCACCGTTCCTTCGAGCTTCGGCAGCGCTCGGATGTGCCGCGCTGCCATCTGGAAATACGTGTCGGCCTCGAATCCTTTCGCGGCGATCACGTCCCAGAGGCCGTTGATGACCTTCTCGCCTTCGGTCGTGACCTTCATCTTCACGAGCGGGTTGTACAGCAGGTAGCGCCGGTCGTCGTCCGACGCGGAGCGCATGTAGTCGTTGGCTCGCATTGCGAAGAGCTTCATCGCGTTGAGGCGCGCGTACGCGTCGACGAAGAGCTGCCGGACATGCGTGAAGTCGGTGACGAGGCCGCCGTACAGCTGGCGGTTCCCCGCGTGGTCGATCGCTTCGTGAAGCGCATGCGTACAGATCCCGATGGATGCCCATCCGAGGTTGTACTTACACACGTTGATCGTGTTGAGCGCGACGTTCCAAGCTTCAGGTCCGCGCACCAACACATCGGCGTCGGTGATCGGATAGTCGTTGAGCGTGAACGCCGAGACGAACATCGGTGAGTGCACGGTGTTCTTCTCAAGCTGGTATGCCTCGTGCTTCGACTCGACCACGAAGAACACGTACTCGGTGTCAGCGTTGGGATCGTCGTTGAGATCGTGTGGGGCGATCCGGCCGAAGACCGATACCAGCGCGGCCTCGTTGCCGTTGCCGATGTAGTACTTGCTTCCGTTCGCGACGTACGTTCCGTCACCGGTTGGGGTCAGGGTCATCTCGCTCGCGTAGATGTCGGCGCCGTGTTCTTTCTCGGACAGTCCGAACGCGAAGATCGCGCCGTCGCGCAGGAGATCGGCCGCGCGCGCTTTGACGCCTTCGTTCTCGCCCATCCAGATCGGACCGAGGCCGAGCATCGACACTTGCCACGCGTACCAGTAACCGAGGCTGTAGAAGGCGGTGATCTCGCTGAAGTGGTTGTTGCGCCACGTGTCCCACCGCGCGTCGCCGTCACCGTGGCCGGCCGGAGTCATGAGCATCGAGAACGCCTTCGACTCGGCGAGGAACCGGCAGAAGTCGGCGTACCAGACGCCGGCGTTGTCCTCCGATGTGATCCGGTTCTTCCCGAGGGACTCGAAATACGAGATCGTCGCTTTCATCAACTCGCGCGATTGCGGGTCGAGTTCTGCCGGGTCGTAGGCGTGCGGGTTGAGCAGGATGTCGGGGTGTGCGGCCATGGGGTGGCTCCTTCGCTACGCCGTCGCTGAACGGGTGACCCTACGCGGTGGGGGAGGTGCGAAGCCCGGCGAGACGCCGGCCGAAACCCGGCCAGCCGCGAACCACCGGAGGCCGAATACCAATCGCCGAGTGTTGCCCAACTCGCGACGACATCCTCGATTGCGGCTGCGAGGTCGCTGCGAAGCTCGAAGCCGGCCGAAGTCATGCCGCGAATGGTAAGGGTCAGGTTCGGTCGTTGTGCGAAACTCGCCGAGTGAATCAGCAAGCGGTTGTGACCCGTTCGATGCGCGACGAGGAGTTCGACGCAGTGCGCCAGCTCGAAGTCGCAGCGTTCGGCGACGACGAATCGATCGGTGTATTGCTCGATGCGTTGCGGGCGTCGTGGGCGTGGGAGCCCGACCTGTCGTTCGTGGCCGAGCGTGACGGTGAACTCTGCGGTCACGTCGCGTTCACGCGTGCGATGCTCGACGCTCCCGACCGACTGCGTGATGTGCTCGTGTTGAGTCCCGTTGGAGTTCGTCCCGATCTCCAGGGTCAGGGCATTGGCACGGCGATGATCATCCAGGCGCTTGCGATCGTTGCCGGGAGCCGTACCGAGCCCGCGGTGTTTCTCGAAGGCAGCCCGTTGCTTTACACCCGCTTCGGCTTCGAGTCGGCCTGCGCCATTGGGTTCCGGCGACCGTCGCTGCGCACCCCCGAGCCTGGATTTCAGGTGTTTCGCCTGCCGACGTTCGACGCGTCACTCCAAGGCACGCTCGTCTACCCCGACGCGTTCTGGCGGACCGACTCCGTCGGGCTGCGGTAGCTGACGCGGGCCCGCTCGGTCGAGTGCTCGGCTTCGTCATGGACGAGGATTCTCGGCCAGCCCGGTGAGATACGGAGCCATGACTCGCAGCGCTTGATCGATCTGCTCGTCGAGTCGTCGATCGAGGTCGGGAAGAACGGTGCCGAGCATGATGCGTTCGTGCAGCTTGCCTTGGATCATGCCGAGGAACGCCTCGGCGTCGGCGCGGGGGTGTTCGCTGCCGAGTCCGGCGAACTCTGCTTCGACGAACCCGATCGCGCGTTCGGTGATCTCGCGCACGAACAACGGGCCGAGGCCCTGCTCGCCATCGGCGATGGCAATGCGTTGCAATGCGATCGCTTCGGGGAGGTAGCAGCCGTGGAGGTAGTTACGGCCCAGACGCCGGAGTCGCGCTGGGCTCGTCGGAGCGTCGTCGAGGCCGTCGCGCAGTAGCGGTTCGATCAGCGCGGCGAGACGTTCGAGCGCAGCGTGCAGCAGGCCGGCTTTGTCCCCGAAGTGGCGGTAGAGCGTCTCCTTCGATGCCTTCGCCGACGCGGCGACGGCATTCATGCTGAAGCGCTGGTATCCGTCGCGCAGCAGCACGCGCAGCGTGTGGTCGAGCAGGCGGGCTTGGAGTTGGTCAGCGGGAGAGGCGTGATCCGCAAGGGCGGCCTGACCAGGGGGCATGGTTGCCATCCTACCGTCCCGTACCGTACGGTACGGCTTGACCGAGAGCGATGTGGCCGGATCGAACCCGTGAGGTGCAATCCATGAACGACGAACGCTTCCTCCAACCCGCGTGGGATCTCTTGCGCAACAACCTCGGCGACTTTCTCGGATCGCCCGGGTTCATCCTCACGGCGGTCGTGCTCGGGGTGTATCTACCGGGCATCGTCTTCTCGTTCGTCGACGTCGTCGTCACCAAGCGCTTGACCTGGCGCGAGAGTTGGTCGGTCTACTGGCGAGCCATGAAGTGGTACGGCACCTTGTACTTCCTCTCCTTGCCCATCTTGATTCTGGCCCCCGGTCCGGTGACGCTGGATGTCCCGACCGAGGCTCCGACCGTCGGCGCGTTCACGCGCGACGTACTGATCTATTTCCTCGTCGGCGACTTCGTCTCGTACTGGTGGCACCGATTCGAACACCACAACGCGTGGTACGCGCGACGCATCCACGGAGTGCACCACGCAGACCGCCCGCCGCTCAGCATCTGGACGGCAATGGTCGTGCATCCCGTCGAAGGCGCGACTGTCTTCACATGCTTCCACATCTACGGCATCGTCGCGCCGATTCATCTGTTCACGTTTGCCGTCGCCGCCTTCGCGATGACCGCGGTGAACATGATCACGCACTGCGGGTATCGACTCCCGGTGTACGACGCGCTGTTCGCCCACGCCGCGGCGCACGACTTCCATCACTCGAACCGCAAGCCGACCAACGTCTCCGTCGTGCTCACGTTGTGCGACCGTTTGTTCGGCACCTTCCAACGCGCGACTTACCGGTCGGCGTCGGCCTGACGAGTCGCTTCCTCCGCCGGTTCGAGTGCACGGAAGTAGTGCACGACCGGCACCGCCACGAATCCGTTGCGTTCGTAGCAGCGCCGAGCCGGCGCGTGGAATTCGTCACCCCCGGTGCCGATCTCGGCCACCAGCATTCCGGCTGCCCGCATGGTCTCCATCGCGTTCTGCACCAGCGCGGATCCGATCCCGACGCCACGGTGGGCTGCGGCAACGGCAATGATGGCGACCTCGCCGACCCGAGAGGCGTCGTCGACGGCGACCACCATGAAGCCGGCAATGTGGTCGTCGGGGACCTCCGCGACCCAGAGAGAGGCGCCCGGCATTGCCAGCGACTTCGCGAGATCGTCCCGTTGTTTGACGTCGCGATCGGGATGGACCACGGCGTCGATTCGAGGTCCGACGATGGTGCCGAACGATTCGTTGCCGGGTGCGAACGCATCGAGATTGAGCGCTTCGATCGCGGGTTGGTCGGCGGACTCGGCGCGGCGAATGACGAACGGTTGCACGGTCATGGCATTGCTCCTTCACGAGGGTGAACGCGCGCGACAAACTCGCGCGCGCAGGACTTCGCTGGTTCGGTCCGGATCAGCGAGTTCGGAAGGATGCGAAGCAAGACATCGGCGGTGAGCATATCGGCCGTTGCGAATGCCCTCTAGGGTTTTCGCATGGTGGGTCAACCAAGGTTCGAGGTGTTGGCTGCCGTCGATGTGATGGATGGCCGGGCCGTTCGGCCTTCGGGCAGTGCGGCAGCCATCGAGCCAGTGGATCCGCTCGAACTCGCGAGGGCGTGGCAGGACGCGGGCGCCGCATGGATTCATCTGGTCGACGTCGATGCGGCGTTCGGACGCGCGCCGAATCGCGCCGTGCTGGATGCGGTCGTCGCGGCGCTCGACGTGCGAGTCCAGATGAGCGGCGGCATCGGTGACGAGGGCAGCGTCGCGACCGCGTTGCGAGCGGGCGCCAATCGCTGCGTCGTCGGGACGGCCGCACTCACCGATCTCGAATGGGTCGCGACCACGATCGCTCGTCATGGCGATCAGATCGCCGTTGGTCTCGACGTCCGCGGCGATCGGTTGTTCCCTCGGGGACGGGATCGAGATGTTGGCGACCTGTGGTCGACACTGACCAGGCTTGACGATCTCGGCTGCGCTCGCTACGTCGTCACTGATGTCGCCACTGACGGCGCAATGAGCGGCCCGAATCTCGATCTGCTCCGCGCGGTCTGCGCGCACACGACCAGGCCGGTCGTTGCGAGCGGCGGCGTGGCAACGCTCGACGACCTGCGCGCCGTGCGCATGCTTGCGGTCGACGGTCTCGAGGGTGTGATTGTCGGCACCGCGCTCGCCTCCGGCGCGTTCACACTCGAAGCGGCATTGGCAGCGGTCGAAGACTAAGTCGAGACGGCAATCGTGCTCGGCGTCAGCCGATGCCGATCACGCTGTCGCGGCTGCCCGTGCGCTCGACATGCAGTCGCTGGAGTTCGGGTGCGAGCCAGGTTGCCACGGTGCCGGTCGTGTCGGGGGTGAAGTGCACGCCGTCCGGCCGCAGTTCGTCGTCGTCGTCTCGGCGTTCGACCCAACCGGCGAGATCGACAATCCTCACGCGCGGGTTGTCGGCACCAACTTCGGCCAGCAGGGCGCGAAAGCGCGCCATGCGTTCCGGGTCGGATTCGGGCAGCGTGTCGGTCGGGGAGCGGCCGTCGATGCGTCCGACGTCGATATCGGGACTCGCGAGCAGCACGACCATTCCGTTGCGTTCCAGCAACAGATCGATCCGTTCTCGCAGGGACGCCCGGAGCGCCTCGTCGAGTTCGGGATCTTCTCCGATCGTCAGGTAGTCGCCGTTGATGTCGAGGAGTTGGTCGCGAACATCGAACGGTCCGAACTGCGCGACCGCGATGTCGGTTGGAGCGGTCATCCCCGCGGCGCGCCAATCGTCGCGCCACGTACTGCACTCGTCTGGAGTGCGTTCGGGTCGGCCCTGGACGAGTCGGGTGACGTCAGAGAGCAACGCGCACCCGAGCTCCGCCTTGCCCGGTTCGACGACGATGCGTTCGGGATGCTCGATGCTGTACTGCAACAGGCCGAGGCCGGTCATCAGCGCAGTCGAGTCGCCGTAGACCGAGACGCGCGGCGCGGTGGAGTCGCCGACCACACGATCGAGCGCCTCGAGATCCCGTTCGAAGATCTCTGGAACACCGGCGAACGGGTTGCTGGGGATCTCGGGATCCGCCGCCAGCGTGACGACGACGATCGAGCCAGCTGCGACCGCGATCGCGATCGGCGGAGCGAGCCATGCATGGGATCCGCGGAACCGGTCGCGGTTGCGGATCGGTCGTTCGACGAATCGAGCCGATGCGCCCGCGACGACGAACGTGAGCGGCGCGGCGATCGCGAGGCGCAGCGGCGCCTCGAGGCGGGTGGCACCGGTCAACCACGTGAGGATCGGGAAATGGACCAGGTAGGCCCCGTACGAGACGACTCCCAGCCAGGCCAGCGGACGCCACGCAAGAAGGCGCTGCACGACGGTGCCGGAGTGCAGCGCCGCGACGATCACTGCGACGGTGAGCAACGAGTACGCGAGCAAGCCTCCGCCGTAGACCGCGGCACTGCGCGAATCCGCGACACACCACAGCCCGAGCATGATCACGAGCGCAGCAACTCCGATCACGTCGATGCGGCGCCGACTCCGTGGGCTCGTTGGCGCCCGTCGCCCGGTCCACGCCAGGGCGAGGAACGATCCGGCGACGAACTCGCCGATGCGGATGTCGGTGCCCCAGTAGAGACGATCGAATGAGACCTGGCGCGACATCAGGAGGTAGGAGCGCGCCATCGAGACAATCACGATCGCGCCGAGTGCGAAGCCAAGTGCCTTGCGAGACCCGCGGCTGATGGCCAACACGACCGCCACCAGCGGCGGGAGCAACACGTAGAACTGCTCCTCGATCGCCAACGTCCAGAAGTGGGTGTAGGGCGACGGACTCGCAAACGCAGCGCCGTACTGGTCGCCCTGCCCGATGAACCACCAGTTCGACACGTAACCGAGCGACGCGAACGCGTCGCCGCGCAACCGTGAGAGTTGGGTGCTGTCGCCCCACGCCCACGTCCCAAGCGCGATGCCGACGACTGCGAGCGTCGCGGCCGGCATGAGCCGACGCAAGCGTCGATTCCAAAACCCCTGCAGTGAAACCGAACCGGTCGTCGTGCGCTCGATGAGCAACAGGCTGGTGATGAGGAATCCCGACAGCGTGAAGAAGGTCGACACGCTGAGGAACGCGCCCGAGGCCCAGCCGACTTGTGCGTGGTACACGATGATCGCGAGTAGTGCGAGGCCGCGGAGGCCGTCGAGCGACGCGTGGTAGCCGAGCGCGGCTGGTTGCGCCGGTTGAGGGTCGGTCTGCGTCACCGGGTGAACCTAAAACAACCGGTTGTTCGAAGTCTCGCCTGGTGACGCACGTCTCAGTGCGCCGTAGGGCGATCGCCTTAGCGAGATGGCGAACGCTCGCGGCGAATCGTGGGCTTGTGGCCCTTGATGTGGCTGTTACGCAGCACTGCGATGACGTCGTCGACGGCGTGAGAGGGAACCTCGACAAGGGAATGGCGATCACCGATCTCGATCGCGCCGATGTCGCGGCCGCGGAGCTTCGTCTCGTTGGCGATCGCGCCGACCAAGTCTTTCGGTCGGATGCCGCTGTCGTGTCCAGCTCCGATGAAGATGCGAGCGGTGCCGTTGTTCGCACCGGCGTTCTTGCCTCGGTTTGGCCGGTCCTTCCCGCCTTTGTCTTTGTCCTTGTCTTTCCACTTCTTCTTGGTCTTGTCGCCGCGTTCGGACCGCTCGGACTCGCGGAGTTCGACGGTCGGGATCTCCTGTTCGTCGATCTCGCTGCTTCCGGCCTCGTGCGCAACCTTGGCTGCGGCAAGCGCAACTTCCATGAGGTCGAACTCGTCTGCGAGTCCATCGACCAATCCGCGGAACCGATCGAGGTCACCTTCGATGATCGCGTCGCGCACGCTGGTTCGGGTGATGTCCAATCGCTTCGAGTGCAGATCGGCGACCGTTGGCACCTTCTCGAGTTGGATGCGCTGCTTCGTGACGCGTTCGATGTTCTTCAGGAGCCGTTGCTCGCGGGGCTCGGCGAAGGTGACGGCCGTGCCTTCACGACCGGCTCGACCGACTCGTCCGATCCGATGCACGTACGACTCCGGCGCAGACGGCACATCGAAGTTGACGACATGGGTGAGTTGGTCGACATCGAGCCCGCGGGCGGCGACGTCGGTCGCGACGAGGAGATCTGCAGTCCCTGCACGGAGCCGACCCATCACGCGATCGCGTTGGTCTTGATTCATCCCACCGTGAAGCGCTTCGGCCCGATATCCACGGCCGTTCAGCGTCTGGGTGAGTTCATCGACTTCGATGCGGGTTCGGCAGAACACGAGCGTTGCCCCGGGCGCCTCGATATCGAGAACCCGCGCGAGCGCCGCGGTCTTGTGTGCACGGTGGACGATGTACGCGGTCTGGCGTACCAGCGGCGCGCCAGCGGCACCCTCGGGCGCGGAGGTGATGGTGATGCGTTCGGGGTTCGAAAGGTGGCGGCGGGTGACGGCCTCGATGCGCGGCGGCATCGTCGCTGAGAACAACACCGTCTGACGTTCCGAGGGAGTGCGGTCGAGAATCGTCTCGATGTCTTCGGCGAAACCCATGTCGAACATTTCGTCGGCTTCGTCGAGCACCAACATCGCGATCGCGTCGAGTGCGAGTGTCTTGCGGTTGATGTGATCGATGGCCCGTCCTGGCGTCGCGACGACGATGTCGACACCGCGTCGCAGGGCAGTGATCTGTCGGGCGATCGGTTGGCCGCCGAAGACTGGCAACACGCTCGAGTCGAGGTAACGGCCATAGCGATGGACGGCCTCGGAAACCTGCATCGCGAGCTCGCGCGTCGGCACAAGCACGAGCGCGAACGGCGAGTCGCGGCGCTCTGCGCTGGCGAGGCGTTGCAACATCGGCAGCGCGAACGCAGCGGTCTTGCCGGTTCCCGTGGCCGCCTGGCCGAGTAGATCCCGTCCGTCCAACAGTGGTGCGATTGTCAAGCGCTGAATCGGCGTGGCTTCTTCGTATCCGAGTTCGCCGAGGGATCGGGTGATCTCGTCAATGAGGCCGAGCGAGGCGAAGTCGGACTCCGTGGTTCGATCGTCGTTCGTGTTCGCGGCCATCACGACTCCTTCGCCGCTCGAATGGACCAAGAGCTGGTCCGTACCCATCTTCACCGCTACGAGCCCAAAAACCCGCACGCGGCCCGACGTTGACGGTTCGAGCCCGGCTTGTTGTGACAATCCGGCGCGGTTTGCGCGCTGCGTGCGTGGGATGCTCGGAGTTCAGGCGGGGAGCAACAGTTCGGCGTTGTGTACGAAGAAGGCTTCGACCGCCGCCTCGCCGAGCAGCGCGATGTCAGCACCCATCCGGCCGATCGGGTCGGTACCGCCCTCGGGGTGGGGGAAGTCCGACGAGAACGCATAGATCTCGGGCATGCCGTAACGCTCGATCTGGCGAGCCGTGCGCTCCCAGAAGAACGGCGTGACGCGAACCTGGTCGACGAAGACGTCGGTCGGACGACGTTGCAACCCGTCGCGCAATCGGCGCGACATCTCGATCCGGTCCTCGAGCAGGTCGACGAACGGTCCGATCCACATTGCTCCGAGTTCGATGATGCCGACGCGCAGCGTCGGGTGCCGGTCGAAGACACCGCCGAACACCATCGCGGACAGGTAGTTCTGCGCGGCGAGGTGCATCGTTGCGAGCATGTGCGGACCCACCGGTTCGCCGGTCGAGAACGAACCCGGCCGTAGCAAGTCGGCATCGGGCCACACGGCACTGCCGAAGAACCCGTCTTGCCCGCCGATGTGGAGCGTGACCGCGAGACCGGCCTCGGCAAGCACCGCCCACAGCGGATCGACCTCCGCTGACGCGGGTGAACGACCGCCAGGCGCAATGCCGTCCTGGATGAACACGGCGCGCGCGCCTCCCGCCGCGATCCGTTCGGCTTCGGCGACCGCGCCCTCGATAGTGCTCAGGTCGAGCAGCGCAGTTGGTCGCAGACGCCCCTTTCCGGCTGTCGTCCAACGCATCACCGCGTCGTTGAACTCGCGCAAGACCGATGGCGCTGCTGGGTGCTGAGACCACGCGGCTGCGGCCACCACGACTTGGGGAAAGATGAGTTGGCGATCGACGCCCATGACGTCCATCGCCGCGAGTCGGCCCTCGGGAGTCGAAGCGCCCGGCGCGTTGGTGCCTTTGGTTGTCCACACTGAATCGACCGTCAACTCAGGCTCGTCGGTGGCATTGAACAACGCGATGTTGGCGAAACGATCACCGAAGCGCGCGGTCGCCTCGCCGAAAACCTCGGCCCATCGCGACACCGGAACCTGGAGGTGACTGTCGAGGTCGTTGATCCGACCGTGCACCGCCGGAAGCGAGGTCGTCATTGCCTCACTCTACTGAGCGCACCGTTGGCGCAGCCTGACGGAGTTGACATCCATGCGGCTCGGGCAACTCGCGGTCGGCGACCTCGCTGTGCCCGTATCGTGGCGGTTGTGCTCGGCGACGACGAACTCTGCACCTTCGCTCGCGACGGATACATCGTCGTACCGTCGGTCGTCGATGAGGCTCACTTGGTCGAGCTCGATCGCGAGGTCGATGCGTTGGTGACGCGCAAGGCGCCGCCCGCGGACAAGGTCGGTTTCCATCACTACTTCGAGCATCCCTCGGAACTCCCCAGCGCGCAGCGCGCGCTCCATGAGGCCGGCGTGATCGCGGTGGCCGGCGAACTTGTCGCGCCGCTCGCCATCGATCTTGCGTTCGATCACATCCAAGTTGCCACGAGCATCTACGGGTGGGATCACGTTCCTGGTGGTGGTCACATCGACGGTTACGGCATTCCCGACCAGACCGAACCGGCGACCTTCACGCTGCTGGCCGGCATCTATCTCGACGACGAGTCCGAACCGGGACGCGGCAACTTGTACGTGTGGCCAGGCTCCCACCTCGGTCACGAGCGGCTGTTTCGCGAGCGCGGTGTCGATGTGTTGATGGGACCGGCGTCGATGGGAGGGCACGCGTGCCTCTTGCCTGACCCGCCCGATTTTGGTCGGGGCGAACCGGTGTTGGCGCGGCGTGGCGATGTGGTGCTCGCGCACTATCTGCTTGCGCACAATCAAAGCGGCAACCTGTGGAGTCCGTTGCGCCGGATCGTTTACTTTCGCCTCGCCGCCGAGGGTCACCGCAGCCGCTGGGCCTCGACGCATTCCGATGTCTGGTGCGAGTACGCACCGGTACGGGCGGCGCTTGCCTCGTAACGTGGTGACGTGGAACCGAACCTGCTGAGTGGCGGGAACCCGCAGATCCCCAAGGGTTATGGCGACGAACCCGTCCAGGCCTATATCGCCGCGATGCCAGGGTGGAAGCGTGCGCTCGGAGAGCGACTCGACGCGCTGATCGCGAAAACCGCGCCGCACGCGATCAGAGCGATCAAGTACAACCAGCCGCTCTACGGCACCGGCGACGACGTGTGGTTCGTGTCGTTTCGTTGCTTCACGAAGTACGTGAGGCTGACGTTCTTCGCAGGGGTGCAACTCGACCCGCCGCCGCCGGGATCCGGCGCAGATCCGAACGCCCGTTGGATCGACATCTACGAAACCGACGAACTCGACGAACGCCAGGTCGCCACGTGGCTCCAACACGCCGTCGAGCTGCCCGGCGAGAGGCTCTGACCGCGTCGACATCGGCGCATCCGAGCGCGCGCGGTCGGCAACGAAGGGCGCCGACGATGGACTCGCCATCGGGGGCCGTGATCCGGGTTGCGAATACCGAGGAATCGTCGAGGAGTCGGAAGATCCTTGGTTGACACGAACAAATGTTCGTGTATGGTGGAACCATGGCAGAGGGGCTGGAGCTGCTCGAAGCTGCGATCGATGCGTTGGCGAACGAAGCGGAATCGCTCGCGCTCGATGGCCGCAACGAACTCCATGACCTCGAGGTCATGCGCCGTCGTCTGGAGGCCGAGATCACCCGCCGCGTTGCGCGGATGGATTCGACCGGCGTGTACGGCCTCGACCATCACCGCAGTGCAGCCTCGTGGCTGAAGGCGAACTGGCGATGCTCGAGCACGTTCGCGCGTCGATCCGTTCGCCGGGCCCGCATGATTTGGCGGCTCGAAGTGACATCGTCGGCTTACGACGCCGGCGAGATCTCCTCTGAGCACGTCGATGTGATCGTCAACCTCGCCTATCCCGAGCGCCGTCGCGCTGCGTTTGCCGAGTTCGAAGCGACGTTGCTCGCGATCGCACGCGACGCCAATGTTGACGACACCGAAATCGCTGCGACTGCTTGGCGTCATGCGCTCGACGATGCGCTACAGAAAGACGGTGACTCGCTGGCTGCCCGCCAATACGAGTCGCGGAGTCTCTCGCTCGTCGCCGGCGCCGACGACATGACGTTCCTCTCTGGAACGATCGATCCGTTCGACACCGAAATCATCAAACGGGCGCTCGACCGTGAGTACGACAAGTTGCATCAGGCGGGCGACGATCGTACGCCCGGTCAACAGCGTGTCGACGCGCTCGTAGCGATCTGTCGGCAGTATCTCGAAGGAATCCCGTTTCGCGGAAGCGCCGAACCACATGTGCTGATCTCAATTGCGCACGACGTGTTCACCGACGAGGTACACGGCGCAGGGGTGACGCAAGACGGCAAGCCGGTGAGCCGCCAGACGGCATTGCGCGCTGCCTGCGCCGGTTCGATGCAGCGGCTGGTGCACGCCGACGGGGTGCCGCTCGATCTCGGTCGATCCATTCGCAACTTCACCCGTCAACAGCGCCGAGCGCTTGCCTTCCGCGACGGCGGCTGCCGGTTCCCGGGCTGCGATCGTCCGCCGAGCCAGTGCGAGGCGCACCACATCGAACCGTTCGGCGCGCCCCACCACGGCAAGACCGACATCGCCAACGGCCTTCTCTTGTGTTGGCATCATCACCATTTCGTGCACGAGTTGGGCTGGACGATCACCCTCGAGCCGTACGGCAATGTGTCGTTCCATCCACCAACGCGCGGCGCTCCGGTGATGAGCTTTCCCCGTTATCAGGTGTTTCGCAAGATCCGCATCGCTGCCGATCCGTGGCGCCCCGCGGGTGAAGATCCGAAACCGATTTGGCCATCGCCGCGGCGTGACGAACGGACTGCGGGCGGGTGGCGAATCGCGACCCGTCGGCTCGACATCCCCCAGCGGGAGTAGCCGTCAGCCGCGCGTGAGTTCTTCGCCGACGACCTCGACCATGTAGCCGAGGTCGTCGCTCGACAGCGCGTGGTGCGCGGGGAGCGACAGCGAACGTTCGGTCACCACGTTCGCATTCGGAAAACCGTCAGCGGGCTCACGCCGTTCGATGTTGGCGAACGCGGGGTGTCGGACGACGTTGCCGCTCCACACCATGAACGTCGCGATGCCGCGGTCGGTGAGGCGGCGTTGGAGTTCCATCCGGTCGATTCCCTCGTGGAGGACGAACGGATAGCGCATCCACGTCGTGTGAGTGTCGGGTTGGGTGATGGGCCGCGCCAGCTTGTCGTCGTGCGCGGTCATCATCTCGTGCAGCCGATCCCAGTTGTGCTGACGCCGTCGGTTGTACTCGGCGAGCTTGTCGAGTTGGACCAAACCGTACGCGGCACCGATCTCGGACGGCTCGAAGTTGTACCCGATCATCTCGAACTGGAACGTGAGGTCGTAAGGAGTCCCGTCGGCGAGTGGGCCATGACGATCGCGTTGGCCGCGTCGGGAGCCGAACAGATAGCTCTCGGACCGTCGCCCCCAGCGCCGCAGCATGAGGCAGCGGTCGAGCTGCTCTTCGTCATCGATCCCGACGAGGCCACCGTTGCCGGCCGCGGTGATCGCATGGCCGCGGGCGAAGCTGGTCACGCTGATGTCGGCCCGCTCGCCGGTGCGACGACCTCGTTGCCATGAGTCGAGCACGTCGCAACTGTCCTCGACGACGATCAATCCGTGCGCGTCGGCGATGGCTCGGATCGCATCCCAGTCGGGACAGTTGCCGGCGAGGTTCGGTACGAGGATCGCGCGCGTGCGCGGTCCGATCATCTCCTCGATGCGCGCTGCGTCGATCTGGAACGTCAGCGGCTCGACGTCGACGAACACCGGCACGAGCCCGGCCTGGACGATCGGTGCGATGTCGGTGCCGAATGTGACGACCGAGGTAATGACCTCGTCGCCGGGGTCGAGCCCCAAGAGCTCGACTGCGAGTTTCAACGCCGACGATCCGGAGTTGACCATGACGCCGTGCTGCTTGGCGAGCAACGTGGCCACCGCGGCTTCGAACTCGGCGACCTTGGGTCCGAGGTTCAGGTTCGACGTGCGCAGTACGTCGACGACGGCTTCGATCTCTCGTTCGTCATGGACCGCCCCCGGGTCCGGGAGTCGTCGCGTTGGTCGATCGCTCATGGGCTACACCTCGGGGTCGCGATGCTCCGATTCTGACGCGCCGGG
>SXIR01000107.1 GCA_005772765.1 Actinomycetota bacterium
ACAGTGGACACGAGAAGAACTGCAAGCCGCGCACGACAAGTTCGTCGCGGCGGCCGCCGAATCCGGCCGTACGGGCGACTGGACGACCTGGGCGAACATGTTTACCGAGGACGCCACCTACTACGAGCACATGTACGGCAAGTTCAATGGCCGGGCCGAGATCCTCGCGTGGATCACCGACACGATGAAGGACTTCCCGTTCAACGAGATGACGCAGTTCCCGCACGACTGGTGTGTGTGCGACGAAGAACGCGGTTGGTGGATCTGTCAGATCGAGAACCGGTTCAACGATCCGGGCGACGGCAACATCTATGAGGCCTACAACCTGACCGTATTGCACTACGCCGGCGACATGCAGTTCTCCTACGAGGAAGACGCCTACAACCCCGCGAACTTCGCACCGATGGTGAAGGACTGGCTCGCAGCCAAGAAGCGCTAAGGCGTCTTTTTGTTGCGGTATTCGCTACGAAAGGACGCCTCGGGTCCACACGTCGCGGTCGGTGCCGTCGAAGACTCGACGCCACCCGAACTCGCTGAGCGCTTGCTCGCCGCGATCGTGGTCGACGAGGTCGTCGCGCAAGACCACGTATCGGGCGACGGTCTCGTCGAGTGCATGCATCGATTCGTCCGCAGTTTCGGGAAACCGTTCCATATGGAATCGCAGCCGCTTGTACTCGTCGGGAAAAAAGCCGGTGTAGCCGTTGACCAATGGATGGCCGTGCTCGAGCTGCGCCAGCATTGCGATCGTGGTGTCTTCGTAGTCGCTCGCGCGCCCACTCGGCGGGAACGGGACCATGGCAACCGCTCCGGGGGGCGCGCGGTCGAGCCATTGCACCCAGTCGAATGCCGCAACGTCGGGGACGCGGCGCGTCGGTTGATTCCAGTGGACCGACTCCAGCGCGGCGAACGCGACGAGTATCACCGCCGCGGTTCGTCCCCATCGTGATCGCCACAACACCGCGATCGAATACGACGCAAGCGCGACCAGCAGCGACTGGGTGATCGCTGCGGCGCGAAACGGCGACCTCAGACGATCGAATCCCGGCATGTGATTGCGCAGGAACGAGTACGGCGACCAGCCTCCGATGTCGAGGTGCAAGCCAAGCGACAAGAGGAACATCGCTACCGCGGCGCCAAGCAACGCGAAGGTCACGCGACCCCGGTGTGTAACGACGCCCGCGAGGGCCAGGACCAACAACGCGCTGCCGGGCCAAAGCGGCTGCCCGCCGTCGCGCGGCATCGCCCACGGCACGGCGAGCGCGAACTCCGAGTGCTGGATCCATTGCCGCGGCGACGCGCTGAGCGACTCGACCACCGTGGTGCTCCACCCCTCGGCGGCGGTGTTGGCCTGCTGCGACCACAGCAGCGGGCCGACGAGCAGACCGACCACGACGACAACGGTGATTGCATCGAGCGATCTGTCGCGCCATCTGCGTGCAGGAACCCAGGCAAGCAACGGTGCGACGACGACGAGCGTCGCCGCGGTGAACAGCATGAAATAGCCCGACGTGAGTGCGATGCACGCGAACGCGAGCGCCGCGCCCACGAGCGGTGCGCGCCCGGGATTCGCTCGATACGCGACGATTCGTTCGAGCATCCACCAGAATCCGGCCAAGGGGACGAGTTGGAGGACGCCGAGCTCGTTGAACGTGAACGGCATGGTTTGCGCGAGCACGCCCACGAGCGCTGCGCCGGATGCGGGCGTTCCGAGTCGCCGGGCGAGCGCCATCGCCGCGTACCCGTTCGTGACGAGCAAGACCAGCAACACCAGGTTGTACACGCCGACATCGCCGCCGAGCGGGTGCAGCAGCCCGGCGAGGAGGCCGGTCAGCGGTTGGGCCTCCGATCGGGCGAACGCGGCCGACTCGGGGGCAAAGATCGGCGCATCCCAATAGTCGCGACCGAAGTGGGCGATGCGGTCGATGTTCCACCGCAAGGTCCACAAGTTGAACTGCGGCACGGTGGCGCTCGACTCGGCGCCGAGCGGCAGCCGGGTACGCCAATCGAGCGCCAACGGCCAAGTCGTCACGATCGCGACGATTGGTGGAATCGCTCGTGCAATCGAGAATCGACGGAATCGCACGGTAGAATCTTCGATCTTCCCTTGGGGCCGGTGATCGCCGGCGGGCCATCGCATCGTAGGAGTCACGCACACATGGGGTTCAAGGTCGGAGATCGTGTCGTGTACCCGCACCACGGTGCCGCCATCATCGAGAAGAAGGAGAAGCGTGAGGTCGACGGGGGCAAGGTCGACTTCTTCGTGCTCCGGATGGCAAACAACGACCTGAAGATCTCGGTGCCGGTGGCCAAAGCCGACGAAGTCGGGATGCGGCCGCCGATCTCATCCGAAGATGTCGACGATCTGTTCCAGTTGCTCGCCAAGAAGGACGTGCGCGAACCCACCAACTGGAGCCGACGCTTCAAGAACCACCAAGAGAAGCTGAAGAGCGGCGACGTCTATCAGGTTGCCGAGGTCGTCCGGAACCTCGCGCTGCGCGAGGTGAGCAAGGGCTTGTCGGCTGGTGAGAAGTCGATGCTCGTGAAGGCCCGCCAGGTGCTCGTCTCCGAGCTGAGCTTCGCCCTCAACGTCACCGAGGACGAGGCGATGGACAAGCTCGAAGTCGCGCTGGCCTAACGCCAGACTGCTCCGCTGGCGGCCACCCGGTGCGGGTCGTGTCGCCAGGGATGCTCTCGCACGGTCCCTCGGGGTGCGCCGCGTGCCAGATCGCGTCGTTCTCGGCCGACGGCACTCAGCGTCGGAGCGACGTCACGACCTCGATGTGGCTCGTCATGGGGAACAGATCCACGGGAGTCACGCGCTCGACGGTGTAACCCCCGTCAACGAGATCGCGGACGTCGCGCGCCATCGCCGCGACGTCGCAGCTGACCAACGCGACGCGCGGTGCTCGGGTGCGCACGATCGCGTCGACGCCTTCGAGCCCCAGTCCCTGACGACTCGGGTCGGCGACCACGGCGTCGTAATCCTGTTTCGCCCGCCACCGTTCGACCGACAGCCGGTGCACCTTGGCATCGGGATGATCGGCGAGGTTGTGGCGACAGTCGGCGACTGCGGACGGGTTGCCCTCGATCGCCACGACGTGGGCGGCGGGCACGGTGGCGGCGAACAGACCGACACCGGCGTACAGATCGGCGAGGTGCTCGATGTCGTCGCCCAGCGCGTCGCGGACGAGCGCGACGATTGCTTCGGCACCGTCGGTGCGAATCTGGAAGAAGCTGCGGGCGCTGATCCGGAACCGATGCCCCGCCACGACCTCGTGGTAGGTGCCGACGCGATCGGGCTGGTGGCGAGTTGGCGCGGCCCGCAAGGTTTCGCCGGTTACGAGCCCGTGCGCGAGCTCGACTTCTTGGCTCGCGCTCCAGTCGCCCTTCAGCATCGCTGCTTCGACGCGTGGGTGCAAGACCGCGCACGAGTCGACGGCGATTGGTCGGTTGGTGCGGAAGGCGCGGAAGGCTGGCTTGCCATAGTTGACGACGAAGCGAACGCGTTGGCGGTAACCGAGGGCCGGAAGTTCGACGGTTGGTGCCACGTTGGCGTCGGCCAGCCCGCCGATTCGGGTGAGCGCATCGATCACGATGTCGCGTTTGGCAACGGCTTGTGCGGACGGGGCGAGGTGCTGCCAATCGCAGCCACCGCAACCGGCCGCGACGTGCGGACATGGCGGTTCGACCCGGTCGGGCGAGGAGTCGATCACCTCGGCGACGTCGGCGAACGCGACGTCCTTGCGAACCTTGCGCACGCTGGCTCGTACCCGTTCGCCGGGAAGTCCGCCGGTCACGAAGACGACTCGGCCGTCGTCGGCACGAGCGAGACCATCGCCGCCTGCGACCAACTTGTCGACGGTGACCTCGACGATGCTCCCCGGTTCCATGCCGACAGTCTCGCCCGTACCCGGCGCTCAGCCGGACCCGGGGCGCACCGAAAGGTCGAGCCAAGGTCGGCGAAGCCGGAAATTCCTGCCAAACTGGCGTCATGACCGTCACGACTGACCGCAACACCCGCAGTCCGTACCTGGCCGGCAACTACCGGCCGACGCACACCGAGCTCACCTGCGACCTCGAGGTCGTCGCAGGGTCTTTGCCCGCCGACCTGAACGGAGTCTTCGCTCGCAATGGAGCGAACCCACGGTTCGAACCAAAAGGCCGATACCACTGGTTCGACGGCGACGGCATGATCCACGCGGTCGAGTTCGCCAACGGGACTGCCACCTACCGCAATCGCTACGTCCGCACTGCCGCGCTGGCACGCGAGGAAGACGCGGGCGAGTGCCTGTGGACGGGCATCCTCGAACAACCCGATTTCGCTCAGCCCGGAGGGCCGTACAAGGACACCGCGAACACCGATCTCGTGTTCCACGCCGGCCAACTCCTCGCAGTCTGGTGGCTCGGCGGCGAACCCCACGTCGTGCGCCTCCCGGATCTCGAGACGCTCGGCGTGCAGAACTACGAAGGCAAGCGCACCCGGGGTCTGTCGGCGCACCCCAAACTCGACATGCACACCGGCGAGCTGATGTGGTTCGACCACAAGCCCTTTCCGCCGTACTTGACGTACGGTGTGATCTCGCCCGACGGCGAGTTGGTGCACCAAGTCGACATCGATCTCCCAGGACCGCGTCTCCAACACGACCTCGCGATCACGCCGAACTGGTCGATCCTGCTGGACATGTCGATGATGTTCGACCCCGACGCGCTCGCGCACGGCAAAGTTCGCCTGGGCTGGTTCCCCGAGAAAGTCACCCGCTTCGGGCTGATCCCGCGTTTCGGCGGCAACGACGACGTGCGTTGGTTCGATGCTGAAGCGATGTTCATGTACCACACGGTCAATGCCTGGGAAGAAGGCGACGAGGTCGTGCTCGTCGGTTGCCGAATCGATGAGCCGTTCACCGAATCGGTTGCCGACCCATCGCGAATCGTTCCCGCGATCGCGAGCCTGCGCCTCGCGCCGCTGTTCCACGAGTGGCGGTTCAACCTGCGCACCGGGCGTTGCACCGAACGCCAACTCGACGACGCGCTCGCCGAGTTCCCGCGCATGGACAACCGTGCGCTCGGTCGCAAGACGCGCTATTCGTATCACCAACGTTGTGCCGAGGCACCGACGTTGCTGTTCGACGGGGTCATCAAGTACGACTACGACAACGGCTGCCGGGCCGAAGCGCACACGTATCCCAGCGGGTGGTTCGGCGGCGAGACGGTCTTCGCACCGCGTGACGGATCCACGGCCGAAGACGATGGCTATCTCGTCACCTTCGTCGCCGACGAGGCCACCGGAACGAGCGAGGTGTTCGTGCTCGATGCACAGCGAATCGCCGACGAACCTGTGTGTCGGTTGCGCGTGGCACAGCGAGTTCCGACCGGCTATCACACCTGGTGGGTCGACGCCGCGAGCGTCGGCGCGCAGCGACCCCTCTGATGTCGGTGATCGGATCATCTCGATGAGCGACGTGTTCGTGTTGGGAGGCGCGCAGAGCGATTTCGCTCGCAATCTGACCCGCGAAGGCACTTCGCTCGCCGCGCTGATGGCCGAAGTGGTTGCGGCGACGCTCGCAGACGCGGGCGTCGAAGCAACCGAGGTGCAGGTCGGTCACGTCGGCAACTTCGCGGGCGAGTTGTTCTGCGGGCAGGGACACCTGGGCGGACTGCTGGTCGAGGCCGACCCGGCGTTTGCAGGTCTGCCGACGATGCGGCACGAGGCGGCGTGCGCGTCTGGGTCGATGGCGGTGCTGTCCGCGATGGCCGATCTCGAGGCCGGTCGGTACGAATGCGCGCTCGTCGTCGGCGTGGAGATGATGCGCACGACCGACGCCGCCACGGTCCAACACCACCTCGGTTCGGCGGCGTGGGTGCCGCGCGAAACCGCAGAGGTCGAGTTCCCGTGGCCCGCCCTGTTCGGCGAACTCGGCGACGAGTACGACCGCCGTTTCGGCGTCGATCCTGAACATCTGAGCGAGATCGCCCGCGTGAACTTCGCCAACGCTCGACGCAATCCGAACGCGCAGACCCGCGGTTGGTCGTTCGCGGACGACGATTTTCGTCGTGACTCGGCGAAGAACCCCGTGATTTCCGGTCGGATCCAACGGCAGGACTGCTCGCAGGTCTCCGACGGCGCGGTTGGCGTGGTGTTGGCATCGGAACGATTCGCGCGTACATGGGCGTCGCGACGGTCGACCTCGCTCGACGACGCCGGTCGCATCGCAGGGTGGGGCCACCACACGAGCCGGATGGCGCTGGCCGACAAACTCGCCGATTCCCGAGACGATCCCTATGTGGCGCCGCATGTGCGAGCGACCGTCGTTGATGCGCTCGGGCGCGCCAGTCTGGGGGATCGACCCGTGCGTCACGCGCTCGACGCGATCGAGGTGCACGACTGCTTCACCACCACCGAGTACCTCGCGATCGATCACTTCGGGATCACCGAGCCGGGTGAGAGTTGGCGAGCAATCGAAGACGGCACCATTGCATTCGACGGCGCGCTTCCCGTGAACCCCAGCGGCGGTCTGATCGGTGGTGGACATCCTGTTGGCGCGACGGGAGTTCGTATGCTGCTCGACGCGACCCGACAGGTGACCGGCTCGGCGGGCGACTATCAGGTCGAGGGCGCCAGGACCGTCGCCACGCTCAATCTCGGCGGCAGCGCCACCACCAGCGCATCGTTCGTGGTGACCCGCGGCTGACATCACGCCGCTGCCGAGCCCGCGTCGTTCAGTCGAGCCGGAACGTGCGGTAGGAAGCGTGTGATCGAAGGATCGTCGCTGTCGTGGTACCGCGGGGTCATCCGGCGTCGGCGGCCAGCTTCGCGTCGAAGAAGTCGAGGACTTGGTCGAGCGCCGCACGTGTTGGTGTGCCGTCGCGGTCGTCGAGGTCTTCGGTGAGTACCGAGTGCGCCTTTTCCTTGTGTCCGTGGGCGTTGCCGGGCGCGCTGTCGAGCGTGACGGCGATGAACCGGTCGCCGAGGGCGGCCTCGAGGTTCGCCCAGCGGGCATCGGGTACGAAGCTGTCGTGACTGAAACGAAGCCCGAGGACTTCGCAGCCGTTTGCGGCGCGCTCGCTGATACGCGCGAGGTCGGCGTCGCTGACCCCGATGTCCGCCGACCGAGCTGTTCCGACGGCGAACGGCATCGAAGGTTGCGACAACACCGGCGCGACCATCGTGTCGTCGACCATCATGGCCAACGCGAACCCGCCGGAGAAACACATTCCGACGGCGCCGACACCGGGACCTCCACACTCGGCGTGGGCCTCCTTGGCCAGCGCCCGGAGGAAGCCGATCGCTGGAGAAGTCGAACGCAGCGCCCACGTGGCGAATTCCTTGGCGACGCAGACCTTGAGCATCGATTGCATCAGATACGGCACGGCTGGCGCTTTGCCGGGAGTACCGACGAGGCTCGGCATGAACACGGTGTGACCGCGCTCCACGACCTTCTCGGCGAACGCTTGCACCTTGGGGGTGATACCGGGGATCTCGTGAATCACGATCACGGCAGTGCCTTCGCCTTTGCGATACACGGTGCGCGTGAGGTCGGCGGCGGTGTATTCGTATTGGTTCCAGCCCGCGAGGTCAGGTCCGCTCATCGCGCTGGACGCTATCGGAACTTGCGATCGGGTGCCGCCCTCACCAACACCGGTCGACAACCGATGGACGCGGCCAGCGACGCGATGCAGGTGCGCCCGGATCAGGACGTGAAGCGGCCGAGTTCGGTCCGCAGCGTGTCGAGTCCGAGGCCGCCGAGGTCGAGCGCGTACGCGTGCCATGCCTTGAGGTCGAACGCCGCGCCGAGTCGCTGTTGGGCTTCGGCGCGACACTCGAGCCACACGCGTTCACCGACCTTGTACGAAATCGCGTGCGCCGGCAGGCCCAGATAGCGATCGACCTCGCTGGCCATGAAGTCGGCAGGAAACCGGCTGCGTTCGATCACGAACGGCAACGCGAGTTCGGCGTTCCAGGTCGCGCCCGGGTGGTAATCGCTGTGGGCGGGGATCGGGAGTTCGAGATGCATCCCGATGTCGACGATCACCCGCACAGCGCGCATCGCCTGGGCGGCGAGCATGCCGAGTTCCCACGCCGGATCGTCGAGGTAGCCGAGTTCGCCCATGAGGCGTTCGGCGTAGAGCGCCCAACCTTCGCCGTGGCCCGAGATGAACCCGCTCAGCCGCTGGTATCGACTCAACGACTCGGCGAGGTACACCGTCTGCGCCACTTGGAGGTGGTGGCCGGGAACGCCCTCGTGGTAGCAGATCGAGACCTCGCGCCACAGCGGGAACCGGGTCTTGCCGAGCGTCGGATACCAGGTGCGTCCCGGGCGGGAGAAGTCCTCGGACGGGCCGGTGTAATACATCGCCGCCGCGCCGCCGGGCGGGGCAATCATCGCTTCGCACGTGCGCAGCGGGTCGGCGATGTCGAAGTGCACACCGTCAAGTGCCGCGATGGTCCGATCGATGAGGTCTTGGTTCCAGGCTCGGAAGTCGTCGACTCCGTCGATGACATAGCGCGGATCGTGCTCGAGGATGTCGACGGCTTCGGCCCAGGTCGCGCCCGGCGAGATGTCGTTGCAGACCGCGCGGGCGCGCGCTTCGATGCGCGCGAGTTCGTCCCATCCCCACTCGTAGGTCTCGACGGGATCGATCGTCATCCCGAGGTAGCCGCGCGCCTCGCGGGCGTAACGCTCGGGACCGACGGGGTCGCGCGGGGTGGCTGCGTCGTGGTATTCGCCGGAGAGGAACGCCGCGACTCGCGCGTAGGCCTCGGTTGCGGCCATCGCAGCGGCGCGCAGGTCGGTGAGGAGCGCCGAGTTGTGGTCGGTCGTCGCTTCGTAACGGTCGACAAGCGCATGGAAGTAGGGGCGCGTCTCGGTGTTGCCGCCCCACGTCGACGCTTGTTGGGCCGCTCCGGCAGCTTGACGCTTTGCGGCGACGACGCCGCGAGCGACCCCGGCCCGTTGGCTGGTGATCCATCCGTCCAGCGCGGCGGGGACGGCGCGCATGCGTCGAGCGGCGGTGGCCCATTCGTCATCGTTGGTGTAGGCCATGAGGTCGAACGTCGAGCGCACCGAACTCATTCGGCTGCCGAGCACCCGGACGTCGCGGAGGGGATCGCCGGCGGCGTGTCGCTCGCGGGAAAGGCCGAGGCGGTCTTGCATGAACGCTGTTGCGACGCGATCGCGATCGGACTCGATCGGCGCGGCGTCGAGCGCGGCCAACGTGCGGGCGTACAGCGCGTCGCGGGCCGCGGCGCCGTCGGGCGAGAGGTCGGGGAGACGATCGTCGTGGCCGGCGACACCCATGCCCGTGGCGGCGATCGGGTCGAGCGCCGCCAGTTCGTCGATGTACCCATCAGCGATGGCAAATATCCCCGAAACCATCGCCCAAGTGTAGGTGCGTCGATACGACCCGAATTTCGAGCCCTATCGACGCACCTAGTCTCCGGGGATGGCTCATCAGTTCATCATCACCATGCGCAACCTCCGTCGGGTGCACCCACCGGACAAGGAAGTGCTGCGCAACATCAACATCTCGATGTATCCAGACGCCAAGATCGGCGTGCTCGGCAGCAACGGCGCGGGCAAGAGCTCACTGCTGCGCATC
>SXIR01000108.1 GCA_005772765.1 Actinomycetota bacterium
CACGTTGCGGCCCTTCGGGCCAAGCGTGACGCGCACGGCGTCGGCGAGCTTGTTCATGCCCGCCTCGAGCGAACGGCGAGCGTTCTCGCTGTAAGCAATCTGCTTCGGCATCTTCGATACCCTTCCTTGCCTCGTGGGGTGGCCCTCGTCGGCTGCGACGGTTGGTTCTGGTCACCAGACCGACAACACCGTGACCGGCGGCCCGAACTGGTTAGCACTCACCATAGCAGAGTGCTAACCAACTCTGGCACTCGCCGACCGAGAGTGCAAACCCGACACCCTGCGGGCGGCCCCGACCCACACCCGGATCGACCGGAGGACCGGCGCGGGCTGGCCCGATCTGCGGGACCGATGTCCCGCAGATCCCGGCCTCGCTAGACCACCGTGAACTCGAGGGCCATGCCCTCGGTGAGGTGGTTCTCGACATCGCCGTCGTGGTCTTCGACGATGGCGCACAGCAGTACGTAGGCGCCCGAGGTCAGGTCGAAGGTGCCGTCGCACGTCTGGGCCGCCGGGAACCCTTCGACCTCGCCAATGAAGTCACCGTCGGCGAAGGCCGCCTCGTCGAGGACCCCGTCGTCGTCGAGGGGCAACGCATCGACTGAGTCGGCCCGAACGACCACGAGTTCGTGGACTTCCGCACCCGCGTTCTCGATCGCGAAGTGGATCGTGCCGGCCGGAGCCGACGGCTGATCGGTGGCGATGGCGAACTCGGTGAGGGTGACGTTCACGGTGGAGTCGGCATCGGCGAGGTTCCCGAACGGATCGCACACGGCGCCGCCACTGGCACTCCCACTGGCACTCCCGCTGGCGCTTCCGCTCGCGCTGTCGGCGTCGCGCACGTTCTCGCCGTCGTCGTCACTGCATGCTGCGGCGCCCAACAGCAAGGCCGAGGCGACCAACACGGTGGTCAATCGTTTCATGGGGTTGCTCCTTCGAGGTCGACGTTCGCTCGCGCGAACGGTTGCGGTACGGATGATTCGGGCGAAGCCGGCTCCGGCGCGACAAGACCGACCGGCGCACGGCTCGGGTTCGATCGTCGGGGTGTCGGTCGGACGACAACCGCGGCCAGCGCGACGGTCCACATCAGCAACTTGAACCCGTCGATCGGGCGGTCGGCGCGCAGATCGGGCAGCACCGATCGGACGACCACCCACCAAGGATGGGTCAGGTCGGCGAACGTCGTGATCAGCCGCGTGTCGGTGACGTAGACCTGCACCGCGAGCCACGCGCTGATCGAACCACCGAGCCCCGCGGCGAACCACCACACCCATGCCGGGATCGACACGTGCCGCGCGAACGACGCGATCGCCAGCACCAGACACGGCAACACCACGACGACTTGGCGCCCGGGGAACCACCATCCGTGCATCGTCAGCGCGACGAACGACGCGTTCAGCCAACCAGCGAGGGCCGGAACTCCGAGCACCAACGCACGGTGGCGGTCGCGTCGCACCAACGTCGCGAATGCCGGCACCGCGAGCAGCCACATTGGTTGCCAGATCGCGATCCCGAAATCACGATCGACGAAAAGCCCGACCACGCGGGCGGCACGTCCTCCGTATGCGGGTTCGCCCATCACGTCGAGTTGTCCGTCCGCGAAATGGTGACCGACGGCGTACGGGGTGAGCCCGCCGTACCAACGGAGATGCGCCACCGCGAACACGATGCCGCTCACCCCCGCGGCCGTCGCCAACACGACTCGCCGTGCGGGCCAGCGAATCAGCGCGACGAGCCCGAGCGCGGCCGCAACGGGCGCGTACTTCACCGACAGCCACGGCAAAACGCTGACCGCCGCGACGAGAGCCACCGCATGCGACCGGCGCGCGGCTGGCGTCGTCACGATGGCCAGCGCCGTAACAACGGCGAGGGCAGCCACAATCTCCGGATACACCTGGGTCGCGTAGACGGCGAGCGGGGCCGAACCACCCGCCGCCAGCACGATCGGCACGGCGAGACGCCGCGGCACGCCGAGGCGAGCTTCGGCAACGAACAACGTCAGCCCCGCCAGCGCGCCCGCGACAGCCGCCAACGCGAGTTTGGCGCCGAGCCAGCCGAGGCCCGCGACCGGCACGGCGAGCAGTGCCGGAAGCAACGGGTTGTGCGGGCTCACCCTCGAACCGTCGCGTTGGATCGCTTCTTGGGTTGGCAATCCGACTTCGTGGAAGTCGCGGTATGCGCCGCGGGCCCGCTCGTCGGCGACGTCGAGGTCGAGATCCGAGGCGAGCGAAAGAGCCGTCATCAAGTAGTGCGGCTCGTCGGCAGTCGTGCGTGCGTTGGTGGTCGCGCGCGTGCCGCTTCCGAGTGCCGCCCATCCCGCGACAGCAAGACCGACGAGAACGCAAGCCCGCACGCGGTTCACAAGCGTCCCTCACGTGCGAGGGGTCGGATCGTGATGAACCACGTCAACGCCCCGGACAACGCGACGAGCGCCAGTGCGAAGAAGCCTGCCTGCGCATAGAACAGCGATTCCGTCGCGGACCACACGCGCAGCGCCAACGTGCCCTCACCGCTCGGAATGAGGAGCAACGTTGCGGGCAACTCCTTGGCGACCGAGAGCAACACGAGCCCGGCCCCGGCACCCAAACCCGAACGCATCAGGGGCAAGTCGACGCGGAGGAACCGGCGAATCCCGCTCACGCCGAGCGAACGCGATGCCTCGCCGAGCCGACGCGGCACTCCAGCGACCACAACTTCGCCCGCACGAAGCGCCTGCGCGCCGAAGTGCACGACGTATGCCAGCACGAGCAACGGGGCGCTCTGGTACAGCCACTCGGGCACCCGGTCGGTCAGGGCGAGATCGACGAAGACGAACCCGAGCACGAGTCCCGGAATCGCGAACGCGCTGGTCACGATCGCGTTGGCTCCCCGCCCGATCACGTTGGCCGGGTGACGAACAATCAAATACGCGATTGGAAGCGTGATCGCAACGGCGCACGCCGCGCCGATCACGCCGTACTGCACGGTGTTCGTCACCGACGGCAGCAGCCGTTCAGCGTGCAGGCTGCTCCCGGACCGCACACCGCGCCACGCCCACTGGGCCAGCACCGCCATCGGACCGAACAACGCGAGCGCGCTCATCGCACCGACAAAGACCGTCGCCGGAATCCGTGCCCGACCGAGTGAATAGCGGATCGAGACCCGACCGCCTCCGGTCGATTCGATCCGACCGCGTCGACGCGCCCACGCACGTTCGAGCGCGATCACGCCGAGCGCACACGCAGCGAGAACGAGGCTCAGTGCAAACGCCGACGATTCATCGAACGACTGCACCGATTGATGAATCGAACGGGTCAACGTCCCGTAACGCAGCAACGACACCGCACCGAATTCGCTGAGCGAATACAGAAAGACGAGGAGCGCGCCCGCCCCGATCGCTCCCCGGATTTGGGGCAACACCACCGCGCCAAAGAGTCGACGGGTCGAACACCCAAGCGAACGTGCGCTCTCTTCGATCGACGCCGGGAGTTCGGTGAGTCGGGCGACCACCGGCAGATAGACGTACGGATAGGTAAACAACGTCAGGACGACGACGCTCCAACCGAAGCCCTCGATCCGCCATTGGGACTCGATTCCGAGGGGTCGCAGCAGGTAGTCGTCGGCGAGTCCACCTTCGGTGAACGCGGCGAGAAAGCAGAAGGCACCGACGAAACTCGGAAAGACCAACGGAAGGGGCGCGACGATGCGCCAGAAACGACGGCCGGGGAGATCCGTGCGCGCAATGAGCCACGCAAGCGCGGTGCCCACGATCGAGGTCGTGATCGCGCTCGTCGTCGCCAAGGCGATAGTTCGACCGAGGGGCGCTCCGATGTCGGCGTCACGTACCGCTCCGAACGCATCACGGGCCTGGAGCAACAGGTAGAGCAGCGGCGCGGCGAACAACAGCGCGACTGCGGCAACGGCGACCGAAAGGCGGCCATCGGAACGACGACGCACGGACAACGCGAATCGACTCGTGGCGACCTCAACTGTCGACAACGCCGCTGCTTTCGATCATGTCGCGTGTCGATCCGAACTCCTCGCCGAGCCGCGCGAGGTCGACCGTCGGCGCGTCGATCTCGGAGAGCGATCCGATCCCGGTTTCGCCGACCTCGATACCGTCGACGACGGGATACTCCAAGGTCTCGTCGGCGAAATACTGCTGCGACTCGTCGGACAACAAGAACTCAATGAATCGTTCGGCCGCGCTTCGGTGATCGTCACCTGACTGCAACAGTCCGACGGTCGTCAACAACACAACCGAGCCCACATCGCCCGCTGCGAACAGATGGTTCACGGTCGGCTGATCGGGATCCTCGGCCTTCGCGCGTGCGTTGTAGTAGTGGTTGACCAAACCGAAATCGACCTCACCGCGAGCGACGGCTGCCAACACGGCGTCGTTCCCCGTGCCGTAGTCGCGCACGTCGTTGGCCGCGAGACCCTCGAGGAATCGTTGCGCCTCGTCGTCACCCTCGAGTTCGCGCATCGACGTCACGAAGTCGACGAACGATGCGTTGTCGGCGGCGATACCGACCCGTCCTCGGTACTCGGAGTCGACGAGATCGAAGACCGAATCCGGCAACTCGACGGGCTCGACGTTGTTCGCGTTGTACACGACGACGCGGACTCGCGCCGAGGTGCCAACCCAGTGACCGTCCGGAGCCCGTAACCGATCCGGCACCCGGTCGAAGGCGTCGCCATCGAGTTCGAGGAGGTGGCCCTGTGCGTCGAGGAATCCCATCGCGCCGGGGCTCTGGCTGATGAACAGATCGGGGCCGCGATCGCCTTCGGAGTCGATGAGGAGGGCGGCCGCCGTCGAATCTCCGGGGTATCGGACCTCCACGTCGAGACCCGACTCCGCCTCGAAGCGCTCGATCAGCGGCTCGATGAGATCGCGGTTACGGCCCGAGTAGATCTCCAGGTCGGCGCCACCGCCGCCGCCGCAGGCCGCCAGACCGGCAGTCGCCGCGACCGGGACGAGCAATCGGACTCCCCACTTGACAAGGCTACGCATCGTGCCATTATCTAAGGGCAACCTTACCTAAGTCAAGTGGCACTTCGCCCAGTTCCGGATGACGACCATGTATCGACCACATCGGCTCCCACCCACCGAACCGCCCCACCGCGCCGAAGCAGTTCCGTCGACCATCGTGTTGATGTTGCCGGCCCGCAACGAGGCCGCAACGGTGGCCGACATCGTCCGACGGGCCCCCCAGGTGATCGCCGGGTGGCCGGTACGGGTCGTCGTCGTCGACGACGGGTCGACGGACAGCACCGCAGCCGCGGCGGCGAACGCGGGGGCCGACGTCGTCAGCCACGATCGCGGCCGCGGCCTCGGCGCGGCCGTGCGCACCGGATTCGCACGCGCCCTCACACACCATCCGATCGCCGTCGCGTTCTGCGACGCCGACGGCGAGTACGCCCCTGAAGAACTCGAACACATCGTCACGCCGATCGTCGACGGCCGAGCCGACTATGTCGTCGGTTCACGTTTCACCGGAACCATCCAACACATGTTGCGACGCCGACGCTGCGGCAACCGAGTGCTCACCTGGGCCTTACGTCGATGGACGGGCGTCACCATCACCGACGGGCAAAGCGGTTACCGAGCGCTCTCGGCTCGTGCTGCCGCGACGGTCGAAATCGCGCACGACTACAACTACGCGCAAGTCATGACGTGTGACCTCATCGCCAAAGGGTTCGGCTACCTCGAGGTACCGATCACGTACACCTTCCGGTCGAGCGGTCGGTCGTTCGTGCGGCTGATCCCCTACCTGTCCCACGTCGTCCCCGCACTCGTGCAGCAGCGACGCGCGCTCCGCAACGTCAGTCCTCGACAACGTGGCTCGCGAAGCCTCGCCGCGCCGCCTGCCATCGCGTCACGTTGAACGAACCATCGGGGTCGTAACACGCAACCGCATCGCGCGCCATGGCCAACGCATGATGCCCGTTGTCGTGCGCGAACAACCCGTTGCGACCGAAGCTGATGAGCTGCGGCGCGAGCGGATGCACCCACGACTCGACCTCGCGCAAACGGGCGTCGTAGCCGATGTCATAACAGGGATACGCCGCCGGCAACCGCCGGACCACGACCTCGACCGGCGGCGGAACATGCAAGCCCTGCGCCGCGAGCGTCGGGAGCAGTTGCGCCACAAGCGCCCCCGGATCGGCGTTCCAGACATCGTCATCGACCCAACACGGCCATTCGACGCACAGCACCGTGTGGCCCTCAGGGTCGTCGGCGGACGTTCGATAGTTGCGAGGCTCCGACATCCGCACGATCGGCGTCGAACGTTCTGGCAAATAGTGCGCATCAAACTCCGACCAGCGCCCGACATCGACAACGAGATACAGCAACACCAACGCTCGGAATCGCAGGTCGACGACCGGCCCGCCCGCGAGGCGCGCGAGCACCGGGAGCGGGATCGTCGACCACACGGCGCCGGCGCGCAGTTCGTTCCCGTCGACCACGACGCGCACGTCATCGCGTGCGAAGTCGACGCGCTGGGCGGGCGCGTTGCACTCGATGCGCGCGCCGGCATCGACCGCCGCGTCGGCGAGCACGTCGGCGATCTGGCCGTAACCACGACGCGGATACCAGAACACGTTGCCCTGGGGGCCGCGCCGAAGCGCCTTGCGAACCAGGTCGCTCGGGCGGCGCGCGCTCACCCGCCGTCGTGCGAGTTCGCCGTGGAGTAACTCGGGCGGCAATCCGAACAACTTCGTGACCATCGGACCGTAGAACGCTTCCAACATCGTCGGGCCGAGCGCGTGACCCACCCGAGCGGCGAACGTGTCGTCGACCTGGCCCCGGCGCAGCGGCGCCGTCAGGAGGTCGCGGGCAAGACGCGCCGTCACCGTCGGCGCCACGTTGCGCGCCACGCCGATCGGCGACGGAGGAAACGGCACGAATCCGCCCGCCATGCGGATGCGTCCGTGGCGCGGTCGAAGTTGGAGATCGCCAGCGAGCAACGCCTGGAGATCGGCGAGGACCGCAGGGTCCGTGTTCGGGTGCAGCCGATGGCTCCCGTGATCGACGCGAATACCGGCGACCTCGAAACTCGCAGCGAGTCCGCCGACCCCGGCTTCTCGTTCGAGCACCGTGACCGACCGACCGGTTCGGGCGAGCGCGCGTGCCGCGCCGAGGCCCGCGGGTCCCGCGCCAAGCACGACGACATCGACATCGGAACCGACACCACCTCGGGCGCGTTGGGCAGACCGGGCGCGTTGGGGTTCCGGGCCGTCGGGCGAAGTGATGCTGCTCACATGGTGGCGGTCGCGGCGAGACCGCCGAACACCACAACGGGTGTGTTCACGTTGACCGCGACACGTTCGCCGATGTGGAACTCGGCTTCAGGACGAAGCCGTGCCCGCACACGCTCGCCGGTTTCGAGCCGCACCTCGACCAACTGATCGTGGCCGAAGAACTCGACACGCGTCACCGTCGCTTGCCCCGAACCGTCGAGCCGCAACCGCACGTGCTCCGGCCGCAACACAACCTCGACCGACCCCACCGGCGCGGGCGCGATCATCGGAATCCGCCCCACGACCGTTTCGCAGACCACACCGTCCGACGACCCAGCCAGCACGTCGGCATCGCCAACGAAGGTCGCAACGAATCGATCGGCGGGGTGCTCGTACAGCACGGTCGGCGTGTCGAACTGCAATACCGATCCCGACCGCATCACCGCGACACGATCCGCAACCGACAGCGCTTCTTCTTGATCGTGCGTGACGAACACCGCGGTGGCGCCTGCTCGCGCAAGAATGTCGCGCACTTCGGCGCGCACTCGTCCTCGCAACGACGCATCGAGGTTCGAGAACGGTTCGTCGAGCAGCACGATCGCGGGGTCCGGCGCGAGTGCCCTCGCAATCGCGACGCGCTGTTGCTCGCCACCCGACAGCTCATGTGGCCGACGTCGGGCCTTGTCGGACAGACCGACGAGTTCGAGCAGCGGCCCGATCTGTTCCGCGCGTCGCTTCGCGTCGCGCACACCGAACCCGACGTTGTCCGCCACGTTCAAGTGCGGGAACAACGCATAGTCCTGGAAGACGACACCGATCCGTCGCCGTTCGGGCGGGACGAAGGTCGTCAGGTCCGAGACCGTCACGCCGTTCAGCGCAATGCGACCCGCGTCGGGCCGTTCGAAACCGGCGATGAGGCGCAAGGTCGTCGTCTTGCCGCAGCCGCTCGGCCCGAGGATGGCGACGAGTTCGCCGGCGTGCACGGTGAGGTCGACCCCCGCGACCGCCTCCGCGGCGCCGAATCGCTTGACCAGCCCCTCGACCGCCACGACGGTCGCCGACCCAGCCGAACTCGGGTGTGCGGGAGATACCATGCGGCGCTCAGGTTATCCTTACCTGACCAAACGCCCCGGGGAGACCCACACCACCATGGCCGATCACCACGATGCGACCGAGGAGTACCTCGAGAACATCCTCGAAATCGAGGAAGAGGGCACTCGGGTCATGCGAGCCCGGCTCGTGGAGCGCCTCGGGATCTCGGCCGCGGCGGTCTCCGAGACCGTCAATCGACTCGCCGAGCAGGGGTACCTCGAGGTCGAGTCGGACCGCACCGTCACCCTCACCGACAAGGGTCGGACCCTCGCGACCAAGGTGATGCGTCGGCATCGCCTCGCCGAGCGCCTCCTCATCGATGTGATCGGCCTCGAATGGGAGAAGGTCCATCGCGAAGCCGATCGTTGGGAACACGTGATCTCCGACGACGTCGAGGAGAAGCTCATCGAGTTGCTCGGCGACCCGGCGACATGTCCGCACGGCAACCCGATTCCGGGTTCCAAGCGTGAGCGACGCGTCGAGCCCACCGTGCCGCTGGCCGGCCTCACCGAAGGCGCCGTGACCGTCAATCGCATCAGCGAGAAGCTCGAACTCGACGACGAGGGGCTGCGGTTCGTCGCCAAGGCGCGCCTCATCCCCGGATGCACAGCCACGATCTCCGCGCGCGTCGACGACGGCATCCGCGTCACCACCGCGACGGGCGAGTTCACCGTTCCCGTGCGTGTCGCCGAACAACTCCACGTCACCCTGCAATGAGCACAGGCGTCGTTTCGTTGCGAATACCGCAACGAAAC
>SXIR01000109.1 GCA_005772765.1 Actinomycetota bacterium
ACCTCGACGAGTTCTTCCAGGTGCGCGTCGCCGCGTTGAAGGAACGAGCGCAGGCCGGAGTCCGCACGCGCGGTCGCGACGGCCTCGATGCTGCGGGTCAGCTCCGCGCGATTCGCGCCCGGGTACGCGAGTTGATCGAACGCCAGGGTTCGATCTTCGCCAAAGAGCTCGTGCCTGCGTTGGCCGAGGCGGGGATTCGTTTCATCTCGGTGCAGGAGTTGACTCCTGCCGACCGTGATCGCCTCGACGAGGTGTTCGACGCGCGGATCTTCCCGGTGCTCACGCCGCTTGCGGTCGATCCCGCGCACCCGTTCCCCTACATCTCGAACCTCTCACTCAACCTCGCGGTGGTCGTCCGCGATCCTGAGTCCGGCGAACAACGATTCGCTCGGGTCAAGGTCCCACCAATGCTCCCCCGATTCGTCGACCTCGGCGACGGCGACCGCTTCGTCGGCGTCGAGGAGGTCATCGCCGCTCGCTTGGATCGCCTCTTTCCGGGGATGCAGATCGTGCGCTGCCACCCGTTCCGTGTCACGCGCAACGCCGACGTCTCCCTCGACGACGACGCCGAGGATCTCCTCCAGGCGATGCAAGAGGTGCTCGCGCAACGAACAAAATTCGGCGTCGAGGTTCGTCTCGAGGTCGACACCGAGATGGACCCTGGCATTCTCGAACTCCTCGAGCGCGAACTCGAACTCGACGACAGCGAGGTCGATGTCATCGAGGGCCCGCTCGACCTCGCAGGCGTCATGGCACTCACCGCTCTCGACCGGCCGGACCTGCTCCACCCGAACCGCAGCAGCTATACCCCGATCGCGTTCGCGGGCGACGACCCCTTCGCGGCGTTGCGCCAACGTGACGTGCTCGTCCACCATCCGTACGAGTCGTTCAGCCGGACGGTTGAAGCATTCATCGCGGCCGCCGCACGCGACCCCCAGGTCATGGCCATCAAGCAGACGCTGTATCGCACAGGCGGCGATGAAGAGGGCATCGTTTCGGCGCTCGCCGACGCCGCACGCGCGGGAAAACAGGTTGCGGCCGTCGTCGAACTCAAAGCCCGTTTCGACGAGAACACCAACATCGAACGCGCCCATCTGCTCGAAGAAGCGGGCGTGCACGTCGTCTACGGCCTTGTTGGGCTCAAGACCCACGCCAAGGTCGCGCTCGTCGTTCGCAACGAACCCGACGGGCTGCGCCGCTATTGCCATGTCGGCACCGGGAACTACAACCCCAAGACAGCCCGTACCTACGAAGACCTGGGCCTGTTCTCTGCTGACCCGGCGCTCGGCGCCGAAGTCGCTGAACTGTTCAACCACCTCACTGGGTACTCACGGCCCCGCGGTTTCCGATCGCTGGTCATCGCTCCGTCGGATCTGCGCCAAGCCCTGAGTGATCGCATTCATGCCGAGGCGCACCCCGGTGGTCGCATCATCTTGAAGATGAACTCCCTGATCGACGCCGAGATGATCGATGCGCTCTACGCCGCGAGCCAGGCCGGCTGCGAGATCGATCTCATCGTGCGCGGGATCTGCGGACTCGTGCCGGGCGTCGCGGGCCTCTCGGACCGCATCCGGGTGCGTTCGTTGATCGGGCGCTACCTCGAACACAGCCGGATCTACCGCTTCGGCGCCGATGTAGCCAACGCCGAGTTCCTGATCGGATCAGCCGACCTCATGCCCCGCAACTTGGACCGGCGCGTCGAAGCACTCGTCGCGGTGAACGACCCCGACGCTCGTGAACGTCTCGACGAGATCCTCACGGTGAATCTCGCCGACGACGTGCTCGCGTGGGAACTGCGGTCCGACAGCACGTGGGCGAAGTTCGTACCGAGCCGATTCGTCGAAACTCACCTGCGGCTGCACGATCTGGCCGCGGCGCACAACATCGTGTAGGCAGTGCCGATGATCTACCTCGTTCGTCATGCCAAAGCTGGCGATCGATCCGCGTGGACCGGCGACGACCGCGTCCGCCCGCTCACCGATGCTGGTCGGCGACAAGCGCTTGCCCTCGTCGACACCTTGCGCGACGCACGCTTCACTCGAATCGCGGCGAGCCCGTACGTCCGATGTCTCGAGACGGTCGTGCCGCTTGCCGGACATCACCTCGTCGCAATCGAACCCCACGATGCGCTCAGCGAAGGCGCCACAGCCACCGACACCCTCAAGCTCGTCGCGGAGTGCGCGCCCACCGGCGCGGTGTTGTGCTCGCATGGCGACGTCATCCCGAACCTCCTCGGCCATCTCGCCGCGACCACGGGGCTCGATCTCGGCAGCGAGCCACGCTGCGCCAAGGGCAGCGTCTGGACACTGACCACCGCACCTGATGGTTCGGTCACATCCGCGACCTACACCGCTGCGTCATAGGTCGCGCCGTTCAAGCCTGCACCCGCTTGTGCCGACAACGACCGCATGGCTCGTTTCGCGGATTTGATCGGATCGATTTCAGAACCGACTCCGGCACCGGCGGCCGAGCGGCTCCCCGAGTCCCAGTTGTCGTCGACCCACGTCGATGTCACGACGGCGCTCGCGTCGCTCGCAGCCCCGCCGGCACCACCGGCTCCCGACCCGACGTCGGCGCTGGTCGCCGCGTTCGGGACCGTGGCGGCTGATCCGAAGGCTCCATCGGGTCAACCTGCGCCGCCCGTGACCGATGACGAGGTCGACACGCGAGTCGAGTTCAACGACGATCTGCTGCCGTCGCGCCCCGCGAAGGGCCGCCGCCGGTAGTCAGGTGCGTTCGTAGCGATAGCCGACCCCGCGCACCGTGACGATGCGATTCGGGTTGGCTGGATCTTCTTCGATCTTCGCCCGCAGGCGTTTCACGTGCACGTCGAGCGTCTTGGTGTCGCCGAAGTAGTTGGGCCCCCACACGCGGTCGATCAGCAGATCGCGGGTCAGCACACGTCCGGCGTTCAGCATCAATACTTCGAGCAACTCGAACTCTTTGAGCGCGAGCGCGACGGTGGCCCCATCGACGGTGACCTCGTGGCGCCCCGTGTCGATCCGGACCGGTCCGACTTCGAGCAGGTCGGGGCGTGGTTCGGATTCGATTTCGGCAGGCACGCGTCGCAACGCGGCCCGCACGCGCGCAACCAGCTCGCGGAGCCGAAACGGTTTCGTCACGTAGTCGTCGGCGCCGACCTCGAGACCGACCACGGCATCGATCTCACCGTTGCGGGCCGTCACCATGATGATCGGGACCCGCGACCGACTGCGGATCTCTCGACAGACGTCGATCCCTGAGATCTTCGGAATCATGACGTCGAGCAGCACGAGCGAGGGACGAGCCGTGTCGAAGCGCATCAGGGCCTCTTCGCCATCGGCGGCGGTGACCACCAGGAATCCCTCACGTTGCAAGGCAACCGAGAGCGCGTCGCGGTACGACTGCTCGTCGTCGACCACCAGGATCAGGGGCGGGTCGGCCATCAGGTCACCGTTTCTTCGGGCGCGGACGCAATGGTTGCGGAGCCGTCGACCAACGGAAACGTCAGGGTGAACGCCGACCCCTCGCCTTCATGCGAAATCACCGACACGTCGCCGCCGTGCGCGTGGGCGACGTGGCGAACGATCGAGAGCCCGAGTCCGGTGCCGCCAGTCTCGCGACTGCGGGCCCGATCCACTCGGTAGAACCGTTCGAAGATCCGTTCCAGATCGCGCGTCGGAATGCCGACGCCGCGGTCGCGAACCATGATGCCGACCCGACGATCGCCGACGTCGACGTCGATATCGACCACCGAGCCCGGTTCGGAGTACTTGACCGCGTTGTCGACGAGGTTGGACACGGCGCTGATGACTTGGCGACGATCGGCGCGGATCACGACGTGGGGATCGATCGACGCGACGTGCAGTTCGATGTTTGCCGCTTCGGCCGCGCTCGCGATTTGTTCGACCGCGGCGTGCACAGCCGACCGCACGTCGACCGGTTCGGGTTCACCACCGGCGTTCGCTTCGAGCTGCGTGAGGTCCAACAGGTCGTCGACGATGTGCGCCAACCGTTCGGCTTCCCGGGCGATGCGTTCGGCGAACCGCCGCATCACCTCGAAATTGGTTTCGTCGGTCATCGTCTCGGCCAACACGGCCAGCGCTCCGATCGGAGTTCTCAGCTCGTGCGACACGTTGGCGACGAAATCGCGTCGCACGTCGTCGACGCGTCGGGGTTCGGTCACATCGCGGATGCCGACGACTGCCCCGACGACTCGACCCCGCTCCCAGAGCGGCGCGGCTCGGAGTTCGATGACCCGCCGGGGCGGGCCGACCAGGGTGATCTCGCGTTCGGAGGGCATCCCGCGCAACGCTGATTCGAGCAGCTCACGACTCGCGTCTTCGGCCAGCACCTCGGCGCGTCGGGTTCCCGAAAACGCTCGGGCAGCGACATTGCGAACGAGGAGGTCACCCTGATCGTCGACCACGATGACACCGTCTTGCAGTGCATCGAACGCTTCGGCGAGCCGATCGCGCTCTCTGGCGAGCACGGCGGTTCGTTCGATCTCGTTGCTCAGTTGCCGACGAAGATCCGATGCTTCATCCACGGCCCGCCGGCGGCGCGTGTCGAGCGCGATCGCAACAACGATGGCGATCGCCAAGGCCACCGCAAGCGCGACCCACACGTCAGCCGAACCGTCCGGTGATGTAACCCTCGGTGCGCGGGTCCGCGGGATTGGTGAAGATCTCCTGCGTGGGCGCGTACTCGACGAGGCGTCCGACGCGATGCCCCG
The DNA here is from genome assembly GCA_005772765.1 of Actinomycetota bacterium. Taxonomy (GTDB): domain Bacteria; phylum Actinomycetota; class Acidimicrobiia; order IMCC26256; family PALSA-610; genus SXJQ01. Next base: position 4,715 of record SXIR01000109.1, read on the forward strand.
CATCGTCGACTTCAGCCGTCATGAACGCCGTTCGATCGGAGACGCGTGCCGCCTGCTGCATGTTGTGGGTGACGATCACGATTGTGATGTCCCGCTTGAGTTCGACCATGAGGTCTTCGATTCGGGCAGTTGCGATCGGGTCGAGCGCCGAACACGGCTCATCCATCAGAATCGCGTCGGGTTCGACTGCGAGCGCGCGAGCGATACACAACCGCTGCTGCTGGCCGCCCGACAACGCCATTGCGCTCTTCTTCAACTTGTCCTTGACCTCGTCCCACAACGCGGCGCGTTGCAGGGCGTGCTCGACCGTGGCGTCGAGATCCTTCTTGTTGCCCATGATCCTCGGCCCGTAGGCGACGTTGTCGAAGATCGACTTCGGAAACGGGTTCGGCTTCTGGAAGACCATGCCAATGCGGCGCCGGACCTCGACTGGGTCGACCTCGCCGGCATAGACGTCGTGCCCGTGGTAGGTGATGCGTCCGCCGACGCTCGCGCCGGGAATCAGGTCGTTCATCCGATTGAGGCAGCGCAACAGCGTGCTCTTGCCGCACCCCGACGGTCCAAT
>SXIR01000110.1 GCA_005772765.1 Actinomycetota bacterium
GGTCGCCAAGCTGCGCGCCGCTCGCACGCTGTGGGCACGGATCGTGCGGAACTTCGATCCGAAGAAGCCCGGCTCCTTGATGCTGCGGACGCACTGCCAGACGAGCGGCGTGAGCCTCACCGAGCAAGACCCGTACAACAACGTGGTGCGCACCGCGTACGAAGCAATGGCCGCGGTGCTCGGCGGAACCCAAAGTCTGCACACGAACAGCTTCGACGAAGCGATTGCGCTGCCCACCGAGTTCTCGGCGCGCATTGCCCGCAACACGCAGCTCATCCTCGCCGAAGAGACCGGCGTGACCAACGTCGTCGACCCGCTTGCGGGGAGCTACTACGTCGAGTCGTTGACGCAGTCGCTGGCCGACGCTGCGTGGGAGCTCATCGAAGAAGTCGAAGGGCTTGGTGGAATGACCAAGGCCGTCGAGAGCGGCATGCCGAAGCTTCGCATCGAAGAAGCCGCGGCACGTCGCCAGGCTGCGGTCGACCGCGGTGAAGAGACCGTGGTCGGCGTCAACAAGTACCGCCTCGACAACGAGCCTGCCGTCGAGGTGCGTGAGATCGATAACACCGAAGTGCGACGACAACAGCTCGCTCGCCTCGAACGTGTTCGTACTTCCCGTGATCAGACTGCATGCGATGTTGCGCTCGCCGCGTTGCGCGACGGGGCTGCGGGCAACGGCAATTTGCTTGCGCTGTGCGTCGAAGCCGCCCGCGCTCGGGCGACCGTCGGTGAAATGAGTCAGGCAATGGAGGACGTGTTCGGTCGTCACCGTGCCGCGATTCGTACCCTCTCGGGTGTGTGGGGCGCGGCGTACGACGGCGACGACGAAGTCGACGCGATTCGCCGCGAAGTCGGCGAGTTCGCGGCCGCCGAGGGTCGCCAGCCGCGCATCCTCGTGTGCAAGCTCGGCCAAGACGGTCACGACCGTGGAGCCAAGGTGATTGCGACGGCCTTCGCCGATCTCGGCGTCGATGTCGATGTCGGTCCGCTGTTCCAAACGCCGGCTGAGGCGGCGCGGCAGGCGATCGAGAACGACGTCCACGTCGTTGGGGTCAGCAGCCAGGCCGCAGGGCACAAGACGTTGGTGCCGCAGCTCGTCGAAGCACTGCGCGAGCAGGGCGCGCCCGAGATCCTCGTGGTCGTCGGAGGCGTGATTCCCGCCCAGGACTACGACGAGCTGCGCAAGGGTGGCGCCAGCGCGATCTTCGGGCCCGGCACGAACATTCCCGCCGCCGCGAGCGAGGTGCTCTCGCTCCTGCGTCGTCGCACCGCTGCCTGATCTGGCGAACTGCGTGCCGCCGGGTTGAATCAACGGCTCGGCGGGAACCAACCTTGCGTGAAGCTCCAGGTTTGGTGGGTGAGTTCGGTGCGAACTGCGGTGGCGAAGTCGGGCTGCCACGGAGCGGCGCGCAGCGTTTGTTTGGTCCTGGCCATGAGCGGTTTCGGCACCGCCGCGGCGCCCGAGGCGAGCGTGACGGCGGCATCGACGAGCTCGTCGTCGGGGTGACACGACCAGGCCAGACCGCGTGCGGCGGCGGTGCGCCCATCGAGCGCCTGTCCGAACAACGTGATGGCCGCGGCCGTCTGTGGACCGACGGCTCGCTCGAGGAGCCACAGGTGCCCTCCGCCGGGGTGGAGCCCGATCTGCAAGAACCGCGCGTCGAGGCGGGCCGACTCGCCGACGATTCGCACGTCGCAGGCCAGCGCAAGGTTGAAACCAGCGCCGACGGCCGGGCCGTTGATCGCAGCAACCGTCGGCAGCGTCGAGTGCAGCACGCGCAAGAAGCCTTCGTAAACGGCCGCGACACCGCGGCGCTCATCGTCGTCGGCCGTGTCGCTGGCCATCGTTGCCAATGCGCTGACGTCGGCGCCCGAGCAGAACGCGCGACCATCGCCGGTGATCACGACGGCGCCGACGTCGCCGTCGGCCTCGAGCGCGTCGAACGTCGCAACGATCTCGTCGACGAGCGGCAGCGTGAGCGCGTTGCGGCGCTCGGGGTCGGACAACGTGACGATCGCGACGCGCTCGCGTCGCTCGACGATCAGCGGCATGCGTCGACCCTAGGCGCGAGGTCAGCGGGTCTCAGATGACGCGTGCAATCCACGCCAGGACATCGGCGGTGACGTCGTCGCGGTTGGTCTCGTTGAGAAGCTCGTGGCGCGCGTCGGCGTACCAATGCGTCTCGATGTCGACGATCCCTGCGTCGCGATAACGCTGCGTCACCATCTCGACCAGCGCGAGACCGAAGTTGATCGGGTCGGCGGAGCCAGCAATCAGCAGGATCGGTAGGTCATGCCGGATCGCCTCGAGGGCCGCAGGGTCGGCGTGACGCGGCGCATGCATCGCCATCGACTGCATACCCGCCGCGTCGACCCCGAATCCGCACATCGGATCGGCGACGTACTTGTCGACCTCGTCGGGATCACGACTCAGCCAATCAGACTCGGTGCGCGCGGGCTCGAAACCGGCGTTGAAGCTCGTCAGGTCGGCGCCGCTGCCTTCGGTCACGACACCGGCGAGGACGTCGACCGCGGTGGTCGCGCACAACACTGCGGAGTGGATCGTTGCACTGTGGTCGAGGATCACCCGCTGCACGGCGAACGAACCCATCGAGTGTCCGAACAAGACGCGGGGGAGTCCTCCCGACTCGTCGTCGAGCCGTTCCCCGAGCACCAGCAGATCCTCGACGAGCCCGTCCCAGCCACCCGGCCCGAAGTCGCCGAAGTGCTGCGCGTCGGGGGCGGTGTGTCCGTGACCGCGATGATCGTTCGCGACCGCCCAATAGCCCGCGTCAACGAGCGCCTCGGCGAATCGGGCGTACCGGGCGCTGTGCTCACCCATGCCGTGCGCGATCTGGACCACTGCTCGCGGCGAGTGATCCGGGCGCCAGCTCCGAGCGAAAATTTCGGTGCCGTCGCGGCCCGCATAGGTGAACGTCGAGGTCTGCATTGGGTGATCCTCGCACGCGTCGCGAATAATCCCGCGCATCGTGGTTCCGAATCAACGGATACTTCCTGTATGGATCCTGACGCCCGAGCGGACCTCTTCGCCCGCAGTGCCGCGTTGTGTCGTGCCGCGATTGCAGGACGCCGCATCGTGCTCGCGGGTCACCATCTCGCGGGTCTGATGCCTTGGATCGACGTGCTCCGCCGCGACGACGCTGCTGCGATCTTCGTCCTCGCGTGCGCGGTGGGGACCGGACCGCTCCCCGACGATTCGGTCCCGCGTCACGTGCTGGGCATCACCGGTGCCACGCGGACCGACGAAATACGTGCGACCGATCAGGCACTGCGCTCGCTTCCGGATGATGCCCTGGACGCACTCGACCGGTTCGACCCGGACCGGACTGCTCGCGTGATCGTGCCGCCCTACCTCTCGCCACTCGACGTTGCTGGTCGCGAGGTCTACGGCGCTCGCCGACCCGATTGGGTCGCGCTCGAGGACAAGACCGTCGCCGACGCGTTCTTCGACCGAGCGTCGGTCATCCGCGCGCCGAGCGCAGTGGTTCCGCTCGACGTCGGCGCGTTGCGGCGTGCCGTCGAGTTGCTCGACGAAGGCGAAGGCACCGTCTGGTCGGGTGACGTTCGGGGCGGCTTCCACGGAGGCGGCGATCTGGTGCGCCGCGTGCGCGCCGACGAGATCGAGCGTTGGAACCAGTGGTTCGCCGACCGCTGCGACCGAGTGCGCGTCGCGCCGTTTCTCGAGGGTATCCCGTGCTCCATTCACGGCTTCGTGTGCGACGACGACGTCGCGGTGTTCCGCCCGATGGAGATGGTGATTCTGCGCCGACCCGAGGATCATCCGGACCGATCGCGATTCGTCTACGCGGGCATGTCGAGTTTGTGGGATCCGCAGCCCGAGGACCGTGACGCAATGCGAGACGTTGCGCGTCGCGTTGGTCAGCGCCTCCGTGACGAGGTCACGTATCGCGGGACCTACACGGTCGACGGCATCATGACCATCGACGGGTTCCGCCCAACCGAGGTGAACCCGCGCTTCGGGGGTGCGCTCGGATATGCCCACGCGACCGTGCCCAAGCTTGCGCTCGCGATGTTGCACTACGTCGCGATCGAAGGCGAGATGCACACCATCCGTGCGAAGGAACTCGAAGCCATCGTGACCGAAGCGGGCGACGCGACCCGGTGGGGCTCGTCGAACATGTTCCTGGCCGCTCCGTGCTCGGAGACGTCGGTCTACGACATCCCCGGGATCGGCCGCATCACGATCGGCCCGGGTGTCGCGGGCACCTTCGCCCGGCTCGAACCCGACGTCTCGTTGATCGCGCCGGGTCCGTCGTTCGCTCCACTCGCCGTCGAAGCCTTCGCCCGGGCGGAGCGCGATCTCGGGCTGGCGGTTGGACCGTTGGTCCCGGCGATGTCGGTTCGCTGACGGAGCGCGCGCATCGCTCGGCTTAGCCTCCGGGAGATGGCCGACGTCGACGAACTCGCAGGCGCGATCCTCGAGCGCGACCGCCGCGCGTTGGCGCGGGCGATCACGCTCGTCGAATCAACCCGCCCCGATCACCGCATGGTGGCGACCGAACTGCTCGACCGCGTGATGCCGCACACCGGCCGTTCGCATCGGGTCGGGATCAGCGGCGCACCAGGCGCGGGCAAGAGCACCTTCATCGAAGCGCTCGGGCTTCATCTGGTCCGCAGCGGTCAACAGATCGCGGTCCTGGCCGTCGACCCGTCGAGCCAACGCAGCGGCGGCAGCATCCTCGGCGACAAGACGCGTATGGAAGAACTCTCTCGGGAGCCGAACGCGTACATCCGACCATCGCCCAGTGGCCGAACGCTCGGCGGTGTCGCTCGACGTACCCGCGAAGCGATGTTGCGCTGCGAAGCCGCCGGGTGCGACGTCGTGATCATCGAGACCGTAGGAGTCGGCCAGAGCGAAGTTGCCGTGGCGGGGATGGTCGATCTGTTCTTGCTGTTGCTCTCCCCAGCGGCTGGCGACGACCTCCAAGGAGTGAAGCGCGGGATCGTCGAACTCGCCGATGTCATCGTTGTCAACAAGTGCGACGGCGAGTTCGAAGCCGCGGCGACGCGCACTGCTGCCGACTACGCCAATGCGGCCCACTTTCTTCGACCGCGTTCGCTGGCGTGGACCCCCCGAGTCTTGCGCGCCAGTGCGCTGTTGCACCGAGGTATCGACGAGGTGTGGGCAACCATCGTCGAACATCGAGCCGCCACCGAGGCGGCCGGCGAACTCGTCCGGTCACGCGCGGATCAGAACGCGCAGTGGATGTGGAGCGAAATCACCGAAGGTCTCGTCGAGTTCGTGCGCAGCGATAACGCCGCGGCCCGCCGCGTCGACGAACTCGAACAGCGCGTGCGGTCCGGGAGCATGTCGCCGTCCGCCGCCGCGCACGAAGTGCTGGCCGCAATCGTCCGGCCGCGCTGAGCCGAGCACCTTCGCGCCGATTGACACGCCCGCTTAGGACGCGATCGACTCGGTGGCATCGACCGGGCGGTGTTGGCGGAGCGTGGCTCGCACCTGGGCGATGCCGTAACGACCGATCACCCGGGTGCGTTCATCGAGGACCCAGTCGCGATCGACGACTGCGACCAGGTCGCGGCCGCCGACGACGAGACGGAGCTGCGTCGATGCGCCGTCGATGGCGTTGTCGGGCGTGGAGGTGGCCGTGGACTCGCCCGCCAGGACCGGGTTCGGCGTCGTTCGGGCGGTGATGGTGTTATCGGCGGTCGTGGTCATGGTGGCAGTGTGCTGATCGGGTCGGACATCCACGGAGAGTGGTGGAATGACCGCGGATGGTCGATGTGCGGGCTTGGGACTCGACGTGGTCGAATGACGTCATGACGACGCCCGGAATTCCTCGCGCCCTGCATCGAGCCACCTCGGACAACCCTTTTGTCGACCTCGGCGACGGCAGCACGCTCCAGTTGATGCAGGTCGACATCGAAGCGGGTTTGTGGGTCATCCGAACGAAGTTCAACCCGGGGTATCGAGTCCAGACCCACAAGCACACGGGTGTCGTGTTCGCGTTCACGATGTCGGGCAGTTGGAAGTACGAGGAGTATCCCGAGGTCAACACGGCGGGCAGCTACCTGTACGAGCCGGCGGGTTCGACCCACACGCTCATCGTCCCCGAGACCAATACCGACGTCACCGATGTCTGGTTCGCGATCTACGGCGCCAACTTGAACCTCGATGAAGCCGGCAACATCACGAGCATCATCGATGCCGGCGGCATCTTGCAGGCCTACCTCTTGCTGGCCGAAGCGCAAGGTCTCGGCCGCCCCGACGTGATCGGCGCCTGACCCGCGCGGCACGCAGTTCGGCTGGCCTCAGACCCCGCGAGTTGGTAACTCGTCGTCGAGTCGCGCGGGGAGCACGACGGCGGCGAGGTAGCCCGTCAACGCGGTCAGTCCGAACGACCAGTGCATACCCCGGCTGAACGCATCGCGGGCCTCGTGCAACACCGCGGCGATGCCGCTCGGATCTTGTCCCGCGGCCAAGGCGTTCGCGGCCGCACGGTACGCGCCACCAATCGAGTCCGTGATGTAGTCGCGCGCCGCTTCGGGAACGCCAGGAACACCCTCGAGGAAGTCCGTCATCTGCGAGCGGTACACGGTCGCCATCACGCTGCCACCGAGCGCGATTCCCAATGCGCCGCCCACCTCGCGGGTGACGTCGTTGACCGCAGATCCGACGCCGGCTTTCGACAGCGGGAGCGCAGCGACGATCTGCTGGCTCGCCGAGGGAACGATCACGGCCATGCCGATTCCGTTGCCGACGATCGCCAACGCGATGACGGAGTACGGCGTGGATGGTCCCGCGGTCGCCAACAGCGCGAACCCCGACGCGGCAATCACAAAACCAGCGCGCACCGTACGTCGGACGCCGAATCGGCCGATGATCTTTGGCCCACGCGGCGCCACCGCGATCATGGCCAACGCGTTGGGCAGGACAGCGAGTCCCGCCTTCAACGGGCTGTATTCCTTGACGAACTGCAAGTACTGGGTGAGCAGGAAGAACATCGTGAACGCGTTGAAGAACGCGAGCGTGACCACGATCGATCCCGCGCTGAAGCCGCGAATGCGAAACAGGCGCGGGTCGAGCATCGGTGCCGATGTCGCAAGTTCGTAACGAACGAACGCCACGCCCGCGGCCACGCCCACCACGAACCCGCTGAGCGTGAGCGGGTCGGTCCATCCTCGCTCGGGGCCTTCGATCACGCCGAAGACGAACGTTACGAGTGCCACGATCGACAGCAACGCGCCGACGAGGTCGAGTGCGTGACCGTGCGGGTCCTTGGAGGTCGGCAGGATCAACCGCGAACCGATCAACAACACGACGACGATCGGAAGGTTCACCAGGAACACGGATCCGTACCAGAAATAGTCGAGCAGCAGCCCTGACGAAATCGGACCGAGCGCGCCCCCGACGCCCGCGAACGCGGCCCAGACCGACACCGCCTTGGGTCGTTCTTCGGGCGGAAAACTCGTGATGATGATCGACAACGTCGCGGGCATCACGAAGGCCGCGCCGATACCGCTCACGATGCGGGCCACGATCAAGGTGTTGGCGGAGTCCGACACCGTCGCCATCAGCGACGCGACGCCGAACACGACCAGACCGACTTGCAGCGCGCCGCGCCGCCCGAACCGGTCACCGAGCGCGCCCGCGAGCAGCAACAGCCCCGCGAACACGAGCGCGTAGGCGTCGATGAGCCACTGCACTTGTGTTTGTGACGCGCCGGTCGAGCGTTGGATCTCGGGAATCGCGATGTTGAGTGAGCTGACGGCGGTGACCACCACGACGAGGCTCAGGCACAGCAGCCCGAGAATGCGCCAGCGGCGGTCGTAGACATCCGATGGGATCGTGGACGCGGGAACCGTCGGAGTGGACTCGGTCAAGGGCGCGACAATAGGTCCATGTCCGGCGCGGCCAACTCGGTCTATCTCGATCACGCGGCATCGACGCCCATGCGTCCCGAAGCCGTCGAGGCCATGCAGCCGTTTCTGGCCGATTCGTACGGGAATCCGTCGGGGGGTCACCGAGCCGCGATGGCAACGAAACACGCCGTCGAAGCTGCCCGGGAACGCATCGCGGCGCGACTGGGTGTACGTCCCGACGAAATCGTGTTCACCGGGGGCGGCAGCGAAGCGGACAACTTGGCCGTGAAGGGCGCGGGCTGGGCGGGCCGCGATCGCGGCCTCGACGGCGTGGTCGTGTCCGGCATCGAACACAAAGCTGTGCTGGGTGCTGCAGCACGATTGCAACGCGAGGGCAGTCGACTGATCGAGGTCGGTGCGGACGCGCGCGGGGTCGTCGACCTCGACGCGCTCGGCGAACACCTCGATGAGCGAACCGCGGTCGTATCGGTCATGACGGTCAACAACGAAACCGGCATCGTGCAACCGATCGACGCGCTCGTCGAACTCGTGCGCAAACGCGCGCCGCAATCGGCGATACACACCGACGCGGTGCAGGCCCCGCAATGGGTCGACCTCCGCGCGATCGCGCGTGCTGTCGATCTGCTGGCGATCTCCGGTCACAAGTTCGGCGGCCCGAAGGGGGTCGGTGTCCTCGTGGTCCGCAAGGGCGTCGACCTCGTGCCGTTGATCGAGGGTGGCGGACACGAGTGGTCGATTCGTGCGGGCACACAAAACGTCGCTGGCATCGTGGCACTGGCAGCGGCTTTCGACGTCACCGACGAGCGTCGGGCCGAAGAGCGCGGTCGTATCGCTGCGCTGCGCGATCACCTCGAGGCGGAGCTGCGATCGTCGATCGAAGGGCTCCAGATCAACGGCGATCCGACGTTTCGAGTGGCCGGACTCCTCCACGTCGCCGTCGCCGGGGTCGAAGCCGAGTTGTTACTGACCGCACTCGATCAGGCCGGCGTGTGTGCAGCTTCGGGATCGTCGTGCAGCTCGGGTGCGATCGACCCATCCCATGTGTTGGTCGCCATGGGAATGTCGCGGGCCCAAGCGCTGTCATCGGTGCGGTTCAGCCTCGGCTGGGCATCGACCGCGTCCGATGTCGACGCGGCACTCCCGGTCATTCGTCACTGCATCGCCCAGTTGCGCGAGGCCTCCGTCTGATGTCGCGCGTGCTCGTGGCCATGAGCGGCGGCGTCGACTCGTCGGTCGCTGCCGTGCTGATGCGTGACGCCGGCCACGAAATTGCCGGCGTCACCCTCAAGCTCTGGGGAGGCGTGCAGGACTCCGGTTGTTGCAGCGTTTCCGATGTCGAAGATGCTCGCCGCGTCGCCGGGCAACTCGGAATCGACCACTACGTATGGAATCTCACCGAGTTGTTCGAACAGCGCGTTGTCGATCCGTACTCGCGCGCCTACGAAGCCGGTTCAACGCCGAATCCGTGCATCGAATGCAACCGAACGATGAAGTGGGGCACCATGCTCGAACGCGCGACTGCGTTGGGCTTCGACCACGTCGCGACTGGCCACCACGCTCGCGTGGTGGAAACGAGCGACGGCCCGAGACTCGCTCGCGGCGCCGACCCCGACAAGGACCAGAGCTATGTGCTGGGCGTGCTCGAGGAAACGCAGATCGCACGGACGCTGTTACCGGTGGGCGCAATGACGAAGACCGAGGTGCGCAAGCGAGCGACCACGCTCGACCTGCGAACTGCCAACAAGCCCGATAGCCAAGACGTGTGTTTCGTTGCGGGGGGCGATCGTTCGGTGTTTCTGGGTCCGCGGATCGCGCGGCGTCCCGGTAGGTTCGTCGATTCCACGGGCAACGAAGTCGGCACCCACTCCGGGATCGACCAGTTCACCATCGGTCAACGGCGCGGCCTCGGTGTCGCGGCCGGCCACCGCACGTTCGTCGTCGATATCGACGCGTCCACGGCGACCATCACGCTCGGCGATCGATCCGATCTGCTCCGCGCGACCCAACCGTGTCGAGATCTCCGTTTCGTGGGATCGCGGCCGACGACGTCGACCGAACTCGCGGTCCAGGTCCGCGCGCACGGCGGCATCGCCTCGGCGTGTCTCGGCGACGACGAGGTGGTGTGGGCGACTCCCCAACCGCGCGTCGCTCCCGGACAAGCGCTCGTCGTCTACGACGGCGACATCGTGATCGGTTCGGCGACCGCGACCTGACGCCCGCGGTTCCGAGCGCGATTCAGATCCACGCGTGGGCGAGCCAGAAGTCGAGCACGGCTCGATCGCCGAAGACCTCGAACCGATCGTCGAGATCGGTTCGCTTGTAGAGCGCGAGCGCAAGATCGCTGGCCCTGCCGCGCACGGCGACGGTGGCCTTGCTGTGCGTCGCGTCGACCCGGAACCCATCGGGCTCGAGCGTGATGGTCCATTCGCCCTCGGTGTCGGTGCAATGGATGTGCAGCGATTCGCCCTCACCCACCAACTGGCGAACGTTCGGGGCGAAGTACGCAGCTGTCGGAATGTTGTCGAGGAGTTCGCTGATCCCGTCCGCGGCCAGCTGGGGTGCGAGGGCGGAAATGGTGCTAGTCGCGGCTTCGGCGTCGACGCGGTGAATCGCGGTTTCGTGGGCCTGGCGCCGCGACCAGAAGCGAACGTGTTGGTCGGCGCCCCACGCCCACATTGCGGCGTCGGGGTCGGCGGCGCGCAGTGTCGCAACGACAAGGCGGCCACCCTCGGTGAACCACTCGACGAGCTCGTCGTCCGACGGCGCGGCGATCCCGATGTCGGCCTGGCTCCGACGCTGTGGAGCGACGTTGCGGACGTGCCACTCGGCCCACCGGTGCACGCAACCCGTGTGGCGAATCAGCTCGGCGAGGTCCCAACCCGGACACGTCGGAACGGGCCGGTCGAGGGACGCGTCGCGAATCGTGGCGACGAACGTGTCGATTTCGGTGTCGAGCGCTGCGAGGTGTTCGAGGTGTTGCATGCGCCGACGCTAGCGATCGAGCCGGTGCGCGCCGACGCCCATTTCAGGCGCGCGAGTTCCACACGGCCAGCAGCTCCTCACGCCGCAAGGGTGCGAACAGCACCCGGGCGGCCGACACGGCGTCGATGCCTTCGCGTCCATTGCGGCACGGGATGAGCGCCGGTTCGTCGGCAACCAGCGCGAGCGCGCGTCGCGCGCCGAGTCGTAGGTCGAGCGCTCCGGGTTGATGGCGCGGGACCCCGGGGGGCGTGGTGTCGTCAGGATGGATCGAGCGCACGTGTTCTCGCGTGAACAGGATCGGGTCGACGAGCACGAGCGAGTCGGAGATCACGAGTCCGGCCGGGACCAACACGACGAAACGGCGTTCGAGTCCGACCAGCGATCGCAATGCGACGGCGGCGGCCACGAATCCGACCACCGTCACGACTGCGCCGACGACCCAGCGTCGATCGGCCAGCAAGGTGGGACCGGCGACCAAACCGGCGGAGGTGAAGGCGACCGCGCCCGGCACCAGGACGAACGCGAATTGCGGCGGGAGTTGCAGCGGAACCCGTTGCTCGTTGCCGTAGGACGCGCCGTCGGTGCTGCGGACGGCGACATCTGCCGACAACGTCACCCAGACCGCGAGGAGCCCGTGCGCGGCTGCAACGACATGCAACGCGTTGACGGGGTCGGCGCGCACCAGTCCGGCGATACCGATGGCGGTTGCGGTTGGCGCCACGATCCGCAATGCAGTGAACGCACGTGGGCGGGGAATCGACAGCGCCAACAGGCCCGCGAACCACCCCGCGAACGCGAACACGACTGCGACCGTTGCTGGCGGTCGCGACCATCCGTCGAGCAGTGCATCCAACGCCGACCCCATCGAAGCTGGCAGCAGCACCCAGACCGCAAACGCTCGCAGGGGAAGATGCTTCATCGGCGTGCCCGCTTCGCCGGTGGACACCTCACGCTCGTATCCTACGAACCTCATGATGGGGACCACGGACGGACCGGACGTTGCGAACTCGTCGCAGCGACGAGCCTTGTTGCCTGCCGGACTCGCCACGGGTTTCGCCGCGCTCCCTCACGGCGACGCAACCGCCGCCGCGCACCTGGTCCTCCAACAAACCCCGGGGTTGCCGTCGCTTCCCGCGCTGCCCAGGCGGTCGGTTGAGGAACATTCACCGAGTCGATGGCTGCGTGCGCTGCCCGAAGTTGTCGTGGCCTCCGATGGCACCATCGAAATCGATGACGATGCCGATCCCGACGGTCCGCTCGACTTTTCGTTCGATCCGAACGCACATGCAGGGATCCTCGCGTTCGTCGATCTCGCAGCGAAACAGCCGCGCCCGCCGGCGCGGGTGCTCGCGCAGGTCACCGGGCCGCTGACGCTTGGTGTTGCCTTGAGCAATGCCGGCGTTCCCGAGGACTTCGCGTTCCCGCGGGCGTCGCGGGTTGCGCGCGGGTGGGCCCGCCACCTCGAGGACCTGGTTCGCGAATCGATCGGCGCGCAGGCGATCATCATGTTCGACGAACCCGACCTCGAACGTTGGAACGATGATCGCCCACCGATCGATCACGATCACGCGGGCGACCTGCTCTCCGGTGCGTTCGCGGCGGTCGGTGGCCCGACCGGGGTCAACGTCGGGCCCGACGGCGACGTGCGCCTCGCGCTGTCGGCTGGTCCCGACATCCTCGGCGTCCCGGTCTCGACCTCGCTGATCGCAGACGCCGCGGGGCTTGGGCGGTTCCTGGAGGGCGGTGGGTACATCTCGTGGGGCGCCGTGCCGACCCACCGACCCGTGGGGGAGTCCGCGGCACCGCTGTGGAAGTCGTTGGTCGATCTGTGGTGCGAACTGTCGCGTCGCGGCTGCGACGGGCTCTCGTTACGGACGCAGGCGATCATCTCTCCAGCCTCAGGTCTGGATGGACACGGCGTCGGTCAGGCCGAGCACGCGCTCGCACTGGCTCGCGAGCTTGCCGGGCGCGTCTTCGACCAAGCCGCCGCGACGAAGTTGACCGTCGGCGCGTAGATTCCGCGGCGTGCCGAGGTCGTCTGTCACCCAGCGAGTCGCGGAACTGCGCGCGCAACTGGCGTATCACAACGACCGGTATTACGGCGACGACGATCCCGAGATCGCCGACGCCGAATACGACGACCTGATGCGAGAGCTCGTCGCGCTCGAGACGGCTCATCCCGAACTCGTCACCGACGATTCACCGACGCAGCGCCCTGCCTTTGCGGGCCAGTCGAGCTTTGCTCCGGTCGAACACCTGGTTCCGATGTTGTCGCTCGACAACGCGATGGGTGCCGACGAGCTCCGCGCATGGGGTGAACGATTGCTCAAGTTCGTCGATACGGCACCCACCTACGTCGTCGAACCGAAACTCGACGGGCTGGCGATGTCGGTGGTCTACGAGGCGGGCCGGTTCGTGCGAGCGGCGACCCGTGGCGACGGACGAACCGGCGAGGACGTGAGTGAGAACGTTCGGACCATTGCGGCGGTCCCTGATCGTTTGCGGGGCGCCCGCATTCCCGAACGACTCGAGGTACGCGGCGAGATCTTCATGCGTATCGCCGCCTTCGAGGACCTGAACGCGCGTCAGGCCACACGAGGACTCCCCACGTTCAAGAATCCTCGCAACGCTGCGGCCGGATCGCTCCGCGTGAAGGACGTATCGATCACCGCGGGCCGCGACCTTTCGTGGTACTGCTACCAAACGGGTGCCATCGACGGTGGCCCGACGTTGACGAGCCATCACGACACGATCGAGTGGTTGGGCGAACTCGGACTCCCCATCAATGCCGAGACGACACGGGTCGATGCGCTCGACGCGGTCGAGGCCCGCTGCTTGGAACTCCAGTCGCTTCGACACTCGTTGGGTTACGACATCGACGGTGCGGTGGTGAAGGTCGACAGCCTCGCGATGCGCGGGGCGATGGGGTCGACGAGCAAGGCTCCCCGGTGGGCGATCGCGTTCAAGTTCCCGCCCGAAGAACGTTCGACCTTGCTGCGCGCGATCGAGGTGAGTATTGGGCGTACCGGTCGAGCGACACCGTTTGCGATGATGGAACCGGTCTTCGTGGGCGGTGTCCACGTGGGCACCGCAACGCTGCACAACCAAGACGAGGTCGCGCGCAAGGACGTTCGCCCTGGCGACATCGTGGTGGTGCGACGAGCTGGCGACGTGATTCCCGAGGTCGTTGGCCCGGTACTGAGCAAGCGACCGAAGGGTTCGAAGCCGTGGAAGTTCCCGACAGCGTGTCCGGCATGCCGTCAACCGTTGGTGCGGGTCGAGGGGGAAGCCAATCACCACTGCGTGAACGAGGCGTGTCCGGCTCGGGTGTTGCAACAGATCGTGTACTTCGCGGGGCGTGGCGCGATGGACATCGAAGGGCTCGGCGACGAACGCGTTGCCCAGTTCATCGAAGCCGGGCTGTTGCGTGATGCGGGTGACGTCTACTCGTTGACGGTCGACCAGCTCGTGAAACTCGACCGCATCGGCGACAAGTCGGCCACGCAGTTGGTCGACGCGATTGCCGCGAGCAAGACCCAACCGCTGTGGCGTGTGTTGGTTTCGCTCGGCATCGAGACCGTGGGACCGACGGCCGCGCAGTCGATCGCGACGCACCTCGGTCACATGGACCGCATCGCCGCGGCCACGGCCGAGGATCTCACGTCGATCGACGGTGTCGGCCCGATCATCGCCGAGAACCTGCGGGCCGCGTTCGAACGTCCGGGGATCCGTTCGGTCGTCGACAAGTTGCGCGCCGCAGGTGTGAATCTCGAAGGACCA